>NZ_JACCLP010000001.1:0-398181 GCF_050937395.1 Treponema sp. OMZ 805 | reverse complement strand
AAACGTTGATCCTCCGCTGCCTGCCGACGGCATCATTGCAAAGGACACCGTACTTACCTTTACCGCAATACCGGATACCGGATACGAAGTAGCTGCATGGACGGGTGCGACACAAGACAGCGCTGATAAAAATAAGGCAAGATTGACGGTAACTGCACATACCACCGTCAGCGTTACGTTTAAAGAAAAGACCGCAGATGTTTCGCTACTGCAAATCGATTCAACCGGTAGGCTCACTGGTGTAACGGATAGAAATGCACTGGTCGGAAGCCTTGCAATACCGAATACTGTTACTAAAATCGGAGTCGCGGCATTCGCTCATTGCACAAACCTTACCGGTATTACCATACCCGATAGCGTTACTGAAATCGGTAACAATGCCTTCTCGAACTGCTCTGCGCTAAGTGCTGTTACTATCGGTAATAACGTTACTAAAATCGGACACGCGGCATTCGATCATTGCACAAACCTTACCGGTATTACCATACCCGATAGCGTTACTGAAATCGGTAACAGTGCCTTCTCGGACTGCTCTGCGCTGAGTGCTGTTACCATCGGTACAGGCGTTACTAAAATCGGACGATGGGCATTCAAGTATTGCACAAACCTTACCGGTATCGCCATACCGGATAGCGTTACTGAAATCGGTGACAGTGCCTTCTCGGACTGCTCTGCGCTGAGTGCTGTTACCATCGGTACTGGTGTTACTAAAATCGGACAATTGGTATTCATTCATTGCACAAACCTTACCGGTATTACCATACCGAATAGCGTTACTGAAATCGGTAACCTTGCCTTCTCGAACTGCTCTGCGCTAAGTGCTGTTACTATCGGTACAGGCGTTACTAAAATCGGACAATTGGCATTCGCTCATTGCACAAACCTTACCGGTATTACCATACCCGATAGCGTTACTGAAATCGGTAACAGTGCCTTCTCGGACTGCTCTGCGCTGAGTACTGTTACTATCGGTAATAACGTTACTAAAATCGGACACGCGGCATTCGATCATTGCACAAACCTTACCGGTATTACCATACCGAATAGCGTTACTGAAATCGGTAACATTGCTTTCTTGGACTGCTCTGCGCTGAGTGCTGTTACTATTGGTAATAACGTTACTAAAATCGGAGACGGGGCATTCGCTCATTGCACAAACCTTACCGGTATTACCATACCCGATAGCGTTACTGAAATCGGTGACGGTGCCTTCTCGAACTGCTCTGCGCTGAGTGCTGTTACTATCGGTGCTGGTGTTACTAAAATCGGAGGCGAGGCATTCGCTCGTTGCACAAACCTTACCGGTATTACCATACCCGATAGCGTTACTGAAATCGAACTCGCGGCATTCATAGGTTGCGAAACACTTACCAGAGCGGTTTTTAAGGCTCCATCAGGATGGAAAGTTCTGAGTAAAGATGGCAACACTACCGAGAACATCAACCAAGCTGACTTGGAAGATACTTCAAAAGCTGCAACGTATTTGAGAGATACTTACTGGGAATACACTTGGCAGAAACAATAATACATAAGGGGCAGCTATTGTAGATAGCTTACGGTAATTGCCTGTTAGACAAGAGTTTTCCCGCCGCACCTTTTACGAGCGTATTGTTGAAAGGTGCGGCATTTCAAAAGGAATACAACAATGAGAATTGAACCACAACTAAAACAGGAGACAAAAAATGAATGATTCCATAAAAATTTTTTTAAAGAGTGAAGCCTATCCTATCGGCGATGTATTAGGGATTATTGCAATATGGAAAGATGATACAGCCATACATGGAGAAGTATTTTTTTGCAAAGAAGATTCGCAAAAAGATATTTTTATATGCAAAGAATACATCAAAGATCCTACCGGTCAAAATATTTTGGAAGCGGACTTAATTCAGAAAATGCGACAGCATCATGACCGGTATAATCTACGCCCGCTACGTTCTGTCACACAGGGATACCCAAATAATCCTTATGCTAGCAACAGATTTCTATGGGAAGATCAATCCGCTCAAGGTATAGCTTCTTTTTATAGTGCATATAAGGTATTTTTTGACGAGATTATGAATAGGACTAAGAATCAAACATTAAAAGATGCTATAAAGTCTATCAAAGAAGTGAACGCTCATATTTCTATTGACTACGACGTGATTATACATTCTTCCACACCTTGATAGAAGCTGTTTTTGCGATGCATAATTTTCCCGCCACATCTTTTACGAGCGTATTGTTGAAAGGTGCGGCATGTTTTTCTGATCAACATCCCCCGAGGCAGAACATCAGGGGATACGGTTTTTATATAACGGGCGCCTAAAAATTTCTTATCTTTAGGCGTCCGTATCCGTTTTTTAAATTAAAAACGTTAATTCCAGAAATCCAGTTTTTCCTGCATACCGATGTCGGCTGCATGGAATACAGGGTCTTTTCCTTCCTTCCGTTGCTTTTCGTAATCTTTCAAAGCCTTCATTGCGGTCTTACCTAAAAGGAAGATTGCCGGTAAGTTAATCAAGGCCATAATACCCATCAACAAATCGCCGATATCCCATGCCAAGGCTTGTTTATGAGCTGCACCGAAAAGCACGACAAGGGACGCAAAAATTCTATACACCAGCATAAAGGTTTTGCTGGGAACCTTGCCGTAAATATAGGAAAGGTTATCATCAACATAGTATAAGTTTCCGAGCAGGGTTGTAAAAGCAAACAATATCAAAGAGAACGTGATAAAGTGGTTTCCGAAATTCCCCATCAGCGAGGACAGGGCGGCCTGCACATACGGCGCACCGCTTAAGGACTCCGACGGCTCGATACCGGCGCTAAAACACATAAAGGCGGTTGCGCTACAGATAATAAGTGTGTCGAGGAATACCGAAAGCATCTGTACCAGTCCCTGTTTAACAGGATGGCTGACAAGCGCCGTCGCTGCAGCATTCGGCGCCGAACCGATACCGGCTTCGTTGGAATAAAGTCCACGCTTAATACCGTACATCATACAAGAACCGGCAACACCGCCGAAGATCGCTTTAAAATCAAATGCATCGGCAAAGATTCGCGAGAAAATCGCGGGCATTGCTGAAATATGCATAATAACCATCACGAGAGAAACAACAACGTAAATTGCACCCATAATCGGTACTAAGACAGAAGTTACTTTCAAGATACGCTTTCCGCCGCCAAGTAAGCAATAGCCGGTCATAACTGCCAATACGGCGCCGATAATCCACGGCGTTACTTTCGGGTCATAAAAACTATAGACGGTAAAGCTGGTTTGTAAATTGAACGCCGCAAGCATATTAAAGCCGATTGCATACGTAAGAATAAGACTGACGGCAAAAATGATACCGAGCGCTCTGCTCTTTAAGGCCGTTTCGATATAATACGCAGGGCCTCCGTAGCAGCCGCCGTTTTCATCACGGCGCTTGTAAATTTGTGCTAGTGTCGATTCGATAAAGGCAGAAGAACCGCCGATAATCGCAACAATCCACATCCAAAAAACCGCGCCGTAACCGCCTAAGCAAATAGCGCTTGCAACACCGACGATATTGCCGGTACCGACTCTTGATGCGGTTGTTACCATCAATGTCTGGAACGACGATACATCACCTTCCCTCATCGGTTTTTCGGCGGTAACCCTAAACGCCTCACCGAGTAACCGCACCTGCAAGAATCCCGAACGGACGGTAAAATAAATCCCTACCCCCAGCAGCAAAATGATCAAGATGGGGTAATAGAGTAAACTGTTAATTGGCGCAATAATGGCGCCTAACATTTCCAACATACTTTTTTCCTCCTAATAACGATTTATCGTATGTTTTATCGGTATGCCTTTAATAAATATTTAAGTTTAATTCCCGCGCAATAAATTCAAGAATCCGCGTCCCTACATAAGAATTCCCGTGTGAATCCAACCCGGGACAATAGACACCAATGCCATAGCCCGCCCGTGATGCGGTAACAATACCCCCGCCTACCCCGCTTTTTGCCGGTAAACCTATTCTGATTGCAAATTCTCCGGAATAATCGTAGGTGCCGCAGGTCGCCATAATCGTTCGTAATATCCGCGCATGAGCCTCGCTCAAATGCTGCTTATTTTCTCCGTCTTTACCATCCCTCGACAGCACAAATCCCAATTGCGCCAAATCCCGCACATCGACTAAAATCGAACAGCTTTTAAAATACACGTTTAACAAGTCTTCTACATTAACGTCTGCAGGGATGATTTTGCCATTCAACAGCATGTAGGTCAGCGCCCTATTTGCAAAAGCGGAAGAGCTTTCCGAATTGAAAATGCTCCTGCTATAATCGATTTTATCATTTCCGACAATTTCGCGTGTCCGGTTAAGAATCATCTCGAATGTATTATTGCCGTATTTTTCATATAACAGCGACGTTGCGACAATAGCGCCGGCATTGATAAACGGATTAACCGGAATATTCTTATTACTCAGCTCCAGCGCAATGATACTGTTAAACGGTTTGGCGGAGGGTTTTACGCCGATAAACTTTTGAATATAATCAAAGTCATAGTGTTCAAGCACGCAGAGATAAATGATAATTTTAACAATACTTTGAATACTGAACTTGTGTCGCGAAGAACCCGTCTCATATAAGGAGCCATCCGTGTCAATGAGCGCAGCGCCGACCTTAGTTTTATCTTCTTTCGCGAGTTCGGGGATATAGTCCGCAACCACCCCATTATCAACATACTGCACCCCATATTCATACGCGCGTTGTAAAATATCTCGTATCTCCACCATAACACTCCTTACATCGTTATACGCAGTCTATCTTTTGCCCCATAGTTATCCTAAAATCGCTGCGGGGGTATTCGTTATGATGATTATTGTACAATGGAATAATCTATAATGCAACAATAAATTTTTATTTATTCGTGTAAAAGATTTAATGCATGATGTTTTGCCTCTATGCTCCGCATCGGGAGTATTAGTTTAATTCGATATATTTTTTAGAAGATGCCCAGCCCCCCCTTTACCGATTATTCATTTCTATACTAATATAGAGCTTATAAAATAGAGATCATACAAACAAAAGAGGAGAAATACGATGGGATTGATAACAGCGGCAGTCAGCGCAGTAGGCGGCGGTTTAGCGGATCAGTGGCTTGAAGTTGTCGAAGCGGATGATATGGGTGAGGGCATTGTACTCGCAAAGGGTGTACCGGTACGCACGGATAAGCGCAACAGGAATACCAAAGGCTCAAGCGATGTCATTTCCAACGGGTCGATTATTCACGTTAATCAAAATCAGTTTATGATGCTGGTAGACGGCGGAAAAATTATCGACTACACGGCGGAGCCGGGATATTTTAAGGTTGATAACAGTTCCGCGCCCTCCCTTTTCAGCGGTAGTTTTGGCGATGCCTTAAAAGAAACATTCGGCCGCTTTAAATTCGGCGGAACAACACCGATGAAGCAGGAAGTATTCTATATCAATTTACAGGAAATCAAAGGCATTAAGTTTGGTACGCCTAATCCGCTCCAGTATTTTGATAATTTTTATAATGCGGAGCTTTTTTTGCGGGCATTCGGAAACTACTCTATCAAAATAACCGATCCTATCAAATTCTTTAAAGAAGCCTGCCCCCGAAATGCAACGCACGTACATATCGATGAAATCAACGAGCAGTATTTAACCGAATTTTTAGAGGCATTGCAGGCAGCAATCAGCCAGATGTCGATGGAAGGTGAGCGGATTTCGTTTATTCCGTCAAAGGGAACGATCCTCAGTAAGCACATGTCGCAAATTCTCGATGATTCGTGGAAAGACCTGCGCGGTATGGAGGTACTGGCGGTCGGTATCGCAAGCATCACGTATGACGACAGCTCCAAAGAACTCATCAATATGAGAAACAAAGGCGCAATGCTCGGCGATCCTTCTATCCGTGAAGGGTATGTGCAGGGGGCTATTGCGCGGGGTATGGAAGCAGCAGGTTCCAATCAGGCAGGCGCCGGTATGGCATTCATGGGCATGGGAATGGGCATGAACGCAGGCGGAAACTTTATGGGACAGGCAAGCCAAACCAATATGCAGCAGATGCAAATGCAGCAAGCAACTCAACATACTGCACAGCAAACCGCCGCGGCGGGACAAGCCGCTCAAGGAAAAGCGGCAGGCGAATGGTTCTGCACCGAATGCGGACATAAGAATACCGGTAAGTTCTGCGCGGAATGCGGCACGCCGAAACCGGCAGGAAATAATTGCCCCTCATGCGGCGCAGAAGTCAAACCGGGCACAAAATTCTGCTCCGAGTGCGGCGCTAAACTGTAGCACGACCGCAAATCTTAGAATTAAGCGGATTTAAGGCAACTGCAGTGAAAATATTCCAAGCAGTTGGCTTCTTTGTTCCGCGAAATTTTGAAAAAATTTCGCTTTATGTTTCAGAAGAAGGGTAAACACATTAGATGGATAAATCAAATTCCGCAGAATAAGAGACGACTGTGTATAACCAATACTTTTGAAAATAGTGGCACCGGATACAAGGCACGAGCAAAAATAAAGCGGAGGCGTACTTGTTGTACGTCGAGCAGTTATTTTTGTGCAGTAACGCTGTAGACGGTGTGCATATTTTCAAAAGTCTGATGTGGTTACCTTGTAAGAGGAATGAGATGAGTATAATAAACTACAAATGCCCTGCGTGCGGGGCGCCGATTGAGTTTAACCCGCGATTGGGCAAATTTAAATGCGGATACTGTTTTACCGAGCATACGGAAGAAGAACTGACTGCCTATCTCGAAAAACTGCAAGCTAAAACCGCCGGAGCGGACAGCAATGCAGCAGAATCCGGCACGATAAACAGCGGAAATGCTGATAGGGTTGCAGCTTTCGGAACCGGCATCACTGAAAAAGGCGGACAGACCGTTAAGGCATACCAATGCGCCAACTGCGGCGCAGAAGTTGTTGCGGGAGATACCTCGACGGCCGTGTTTTGCTACTACTGCCACAGCCCGGTGGTTATAACCGACCGGCTCAAGGGCGATTTTAAACCCGACCGCATTATCCCGTTTAAGGTCGATAAAAAGATCGCCATACAGAAATTCTTGCAATGGGCGGGCAAAAAGAAATTTACCCCGAAAGGCTTTACGAGTGAAATGCAGCAGGAAAAAATTACCGGCGTCTACCTCCCCTACTGGCAGGCGGATATCGATGCAAAGGTGGACTACCATGCGGTCGGTGTGAACGTTACCCGCTGGTCAAGCGGAGACCGTGACTATGTAAAAACCGATAAATACAAAATCGACCGCACCGGTGATATCGCCGTAAACAACCTGCAAAAGCTTGCGTTTTCAAAAATCGACGAATCGTTACTCAATACCATTACTCCCTATGATGAAGCGGAGATGAAGCCTTTTTCCGCAGGGTATTTAGCGGGCTTTTTTGCCGAACAATACACCGAAGATAAAGAAGCAATAAAACCTGCATTAATGACACAAGCAAAACAAACCGCAGCGGCACTTATCAAAGAGTCAACGACTTGTACTCATTTTGAATCGGAAAAAGATTCAACCGCGTATTCCGTCCGCGATCAACGGTATGTGTTACTCCCCTCGTGGATTCTTACCTACATCTATCACGGTAAGCCGTATGTATTTGCCGTAAACGGTCAAACCGGTAAAACCTGCGGGGAGCTGCCGCTGGATAAGGCAAAGGTAGCGCTGACATCGGGGCTTCTCGGCGTCGTATTCGGCGTGCTCATGTTCTTGGGAGGGATGTTTATATGGTAACGATGATGACACCGGTATGTTCAAAAAAACATACCTATAAAAAACGGTTTATGACGATTTTGTTCTGCTGCTTGCTCCCCTTTATGCTCTGTGCAGACCCGAGTGATGCAGACGAATGGGATGAGAAAGCAACTGACTGGAATGCAGACGAACTTTTCGCCGCGATTCAACAATATAGCGGAAAAGCAGTCGTCGATATGGCAGGCATCCTGACGCTCAGCGAACAACAGGAAATAGCGGCACGCTTTACGGAATTTTCCGAAAACGAAAAAACGGATGCGTCAGTGGTACTGGTTCCCGACACCGGTGATTTGACGGCGGAAGCTTATGCAGATGATTTCTTTGATTACGGCGGCTACGGCTACGGAGAAGACCGCGATGGAATCTTGCTTTTAATCGTAACAGGATACGGCGACGGCAGCGGAAGAAAAGCGCATATTTCAACCTCAGGTAAGCGTACTATCAATACCGTTACCGATTCCCGTATTGATGATCTGCTCGATGCGCTCATCGACGGAGGAGCGGCGGATGGAAATTATGCCGCCGGTATCAATGCATATATCGATAAGCTGAACACCATAATCCAATCACCGGAACAAGCAGCTGCTGCAAAACTGAAAAGCAGTCTCTTATTTGCCCTCGGAACCGGTGTTTTCGTGTTTTTAATCAGTTTCTTGGTTTTATTAAAACGCTATAAAATCGCCGGCGCAAAACCGTACTACAATCGGACGGAGCAAACAAAAGTACATTTTGATTCCGTAAACGATCCGCTCATCAGTACCAATACGATAAGCACGGTACGGCCTAAAAACAATTCAAGCGGCAGCTCCGGAAGCTCCACACATACGTCGTCAAGCGGACGCTCTCACGGCGGCGGCGGAAGATCGTTTTAAGTTTTAAGCGGGTGCCTTTCGGGCATCTTAAAAAACTCAAGGTTTTTTGAGGTTCATGAATATCATTCAATTAACATCCCCCGACACAGCGCATCGGGGGATTAGATCGTCTGTTCAAACAGTGCTATTCCAAAACAAGATTGACTTTAACGACTTTTTTACCGCCTTCTTCCACAGCAAAATCGGGGTTTGCCTGCCCTTCAAGTATTGTCTGTCCTTCTGAGCCGGGAATTTTTGTACCGTTGACTTCCCAATGCTTTACCTGTTGCCCGGGTAATAATTTTGCCTTCAGTATTGCATACAGATAGGCAGGGCCTTCATAGCCCGAAGTGATTGGTGCACCGGTAACGGTTCTACACTCGATTGATGCAGCAGGGGTAAATTGCGCAGTCAGTACTTGCGGATGTTTAACGGTAAAACCGATGCGGACAACCTTGTTGCCGCCCTCTTGGACTGCATCGTTTATATCAAGCGAATAGCTGTTATCGGGTTTATACGTATACTCTTTTGTGTTAAAAAATATCTTATCTATGTCTATGCCGCCCGGTACCTGCGGATAAACACGCAATTGGGTACCTGCATCGATCGTTTGTCCGGTCGTTATGCCATGCATACCGGAAAGAGGAGCCACTACCTTCACAAGCGTAGGATCGAATTTAATAACAACAGAACCGGCTGACAGTTTGGTTGTATAGGTTACCGTAATAACCTTATCCAAACCGTCGGGAACCGCATCGGCGATGTTTACCGTATAGAGATAATGTTCTTTGACCTCTTTAGTACCGTTGATAAGCCACTTGTCGAAAACCTGACCGGTAGGAAGACTTTTAACCCCGAACCAAAGTGAGACGCCCTCGTAAACAGTAGCCCCGTTATTGAGTGTACCGCTGCCGTTTTTATACACTTCGACCTTGCTCTCGTCAAACTTTACAACAACCGCGGCAGCGGGCTTAGTGGTATACGTTACCGTAATAACTTTATTCGAACCGTCGCTAACTGCATCGGCAACGTTAACCGTGTAGTCATCGTAGTCGAGTTCTTTTGTGTTTACCTTCCACTTATCAACTTGCTGTCCCGCAGGGATATTCTTATCTCGAAAGCGTAACAACGTACCTTCAGAGACTTCGGAATTCGGTGGCAATAATTCATACCGATCGTTTTTTTCGTATCTGACAGTGAGGTTCTCAACATTATACTTGATGAAGATTTTTCCACCTCCGCCTGACGTAATCTGCCATTGTGCCGTATATGTCGTATCGGCCGCAGAAAATGTTGTAGGTGAAGGCAACGCGGGATTCCATCCTTTAAGCTCGGCATCCGCCTTGACGGGTTCCGGAGCAGTAAATGCTGTTCCGAATTTACCTGTTAGGGGTATATCGGCTGTATTACCGCTTACGTTTCCGCCGTTAAGCTTAAAGGTTACGTTTACCGTTTTGCGCTCGTAATAGAGTTTTACAACAGTACTGCCATCAGCGTTTATTGTCCCGCTTGTCTGTACGGAATCGTTTATTTTCGTAAGCGACGAATTGTAGTTAAAACCTTCGAAAGTTTTAGGAGTGTATACAGCAGTTGCTCCTGCAGTGTCGTGTAAACTTTCAGTATCCGATGGCACTACAGAATAGCCTCCTTCCGATTTTTCTTTATAGTGTTGTACTATATAAGAAGCTTGACCTACCGGAAGCGATTCAAAAGAGACTTTGACCTCTACAGCCTTTGTGACGGTGTGCGTATAAGAACTTGACGTATTACCTGTAACAGCAGAGCCACCTACCCTCCATTCCTTTACTTTATAGTTTTTATCAGGCGTTGCCGTAAAGCTTACTTTTTTATCTTTCTCCACCTTCGTACCGGTTCCGATCGCTACATCGTTTACCTTTGCAGTAAGCGTACCGTGTTCGCCGTCTACACTAAAATTTACCGTAAATTTATCCACGGTCGGCACTTCATTGGGCACCACACTGTCTGTCGAACGCGGGCATGCCGTAAACATGAACAACGAGGCAATAGCCAGTACTGTCATTGTTGCCCATCCTCTAAGTATATTCGTTTTATTTAGATTCATTTTCATCATAAAATCTCCCTTAATTAGTATGCTGCAACCGCAAAAAACGGTTTTCATAATTCTCTTACCCTGATATGACCGACTGCCGACCCCAGCGATATAAAGCGGTATTGCACAAGTGTTTGTAATATCCTACTCTACAGCCTTTCGCAGCAACGCATGGCATTTTCCGGGACGCAAAAAGCTGTTTATGTACACCATGAGAAAAAGGAATATGCGTATCTTGATTCGTATCCGATAGACTTAAAACTGCGGAAAGGTGATGATGCTGTTTGTAAGGAGAAGATAAAAAACTATCTAAATAAGATTCGCTGTGAGCTGTGAGCTGTGAGCTGTGAGCTGTGAGCTGTGAGAATTGTATTACCGACTATGAGCGTGTCAAGCCCTGTATACCGATTTTGCTCCGATATGGTGTCCGCTTTGGAAATAAGATTTTTATACTGTGATAATCCAATTCTGCGACTCAACATATGTATTATTATAGAGTCCAAAATCCGAAAACGCAAGAGAAAAGTTAAGTGGCTATTAGGGAAATGCTGATTATTTTGCATTCGAATTAATCAGCGTTTCCTTAGACAAGAGACAAAAGCCAATCTTTTAAATTTTTTGCGGATGAACATTCAAGTACCGGCACATCTGTTATTTGCGGATTATATTCCAAGCGAGTGGGTACCGATGGGTATATTCCCGTTGCCGTTCTCACCGCTTCAGAATGAAATGCAGGATGCGTTATTTCCGGGATAATCGTGATGCATGAATGCGCAGTGTGTTCATCGGATACCCAACGGGGCAGCGAACCGGTATTCATACAAAAGTTTTCGACAGGATTATGCCCATCCGCTATCGCTTGACCGTTTTTTATCGAACCCCACGCCTGCCATACTTCTGCGACGTCGGAACTGATAATATACCCTGTCCGATCTTTACAGTCGCGCATTGCCTCTAACACAGAATCCTGATCAAATCGAAATAAGGCGACTTCCGGGGTACGTCTTTCAGGAGAACTCTGCGTATAAAGCATCCTAAAGCGTCGACATTCTCCTTCATAGTCTCTTTCAGGAATACGGCAAGAAGCATTGACTGTTGTAATAAAACCGTTTATAGGCGCTCCCATTTTTTTTGCAAGTACGGCAGCATTGAGGGTGTTCGGCTGGTTTAACGAAGTACCGATAATCAGCTGAGGTTGCTCAATACTGTTATCATAACCGGTTCGTGAAAGTACCGCCAATGCAGCATACATACAGCAACACACCTGCGATAATAGATAGCCGATATGTGCTGCATGAGGAATAAACAACTCCATCGAACCGATAATATCAGCATCTACTGCCGTTTCTTGAACCATCGTTTTACAGTCTGCCAGAGAGCCGTTGACGCAAAAGGTGTGAATATTTTTGGGAAGCAACAGAATTTGCTGTTTTGTCATAGTCTGAAAAGTATCTTTCGAATCTTGAGGATATAAAAAAGTTGCATGAATATCTTCAAACTCGGAAAATGCTTTTGCAAGCGAAAGCGTTTCAAGCTCTGTTCCCGCAAAAAGAATATGCACCGGCTGCCCGCTGCACTGATAGAAATAATCAACCAGCTGCGCAGTAAACCGAGCGCCGAAATCGGTATAAGACCCGCCATCTCCATGGGTAAGTTCAATGATATAAGTACGGGGATCGATCGGAAACACCGGAACCCTGAAAGGAAACGCGCGTGCAATAAGGGTGTATAAATCGGATTCGGGAATAACATCCCGAAAAAATGCTCGAAACACTTCAAATGCAACATCACGAAAAGACGGCGGAGGATTTTTATATATCAGCGAATCGGGTAAAATCGGTATCTGACGAGGAATATAATTTCCCCCTTCCGCACTGTTTATCTTAAGTACCGTTTCTAAAGGAAGATATATGGAAGGCTCTCTCACATTATAAAAAGATATGGACGGTTGCATATTTCTTTATAGCATAGATATACCGTGATTTCAATCATATACCGTATGTTTTAAAAGCAATCGCACTGGAAATATTTAAAGCGATTGCTTTTCTTCCGCGCAAAATTTTGTCAAAAATTTTGTGCAGTTTTTTTCAGGTGATAGATAAATGCATCCGACAGGTAAACATATATTGCAGAATAAACAGGCTGTGAGACCATTTGAACCGCGAAGAGGTTCAACTCTGGTTGAACAGCCTATTTATTCTGCGGGACATGCACCAAATGTCTGATGCGTTTACCCCGTTCCTCCGCTCGATAGACTTTTTTTCTCTTTTTCGCTATTTTTAATGTATGGGGATGTTCAAACTTTACATCGATTATTTTAAAAGTAAACTCAAAAATCTGCGGAAGCCTAAAGAAGAAATTCCGATTGATTATGAAGAGATTGTCGAAGAACAATGGCAGGCCGATTTTTCCAAGCCTGAAAACTGCCGGTTTGCTGCGGAAACGGGTGACGGATATACGGCTACCTTTACGCCACCTGAGCCTGACGGAAACAATACGGGAGGACTGAGGCTTGAAGCGCAGCGAAAGCATCTCTATGCGTGGACGGTGAATCCGGTCTTCCGCTATAAGGATGTGATTATCGAAGCGGATATCCGTTTGCCGGAACCTGCAAAAAAGCCGGACGGACAGGACACACCAACCGATAAGGCGGGAGGATTCGCTGCCGGAATCCTGTTCCGTTATATCAGCCAAAGTACCTTTTACGCACTGATGATCTCCGATGCGGGATGGGTACGGCTCGATGCGGTCGTCAACAGCACCCCGATGCCCCTCCTAGGCTGGGTAAAAATCCCCGGTTCCGCTCATTCCGATATCGATCATCATGATTCAGATCATCATAGTTCAGATCACCCTGATTCAGACTATTCAAATCATAAAGGAGAAGCGGATACAAAACGTGCGTACTCAATCAAACTGATCGCGAATAATACGACCATCACCATTTTGATAAACGGCCATTGGGTTGCCTGCTGTGAGGATGATACCATTCAGGCAGCGGGAAAAATTGCCTTTGCAATTCAAAACTGGGAAACTTACCCGCAGGTTACCGCGCAGCTTTCCCGCTTTTCATTAAACTCCATCCCGATGACGGTAGAAACGGCATACACGGACGCAAACGAATTTTCTGCTGTGCCGCCGGATGCCCGCATCAGCCTTGCAAAAACGCTCTATGCGATGGGGCGGTATGTCCCTGCCCTGCTCCAGCTCCGGGCTGCAGCGCGGTTAAAGGAGCCGGAAGAAGCGGATCGGATACTGGCAGGCCGCATTTATTTTGCGCAGCGGATGCTTGACGAAGCCGAGCGGGAATTTCAATCGGTCTTGGAAGCGAATCCCTCCAACGAGGAAGCTTTTGCGGAGCTCGGCGGCATTTACTATCGGGCTGAACGGTATGAAGATTTACAGCGTTTACTGCAAAAAGTTCCAAAGCCGATGATGGCGCAATCCTCATTCCTCTCAAACCTTGAAGGACATTTATACCATGCGCTGGGAAAGCACCAAGAAGCGGCCGAAGCATACCGGCGAGCTTTCACAATCAGTCCCGATCAGGGGCTTTTTGCCTTCCATCAGGCGAATGAACTCTACGATTGCGGGAAAAAGCCGGAAGCGGTAGATGCATATATGCAGGCTGCGCGCGCGTTTTTACAGCAGGAGGCCTACGATGACCTTGCGGAAGTTATTACGATATTGGAACGTATAGCGCCGAATGATCCCCGAACGCTTTCGATTGCCGGAAAATATGCTTACGCAGTGGGCAGATACGATGATGCCTTGCTCAAATTCAAAACGGCGTGCAAAAAAGGTTCAAAAGATTCTGCCGACTGGTACCTGTACGGACTGCTGCTCAAAACAGATGAACCGAAAGAGGCGGTCAAAGCATTTAAAAAAGCGTGTGACCTTGAACCCGAATACGGATTATATCAGTTCCGGTTAGCGGAAGCGCTTTTTTTAAGTAACGGAAAATATCAACCGGTATTGGAACAAGCGCTTGCCGCCGATCCGCAAAACGGTTGGGTGCATAATTTACGCGCATTAGCAGCATTGAGCGAAAACGATATTGAACAAGCGGAAGCGGCAGTCGCGGAAGCGCGCAGGCTGCTGCCCGATGAAGTATCCCTATTGGTAAATTACCTCGAAGTACAACGCAGGAAGGGGCAGCTTGCAAAGTGCCTCCCCCTCTTCGATATTGAAAACGGAACCGCCGACCTCGCGGTAGAACGGAATCGGGCAGCTGCGTTCCACGCCTTAGCGAATGCATTTGCCGACGACGATGCTCGCGAAGAAGCGCAGCAGTGGTATTATAAGGCATTAAAACTCGATCCGAAAAATCCTGAGCTTCTCACCGATAAGGCCGAAAACGACTATGCGCTCTTCCTCCTCAACGAGGCCGATGACGGTTTGGTTAAGGCGCTCGATATCCAGCCGTCCGTCCGGATATATCAACTGATTGCATCCATATCCGTTCAAAAAGGCGACTATGCCCGTGCGGAGGTAACGTTACGGGCAGGGCTTGAATCCTTTGCTGAAAGTCCCGACCTACACTATGATCTTGCCTGTGTGTACCGCAACACAAAACGGTTCGAGCAGGCGCAAGCGCAGATTGTACAGCTTAAACGGTACGAAACGTCGGAACGTGTCGATGCGCTTGAACAAGCCCTCTTGCAGGATACCGGTACAACCGCTCAGCCTACCGCAGAGCCAAAAGCCGAACAAAAGCCCAAGAAGACAGCTTTGGCAAAAAAAACAAGCAGAGCTTCCAAATCTGCGGCGGATGTAGAGGAACCCGTTATCAGCGCCAAGACAAAAAAAGGGGCAAGCGCCAAGTCTGCTGCAGGCAAAGAAGGAGCGGACGCAACAGAACCCGCTACCGGTACCAAGGCAAAAAAAGCTGCATCTGCTAAGTCTGCTGCGGACACAAAGGCTCCTGCAAGAACCAAGTCCGCTGTAAGCAAAAAAAGAACGGCAGCGACTGAGTCTACCGCAGAAGAAAAGGCCGATACAAAAACCGAAAAAGCGGCGATAAAAAAGCCTCGAACAAAAAAAACAACTGGATAACGGAACGAACTGTATCATAATGAATCTCAAAGTAAGTACGCCGTCTTTTTGCGGAACGATGACGGCGCCTTCTTCCAAAAGCCATACGCTCCGCGCCCTCATCTGCGCTTCTTTAGCGAACGGTACTTCGTTTATTACCGCGCCCCTTATCAGCGGAGACATGGAAAGCGCCGTACAGGTACTGCGGCAGCTCGGCGTTACCATTACGGAAGTATCGAATAATCCGCTCGTGCTCAAAGTTACGCCGCCAGTCGGCGGTCTCCTCGCCTCCGCAGAGCGCGGTGCCGCGGAACGCATTCTCGACCTCGGCAACTCGGGTTCTCTCCTCTACTTTTTAGGTATGATCCTTGCCGCAGCCGATGCACCGGTGTGTCTCACCGGAGATGAATCCCTTAGGAGCCGCCCCGTGGAACCGCTCCTTTCAGTATACCGGCAAGCAGGCATCCCGTACTCGACGGCAAGTATTAAGAACGGTACAGGCAGCATGGAAGTCCCGCCGCTCCGTTTTTGCGGCCCGCTGCCAGCCGGATCATATCAACTCGACGGTCCCTTTTCCCAGCCCGTAACGGGACTCCTCCTTGCAGCGCCGCTTTTAAACGGGATGAGCCGCATTACCTTTAACAATGCCGGGGAACGTCCGTATCTAAGGATGACCTGCGCTTGGCTCCGCATTGCCGGTATCGAGGTAGTGAACTGTGACGACTACCATTTTGAAATCAAAGGCGGACAGCGCTATCGTGCCTTTACGCAAACGATACCGGGCGATTGGTCGTCCGCCCTCTTTCCCCTGACCGCAGCCGTCATCTGCAATGCGGCGCTTACGCTGACTAACCTCGACCCCGCAGACACGCAGGGAGATTCGCAGGCGCTTTCGATCCTTAAAGCGATGGGAGCGGACATCCGCTGCGACACGGAGCGCCGCACAGTTTCGGTATTTCCCATATCCGGCGAATTAAAAGGCGGACGCTTCGACTGTGCGGATATCCCCGATGCGGTTCCCATCCTCGCCTGTGCCGCCGTGTTTTGTACGGGAGAAACACTACTGCTCAACGCCGGTGTGTGCCGTTTTAAAGAATGCGACCGGCTTGCTGCCTCGGCGGAAGAACTCGCAAAATTCGGAGCGGATATCACCCAAGGCAACGATTTTCTCCGCATCGGTGGCAGCGGCGGGAACAGCAGCGCTGCAAACGGCAGCGGCGGACAGAAACTCCATCCCGCACGGGTACGAAGCCGCGACGACCACCGCATCGCGATGATGCTCGCCGTCGCAGCATGCGGAATTGCCGCACGTTATCATACTGGGCAACAATCGGATACAACGAGGGAAAATACCGAAAAATTTTCCGAAATCTCTTGTATAGAAGATTTTGATTGTGTAAAAATATCCTACCCTCGGTTTATCGAGGATATGAATGCAGCAGGCGCCGCTTTTAAAGAGGTAAGGTAAACAGCCGCAAAATTATTGAGGTAAAAAATGAAACAAAAACGAGAACTTTTTAAAACAAACATCGGTATGCTCCTTGCCTGCGTAGGCTCGGCAATGGGATTGGCGAATATTTGGATGTTTCCCGCCCGCTTAGCGGAGTTCGGCGGCATCACGTTTCTTATTCCGTACCTCATTTTTTTATTCGGCTTTTCCGCATTCGGATTGATGGGAGAATATGCATTCGGACGAAAGATGCGCAAAGGACCGGTACTTGCCTTTGAATCGATTCTCGCGCAAAAAACAACGAATCCCCTACTCCGTGCCGTCGGTTGGTTTCCGGTCATAGCCCTTATCGGAATTTTATCATTTTACACCGTTATCATCGGATGGATACTGCGCTACCTTGTACTGGCGATTACCAATACATTTCCAGCGATGCCTCCCGCTTTTTTCGAATCCTTTGCAGGTACTCCCGCCAATATTCCGTGGACACTCGCCGCCCTTGTTGCAACGGCACTGATCGTCAGTCTTGGCATCCAAAAAGGCATTGAACGCTTTACCACCGTGATGATGGCAACTTTTTACATCGTCGTTACCGTGATGGTTATTCGTGCACTCACCCTGCCGGGCGCGTTACGCGGAGTTGCCATAATGCTGAGGCCTAAATGGGAAGTATTCGGTCATTTCAGAATCTGGATATATGCGCTGGGTATGGCATTCTTTACCCTCAGTCTCGGCGGAGCTGCAATGCTTGTATACGGAAGCTATATGCCGGAGGGATCCGATGTTCCCCGTACCGCCCGCCAAACGGCAGGTTTGGACTTTCTTGCTTCGATCATGTGTGCTCTGTTCACTGTTCCGGTCGCATATTCGCTCGGAATCAATCCGCAAGCGGGCGCGGCGCTCCTCTTTATTGCCGTGCCTAAAATTATCGCACACATGCCGGCGGGCTATATCTTCGGCATCCTCTTTTTTCTCTGCGCAATGTTCGCGGCCCTCACCTCTTCAATTGTTATGTTGGAAGTACCGGTTGAGTCGCTGATGTCCAAATTCAGAATCGGCAGAAAAAAAGCGGCGATTATTATCACCGTGTTAGCAGCATGTATCGCCGTACCGCTCAACTTTGACATGAGGGTATTCGGCACCTTCACCGACACTGTCGCCATCATCATTTTTCCGCTCGCAGCAGTTACAGCGGCCTTTGTCATCTTTTGGGTATATGGAGCACAGCGGACACTTGAGGATATCAACCTTCATGCCAAGCATAAGGTCGGTAATTGGTACGCCCCCTATATGCAGTATGTCTTTGTACCCGTATGCCTGATTTTAGTGATTGCCGGTATCTTCCTCGGGGGGCTATAGCGTATTATAGTTTCTATAGAACATCTCTAAAGAATTGGTTAGTTTTTTAGAGGTTCCTTAAAAGCCATTAAAGCCAATATAAGCTTGGAAAAGATTCTCAAGAAACACTTGAATTGTATATATACTCTCCGCTATGACTGCGGGACGTTTTATGATACACTCATTCCCATGACACAGCACACACACGACACGCTCTACCTGCTTGATTCCTACGGCTTAATTTACCGCTCTTACTTCGCTTTTGTCAGCCATCCGTTGACCAATAAGGCGGGTGAAAATGTTTCCGCGCTTTACGGCTTTTTTAGAAGTCTTGCGATGATTTTAAAAACATATCGGCCGCAGTATTTTCTTGCAGCCTTCGATTCCCGCACGCCGACCTTTCGGCACGAATGGTACCCCGAATACAAAGCAACCCGCGACAAGACGCCGGAAGATTTGCACGCGCAGATTCCGCATATCGAAAAAATACTGACAACACTCGGTATCACCTGCCTCCGCAAAGACGGTTTTGAGGCTGATGATATTATCGCAACCCTTGCGTGCCGCGCTGCACAAGAAGGCCGCCGCTGTGTCATTATCTCCGGAGATAAAGACTTGGCGCAGCTGGTAGGAGATTTTGTTTCGGTGCTTAAACCCGATAAGAGTGAAGCCTTGGCACAATGGGGTATCGAAGAAGTTAAGGAGCATTGGGGGGTTGCGCCTGCACAGATGCTCGACTATCTTTCGCTCATCGGCGATACTTCGGATAATATCCCCGGCGTAAAGGGCATCGGCCCCAAAACGGCTGTAAAGCTTTTGCAGGATTACGGTACGCTCGACGCTGTGTATGAACATATCGATTCCATTGCGGGAGCCGTACAAAAGAAATTGGCTGCCGGAAAGGAGAGCGCCTATTTTTCAAAAAAACTGATAACGCTTGCCGCCGATATTCCCATCGAAGGCTCGATTGAGGATTACCGCTGCGATGCGCTGCACTATCCGGAGGCGGCCGCGCTGCTGAAAGAATATGAGCTGCCGCGCCTCGGGGAACTGTACACAAAGGCCGCCGAAGAAGCAGGCACAGCCGATGCAGCTGCCGCGCCGAATATCGCAGCAACCGGCAGTTCAGCGGATAACGGTTCGGCAAAGAACGGTTCCGGTACAGGCAATGCGGGTGCAAAACCGATAGGCGGCGCTGACGGCATACCGGAAGCCGGTACCGGTGCAGCACCGGCGGAACTCCGTAAAAATACCGGCGAGTACCGCACTGTGACGGACGCGGAAGAACTCGAAGCCGTTATCGCAGCAGCCGAAGCGCAGGGCTTTGCCGCCTTTGACTGCGAAACCACCGGTCTCAACCCGCTATACGACGCCCTTGTCGGATTTTCGCTCAGCTTAAAAGCCGGAACCGGTATCTACGTACCGCTCAAAGCGCCGGCGCCCGAACTGGGTGAACAGCCCTTCACCGTGATGCCCCTTGCCGCCGCACAGAAACTGCTCGCGCGGCTCTGGAGCAATGAAGCGCTCACCCTTGTGTTGCACAACGGCAAATTCGACTATCAGGTGCTGCGGACGGCAAAGATATTTACCCGCGCCGGCTGCCGTCTCTTCGATACGATGATAGCGGCATGGCTGCTCGAACCGGATACCCTCAGCTTCGGCCTGGAGAACCTTGCCGAAGCGCAGCTCGGCTTGCAGGGCATTAACTATAAAGACGTCGTCCCCAAGGGCTGTACCTTTGCGGCGGTGCCCCTTCCGCAAGCGACCGAATATGCAGCGGAGGATGCCGACTTCACCCTGCAATTATATCACATATATAAGCCCGCCTTGGAGCAGGCAAACTTGACCACACTTTTTGAAACGCTTGAAATGCCGCTGATGCCGCTCCTTGCGGATATGGAAGCACAGGGGATTTTCCTTAAAAAAGAAGAGCTAGCTGCGTTTTCGGAAGAATTGGCGGATACGCTTGCACGGGACGAAGCGGAAATTTACAAGCTGGTCGGCCATCCCTTTAATATCGCCTCCCCTAAGCAGCTGCAGGAAGTGTTGTTCACCGAACGGAAGCTGCCGACCGGTAAAAAAACAAAGACCGGCTACTCTACGGATATTTCCGTGCTTGAGGAGCTTGCCGCCATCGATGAACTTCCGGCAAAAATTCTCGATTACCGCGCCTCCGCAAAACTGAAATCAGGTTATGCCGATGCGCTACCCCTGCTTGCCGATACACACGGGCGGATACACACCAGTTTTATTCAGACGGGGACTGCGACGGGGAGACTTTCGAGCCGCGATCCGAACTTGCAGAATATTCCGATCAGAGGAGAAGAAGGTCGCAAAATCCGCAAGGCGTTCTACGCAGCGGACGGCTGTAAACTGATTTCCGCCGACTATGCACAGATCGAGCTGGTTATCCTCGCTCATTTTTCGCAGGATGAAAATTTAGTAAAGGCATTCCGGCACGGAACCGATGTCCACGCGGCAACGGCGGCGCTCATCTTTAATGTACCGGTTGAAAACGTTGTCCCCGATATGCGCCGCATTGCAAAGGTGATTAACTTCGGGGTGATGTACGGTATGAGCGCATTTAGGCTCGCCAATCAACTGCGCATCTCCCGCACCGAGGCGGCGGAGTTTATTACCCGCTATTTTACCACCTATTCGGGAGTATCCGCCTTTATGGAAACGCTCAAAGAGTCGGCCGCAGAAAAGGGCTTTGTGGAAACGCTGATGGGCAGACGGCGGTACATCCGCGCTATCAACAGCCGAAACCAAACGCAGCGCGCCGCAGCGGAACGGATCGCCATCAACACGCCCATTCAAGGCTCCGCCGCCGATATCGTCAAAACGGCAATGCTGCGTGTAGATCGCGCATTGAAGCAGCAGCAGTTAAAGGCGCGCCTCCTGTTACAGGTACACGATGAGCTAATCCTCGAATCCCCCGATGCGGAAGTCGATTCCGTTAAAGCGCTGTTAAAACAAGAGATGGAACACGTCGTCGAACTCGCCGTCCCGCTCCGTGTCAGCATCGAAGCAGGCAGCTGCTGGGGAGATTTCCATTAAGGTTTCAGGGTTCTGCCCTAAGAATCCGCCTTGGTTCCAGAGCTTGATTCTTATAGAGCTTCTACTTCTGCTTGAGAGAGACCCGAAATTTTACAAATATCATTGAGTGGATACCCCATAGTTAGCATTGTCTTTGCGGTTTCAAGCGCTTTTTGACGGGAACCTTTGGCAAGACCTCGTGCCTCGCCTTCATCCATCGCATCCATGAGAGCTGCCGGTAATATGTGGTATTCTCTCCGCGCTAATTCGTTCTGTTTTACCGTCTGTATCATCTGCTCTATCCTCCCTGTGTATGCCGTAGTTGCCTTGCCTGTTATTACATACTGCAAAAAGCCTCGTAACTCTTGATTGTCTGTCTCTTTAAACGCCTTGGCGTTCTCAATATAATCTTTTTTGTATCTTTTGAAAATATACGGGTATCTGCGTTGTCGCTTAACAAAAAACAGTCCTCGACGTACAGCAAGTACGCCTGCGGGTGTTTTTTGTACGCTCCTAGCATCTACTCCGCCTATTTACAAAAGGCTAACGGAAGGCTTTTTTAGAAAAGTCTGTTTCAGCAGCGGCAGGGATGCCGCTGGTTTCAAGCAGCAGCGATGTTTTGCCGAATGGCAAAACTCGTGTTTTCCGATAGACACGGACGTCTATCGGAAAACACATTTCAACATCGTAGGATGTACCGACACCGTCTTTTACCAGTACATCCAGCCGGACGGTTTTTGCACTCGATTTAGTGGTAACGCTATCTTGGGTTGACAGGTAGGTAATTTTATCGATCTTAGTAGCAAAGAGCATTTCGAGAAATTCTTTACAGATCGGTTCGGACTCCATCACTTTACAGAACATAAAATCATCGGAGATAGTTAGGTCTTCAAAAGGTTTTCTCGTCATTCGCATCTCCTACAGTCCTTATGCGACTTTCGGAGTAAAATGGCTAAAGAAATGAAGAAAAAATTACAAGTTTTTATTAAATGCTTATTTTATCAGGGGAAAATAATGTGTAATTAAGATGAACACCTGTTGAATTACACATTACCCATCAGCTAACCACTTCCCCCCCGCGACTGTTCAAGCTGTTTCAGAACCGCCACGGATGGCGGTGATTTTATGCAGAAACGAGATTTGCGTTTGACGCAAATCTCGTACTAAGGGGAGTACATGGAAGTACTCCCCTTAGTGAGCGACTTAGGGCTCTGCCCTAAGAACCCGCCTTGGTTACAAAGCATAGTTCTGAATAAAAACTATTTTCTCCCGTTGCGACAAATTCTTTGGTAACGGCGATAATTTTATGCCCGCGTAAAAACGCATTCTTATAAATTCGGCAACGTAGAAATTTTCAAATTTCGAGGCTGCCGAATTGTTACGCTTTCGTAAAGCATTGCTTAACGAAAGCGTTTTTAAACAGGCGATGTTTGCCGCACGGCAAACTCGGCATTTAACCGGAGCTGCGCTATATTAGCAGCTTCGGTTAAATCAACATTTCCGCGACCGCTTGTTCGCAATTGGATATCGGTATCGTTAACAAATGTACCTCCGTGTACATTTGTTAACTGCGAGTTTGTTTTCACAAACTCGTTTCTGCTTAAAACTACGCCCATCCATGGGCGTTCTGAATAAGTAATATTGACCTGTTTGATTTTGTGCACGGCAAAATTGGTTTTTCAGTAGCGGCACGGATGCCGCTGGTTCCATGCAGTAGCGATGTTTGAGGCGAAGCCTCAAACTCGTCGATGAAAAATGTACACGGATGTACATTTTTCATCAGGGACGGTTCACACTATTTGTGTGAGCTCTAGGGGCGACAAGCCACACGAAAGCCAAGATTGTCGTTGCTGTTGTCCGGGTTGTTGTTGTCCCGATAGGCACGAGCGGCGTTATTCGCATCATTCTTCCAGCTGCCACCGCGTTTGACGCGGTTAGAACCGGAATCAGCACCTTTTTTTGTCCCTACCGTTTAATACATTACACTATCAATGACCTAATTATACATTTCGCCATTTGTTTACCTGTTGTTTTTCTTTTTTGTTTCCTTTTGTACGGCAGGGTACCACTACAGCAATCAAAATCCATGCAAAGATTGCACCGCTTAAACAAATACAATGTACAATGGAGCGCTTCCTAAAACATAGAAAATTCCCATAAAAATTTTTCGAGCCGCTAAAGCGGCTAATCGGTGCAGTTTCATCTTTTTTTCAAAACTATACTGCACCACCTCTACACATTTTGCCGGTTCGGTTTCGCCGCATACCGCCACGGACGGTGGTGGTTCCAAACAGTAGTAAGTTTTTCGATAGAAAAACTTATCGTTGAGCAGTGTACACGGACGTACACTGCTCAACAGCCCGTTGCCGCTCAACCTCACAGGCAAAAGCGGCATGGATGCCGCTGGTTCCACGCAACAGCGACGTTTGAGGCTTCGCCTCAAACTCGTCGATGAAAAATGTACAAGGATGTACATTTTTCATCAGGGACGCGAGACCACACGCAAACCCAGATCGTAGTAGCGGTTGACGGGATAGAAGTTGCTGCCCCGAAACGCACGAGCGGCGCCGCCTGCATAGCTGCTCCAGCAGCCGCCGCGTCTGACGCGGCGAGAACCGGAATCAGCTGGGCCTGCATAATCCGGTGGCATCGGATTGGGTAAGACGCTATACCGATCCCAGCACCACTCCCATACGTTACCGCTCATGTCGTATAGCCCGTACCCATTCGCCTGCTTCTTTTTCACTTCATGCGTCTTATTATTTGCATTTCCCCCATCACTATCGCTATACCACGCATAGTTTATCAGTTGCCCTTTCACATTCGTTCCTGCCCATTTATGCTCAGTTCCGCCCATAGCTGCCCATTCCCATTCTGCCTCCGTCGGTAACCGGAACCCGTTTTTACTCCAGTCGCATACGGCATTATTCCAATCATTGTTATTAGATGTTGGTATGGCACTAAAGGTCAGTGCATCGAAGTCTACGCCTTGAACTGTATAACAGGGCTCAAGCCCGCACGCCTTACTCAGCTTATTGCAAAATGCGATTGCATGATACCAGTTCACGCTCTCCACCGGCCGTTTTTCCTGCACTTCACTGCCGTCAGGCGGATTTCCTGTTCCTTTAAACCTACTCGGATTCTCCCCCATCACCGCAGTCCACAACTCCTGCGTTACTTCCGTCTCCCCTATCCGGTAGGCAGTAAGGCTTACCGTGTGCACGTTGTTATCGCTTTGAGAGTTATCTCCTACGCTTCCGTTTGTTACCGCAGCAATATCGATCATTTTCATTTCGATAAACTTTGCATACAGCTCTTTGTTTCCGCTGCTTCCCTTTCTAATCTCCGTTACTTTTTCACCGCTGAAGTCTGCACTGGCATACCAGCCGAAAAAGATATGATCTGCTTTCTCCGCAGGTTTTAACGTGATTGTTTCTGTTTCTATCGTATACTTTGCAGGGTTGTCGGCATGGTTACTTCCCCCGTTGAGGTTGTAGGTGATGGCGTAGTTTTCAAGAAACTTGGCCCAAAGCGTTTTATTGCCCGTGCTTCCCTTTGTAATCTCCGTTACTTTTTCACCGCTGAAGTCTGCACTGGCATACCAGCCGAAAAAGATATGATCTGCTTTCTCCGCAGGTTTTAACGTGATTGTTTCTGTTTCTATCGTATACTTTGCAGGGTTGTCGGCATGGTTACTTCCCCCGTTGAGGTTGTAGGTGATGGCGTAGTTTTCAAGAAACTTGGCCCAAAGCGTTTTATTGCCCGTGCTTCCCTTTGTAATCTCCGTTACTATTCCACCGCTGAAGTCCGCTTTCTCATACCAACCCATAAAGGTATAGCCTGTTCTTTCTGCATCCTTTAAGTCAATCGTTTCCGTTTCTACCGTGTAGTTTGCAGGATTACCGCTATCATTCGTTCCATCGTTTAGGTGATACGTAATGGTATATCGGGTGAGCACCTTTACCGTACAGCTCGCTGTTTTACCGCCGTCTGTAGTTGTTACGGTAATCGTTGCCTCTCCGGTTTTTTTCGCTGTTACTTTGCCGTCTTTGTCTACCGCTGCAACATCAGGATTGTTAGAACTCCACGTTACTGTTTTGTTCGTAGCATTTGTAGGAGCAACCGTTGCGGTCAGTGTTGTACTAGTTCCTGCTACAAGACTTACCGTAGGCTTATCCAACGTTACACCCGTTACAGCGACGGCAGAAGGCGGCAAAGCCTTAAAGCTTACCTTTACCGTTACGGCAGCCGTTACTTTATGGCTATACGTTGTACTTACATTATTTGCCACAGCAGTACCGTTGACCGTCCACTTTTCTACTTCATAACCCTTTTCAGGCACCGCAGTAAACACAACTGTTTTGTCTTTTTCGACGCTTATCGGGCTTTTATTCGTTTCCGTTACGCCGTCCGCCTTTGCTTTAAGCGTACCGTGTTCCCCGGCACTAAACGTTACTGCAAATGTTTCCGGTTTAACCGTTATCTTATTCGGACAACCGGTAAACAAGGCCATTGCAGCAAGCATCAATCCTACTGCTAACCGGCTCAACAGCCGATTTATTCTTCTATTTTTATTCATACTTGTTCCTCCTAGCACTTATATATTTTCAACCGCTAAACGGTTTATTCCTTAAATTTTTTAACCGCAAAGTACGCAGAAGACGCTAAGGGGGTTGGAATATGGTTTGGTATTTACCGGTGATTCTTTGTGATTTTTGTATGCTGAGTGGTTTTATTTTAATTAACCGCAGAGACGCAGAGTACGCTAAAGTTTTGAAAGGAATGTTCTCCTCTATCTGACTCCGCATACGTGGTACTCTTTGCGGTTTAATAGGGAAAAGATTAACAGTACGTTTGCCGTCTGCAAAAATTGATGAGAAATAATGATGTTGTTGTCTGAATGTAAAAGCTGCCCGTTTTTCAGAGCGCAGACAGACTCTACGCCTGAGTTGCTGAGTTGCTGAGTTGCTGAGTTGCTGAGTTGCTGAGTTGCTGAGTTGCTGAGTTGCTGAGTTGCTGAGTTGCTGAGTAAGTGTTCCAGACGGCTACAGGTATGTCAAGTACATTGCACAGGGTTTGCGCTTTTGGGGGAGATAATCGATACTGCGGTAATAGTATACACTTATTCAGCATAATCATAAGTATAGGGGCAAATATTGAGAAATGCAAGGTCTTTTGAAAATATGCATACCGTCTACGGCGTTGCTTAGTAAAAAACAATCCTCAACGTGCAAAAAGCACGTCTCCGGTTGTTTTTTACACGCGCCTTGTATCCGGTATCACTATTTTCAAAAGTGCTGGAATTACGGGATACATACGGCATTGCTGCAAACAACTTAATTGGTAAGAGGCATAGATAATAAGCGTTAGGGATTGGAGGGGCAGCGCAGCTGTTCCGCAGGAATGAAGCGCTAGCGGAACCCCGCAAAGCCCGACGGTCGGTCAAACATCTATGTCGATGTTTGACCGGCCGAAACGCCCAAAATATAGTTACCCATTAAATATTACAACGTACCCATCAGCTAAGCACTTCCTCCCGCGACTGTTCAAGCTGTTTCAGAACCGCCGGATCAAGTTTAATGGAAAGATTTTTTTCGTTTGACGGGAGTACGGTTCCTTTCGGCGCGTTCTTCGCCCTCCGCAAATCCTTCACGGCGGTGTAGTAGAGATCGGCTTGTCCGTTCCGGCGCGCCTTTGAATAAAACACGGCGAGGTTCCCCGCTGCAATCAGCACCGGCAGTGGAACGGTCTTTCCGTTTTTGTTTTTGATAAAGACATAGCCGCCGGAATAGTCCCGCACATGAAGCCACATATCCTTGCCCCGCACGTGGTGCCGTAGCAGCTCATCGTTTTCGGCGGCTGTCCTACCGACATACAGAATCCATCCGTCATGGTAGAACGTAAGTCCCGGCCGCTCTTTTTCTTGAGCCGCCTGTTTCCGCTGCACGGGTATCTTTCTTTTATGCAGCACCTTTTCGATAAGGTAAGGATTTTCTTCAACCCGCAGCTTTGCAAGCTCTTCGTTAAGCGCGGCGAGCGTCCGCTTAGAGGCTTCGATGTCATCGGTGAGCGCCTCAAGCCCCGAAACAGCTTTTTTATACCGCTCATAGTATCCGGCGGCATTTTCCTGCGCGGTTTTTCTCGGGTCGAGGGCAATGCGGATAATCCGGTTGTCCGCCGCATAATCTTCCAGTTTTACGGAAGAGGTACCCTGTGGAATCCGGTAGAGATTTGCCAAGAGTAAATCACCTTGATGTTTCAGCGTATCCGCCTGCAAAAACGAATGCTTTTTTGCTTCGAGCTTTTCCAGCGCACGGGAAATCTTCTCTATTTTAAGACCGTAAAAACGCTCCGCTTCCGCACGCAGCGCTTCGAGCGAAAGCACAGGCGCCTGCCGCACATACCATTCATCAATCGCTTCGTTAAAGGTCTTGGACGCATCATAGCTGCGGATGGTGTAGGTTTTTACCGGTTTGTCAGCGGCAGGAGAAGATACGACAGCAGACGTGTTTTTTGCATTCGATGCGGAAGATACAGCAGCGGATGCGCTTTCTGTGGTCTTTGCTTCAACGTCCGTCGCAACACTTGGCTTGTTTCCAAAAGTCTGCATCGCAGCCGCTTCGATTTCTAACCTACCGGCAGTCTGATGTTCCCGCGGCAGGGGCTGCCATGGCTCTCCGCTCACTTCATGGCGGGAAGGTCGGCGGTAAAAGGCATCGACGATAATGCCGTTATCGACAAGCAGCATATTCGCCGCCCCGCTCCACAGCCGGATATAGAGGTAGAGCATACCTGAAGCGGTCTCCAACGAAAGCCTGACAATGCGGTCGTTGTTCAGCTGAACGGCCTCGGTAATCTTGGCGCCGCGGAGACGGGAACGGAGCAGCTCCATAAAACGGAGCGGCTTGTCGAACTTAGGAATCTTCCGCGTAGTTTCATGCAGGCGGCACGCCCCCGGTTCAAGACAGATGACCAAACTCATCGGGCGGGTCTTATAGAGGTGCAGCACCATCACGGAATAGGATGACTGTACCACCTTTTGTATGTATGAGCCTTCCAAATCGAGCTCTTCCAGAATTTTATCAATTTCAGCGCAATTAAGCGACATCCATACCTCCAGTCACAGGGCAAACGCATCAGATACTTTTGAAAATATACGGCGCATCTACTGCGTCGCACGCTGAAAATAAATGCTCAACGTATCATAGATACGCCTGCGCTTTATTTTCAGCTAACTCCTTGTAGCTACACCATCTATTTTCAAAAGCACTGGTTCTAGGCAGTAGTATCCGTTATCTTGTGAAATGGCATCTATCGGTCTGATGCGTTTGCCCTGAGCTTAAAGAAATGATACCTAAAATTTCGATCAGGAGGAAGGCATCTCGATGATGTTGTCGGCGAGGTACTCGGCTTCGTCGCGGTCATGGGTAACGTATATTGCCGTGTACCGCATTTCAGCTTGATGTTTTTTGAGCTCTTCGCGGAGTTTAAGCCGTAACGGAGCATCGAGAGCGGAAAGCGGTTCGTCGAACAAGACCACGAGCGGGTTTACCGCAAGCGCCCGCGCAAGGGCGACACGCTGCCGCTCCCCGCCGGAGAGTCCTTCAATCCGTCTTTTTTCCATACCGGTCAAACCGAAACGTTCGAGCCATTCCGCAGCAGCCCGCCTGCTTTCCCTTTTTGATATCCCTTGCGAAACGAGGCCGTACCCGATATTGTCTTCGACACTTAAATGAGGGAATAGCGCATAGTCCTGAAAGACCATACCGACGCTGCGGTTTTTGACAGGCTCATCGGTAATATCACGTCCGTTCAAAAAGACGTTTCCCGAATCGGCGGGCAATAAACCTGCGATCATTTTAAGCACGGTTGACTTACCGCAGCCCGACGAACCGAGCAGCGCAAGCGTCCCAGCCTTTTCCACCGAACAGGAAAGACTGATAGTCTTTGACGGCAACCGCTTCGTCAAACAAACAAGCCGGAGAAATGCCTCACTTCCTCCATTCTCTCTATTTATCGGAAAAACCATCGAATCACCTTTCATATACGTTCCCTACCATACGCACTTTTGATACACAGGGCAACCGCACTTTAATCTTTCCAAGCGGTTGTCTTCCTTACGTTCAAAATTTTAAATAAAATTTTGAACGCTTTTTTCCACAGAAGGACAAACGCATCAGACAGGTTGATATAAATCGCAAAATAAAGAGGCCGTGAGACCATTTGAACCATCTTCAACTGCTGTACATCCGTGTACAGCAGTTGAAGGCGAGTTTTGTGTGCACACAAAACATCGCTACTGTATGGAACTACTGCCATCCATGGCAGTTCTGGTTGAACGGCCTCTTTATTTTGCGGGACAATATGAACACTGTACTTCCTTGTACAGTGTTCATAACAAGTTTTTCTAACGAAAAACTTGCTGCTGATTAGTATCACCGCCATCCGTGGCGGACATGACAAAACGTCTAATGCGTTTGTCCGCGCTCCCTCGCCGTGTCTTGAATATAAAAGAGCGAGCCAGTCAGCACAGCAAGAATCACCGCGATACCGGCGCTTTCGGTGAACCGATACGAACCGGCAAAGCGGAACAGCATCAGCGCGAGATTTTCAAAGTTCGGAATGTGGAGCAGAAGCGGCAGCGATGCGTCCCCCGCGCTGATTGCAAACACGCAGCACAGCGCAGATATAATACCGGTTTTGCATAACGGTAGAAATACCCGAAAAAATGCATCCGTGCGGGTAGAGGACAAAAGATGGGCGGCGTCGAGTACCGAACGGGGAATTTTTGCGAGGCAGGTCTCTATTTGCATCCACGCAAAGGGCCACGCAAGCGAACTTTGCACAATAACCAGCAACAGCAGCGACGGCACAGTATCAAGCTTCAACCACCCCGATCCCAGTACAATAGAAGAAACTGCAAAAGGAATGAGCGGCAGGCTTTTATACCACTTCCGATTTGATTGAAACGCTGCATACGCAAAAAAAAGCGCAGCCGTTACGGAAAGCACAGCGGTGCCGATCCCTGTCTGTATGGTCTGCCGCACCGCGCCCCAAAAGTGAGGCCGCTGTAAAAGCTGTCGCCACGCATCAGCGGTTATCGTGAGCGGCGCCTTAGGACTCGACAGAGAGTACCACACCAGAGAAGCGAGCGGAAACAGCAAACAAAAACAGATAACACAGATAAGCGCGGCAAAAAAGACATATTCTGCTGCGCCGCCGATGTTCAACCGAATGCGGGCGTATTGGGTGTTTTCAGCATGATCGGGTGTTCTATTCCTTAAATAAGCGTACAGCCCTACCGCAGCCGCTGCGATACCGGTTTCCACCAGCGCAATATACGCCGCGGTACTCGCGTGTATATCTCTGCGGATGGTTTGATACAACTCAACCTCCAGCGTTGTTACGCCGAGACCGCCCAGCAACAGAATAATCACAAAGCTGAAAAAACAATATAAAAAGATAATGACGAACGAAGCACACAGCGGCGCCTTCAATGCCGGAAAGATCACCGTACTAAAAATGCGCAGCGGTGAGGCTCCGAGCAAAAGAGCGGCTTGTTCGGTTTCCTCAGGGAGTTGTTCCCATGCGGCGGATACGGTACGCATCGTGATGGGAAAATTATAAAAGGTGTGTACAAGCACAATGCCGCCCGTCGAATAAAGGAAGGTGCCGATTGAAAGCTGCCCTGCCGAAAGCGCCGCAAGCAGTTTATTCAGTAAACCGTTTTTTCCGAAAAAGAGGATAAACGCAAGCGCGATAACCACCGGCGGCACGCTCAAGGGTATCGCCGAAAGAGAGAGCAACAACTTTCGTCCGAAGAACCTCCGGCGGGCGCAAAAAAACGCCGCACAGAGGCCGATACCGCTTGCCCCTGCCGCAGAGAGAAATGCTTGCATCACGGTAAAACGGGCAGCTTTCCATAAAGGCCGGAACGACACTGCAGAAGCGCCTCCGCCAAAGGCCGGAAAAACGGCAGCTCCGAGCGGTACGAAAAAAGCAATCAGCACCGCACAGAATAACAACCCGCCGCCTACTACAAAAGCGTTTTGCAGTAGTGTCCGCTTCGCAGCGTTCCAATTCACTGAATCCATACAATTCTGCGATAAAAATGCAAAAATACGGTTATTTTTCCAATACTGAAATAATAGCGTCTACCGCCGTTTCCGCCTCGGTACCGGAAATCGTCAGCGATTTTTTCGGCATCGGGATTGTTTTAAATGATTCGGGAAGCTGCACCGCGGTATTTGCCGGATACATCCACTGCGTTTCGGGCAACACTTCCTGTGCTTTTTCGGTCAGCATAAAATCGATAAAAGCGTGAGCCGCTGCTCTATGCGGGGCATTTTTAACGACGCCCATTCCCTCAAGTGCGATCATATTCCCCTCGGCAAACGTCAATGCCTGATACCGATCGGTTTTATCATACCGGATGTGATAGGCCATACTGGTGGTATAGCTGACCGCAAGCGGAGCCTCCCCTGCCGTAAACAGCCCGTATCCCGCGCTCCACGAATGGCTCATCGTCAGGATAGAAGGCATCAGTCTTTTCCAGTACGAAAGATAATCGTTCCCGTAAACAGCCTTTGTCCATGCGGCAAAACCTAAGCCGGGAGCGCTCGTGCGGGGATCCATGATAACCAAGGATTTTGCATATTCTGGTTTTGTTAAATCTTCCAGCGACTGAGGAGCAGGCACCTTTGACTGAGTGTCATACATAATCGCAAAATAGCCCCAATCATACGGGGTGAGTAGTTGATCATCAGTCATTATAACATCTTGCGGAACAACTTTATCCAAATTCGGAGAGGTATACGGTTCCAGAACGCCTGCACTGCGCGTCTTATCGACAAGAAACGCATTGATACCGAGCAGCACATCGGCACGCGGATTCTTTTTTTCGGCCATCGCTTTCGATAGGACGGAACCTGAATCCTCGCAGATCACATAATTGACGGTGTAGCCCGTTTGCTCTTTGAAGCGTTTGGCTATTTCGGCGCCCGGCCCCCATTCAGAAGCAAAAGAGTCATAGGTATAGACAACAACGATTTTTTCCGCAGTATCTTGTTTTCCGCCTGCAAAAGCGGTTGAAGGCAGTATGATTGAACATACGATAAACAAAAAAAAATAAAGACGTAACTTCATTATTCCCTCCGCCGGCATTATCCGGATCAGGTGTAAGGCATCCGTACAGACGCCTTTTCGGGTATGCTCTCAGCACGGAACGAATAGATTTAGTTGTCTCTAAAAAGCCGATGAGGTTCTTAAAGGCTCCAATCCACTGTTCCGGCACCCCAAGTATGCGTATCCTAGTATATTCGCAAAAAAAGTGCAAGCAGTATCTTAATGTCATTAGAGCATGACATAAATCACTAACTACTTGACAAAAAATAAATTAAAGACCATTTTTAGGCATGCTCCAATCTATTTTTAACGATGTCGATATACAACTACCGGAACAAATACATAAGGCCGCAGTTGAATATCTTCCGGCGTTTCTCTCTGCGGAGGATGCTGAAGTATTTGCCGTACAGGCTCTACTTATTGCAAGAGCTTTTCATACGGGGGGGACATTTGAACAGGTATTTACCGGTACCGAGCCGATTACGCAGCACTATCAAATCAACCTCATCCGCAGCTTTGAAAAAAACGTACGCCTGCTTGTCGATAAGATGTGGGTTGAAAAAGCAGATGAAGATGTAAAAGAGGATGTCCTCTATCGGCTCCGCAGTTTTTGTGAATCTATGCAGCAGGCAGAAAAGCCGGTCGATTATGAGGAATTATTACCCGAATGTCTCGGCGTCTTGCATGATGTAGTATTATTGCTTTTCGGTCGACAAATCGACGGCGAAGGTTTTTTAGAATACGCCATCCGTATCGATCCCGATTTCGGACTTTTTTGGTATTATCTTGAATGCCTCACGGCACAGCCTAAGCTTTCGGCAGAGAAAGCTCGGCTGGCTATCTTTCTCGGCATTTATTTTCTCGCTAATTTTTAAAAGGTTGTCATATTGTCGCTGTTCTTTGCTTTTCAGCTATAGCAGTTCATACAATTAGAACGATAAAGAAAGAGGTCGCTTCATTAATTCATAATTGTGAATTAATTGAAAGTGCAGCGGCTACGGGGATGATAAAAGGCAATGACGCTTCTCCCTCGTCATTAGGCAATACATCTACCTCGGATAGGTATAGGTCTTTCCGTCTATACCGCGCGCCGAAAAGCGGCCGTCTTTTAACGAGGAGACAATATCCTCATAGAGCAGCAGGGCGGAAAGCGGGAATTTTCCTCCGCCGTTCGGTAAATCGACTGCAAATTGCGGTAATGATAAGCCGGAAAGGCGTTTACGTAATGTTTTCCATATAAGCGCGGCTTTTTCGAGCGGTACGCGAAAATGCGCCGTCCCCCGCGCCAAATCCGTTTGAAACAGATACCCGGGTTTTATCCCCATACATACCAGCGCGTGGAAAAGCTCCGCAAGAACGGCGGGCTCATCATTAACGCCGCGCAGCAATACGGTCTGGGTTTGCACCGGAATCCCCGAATCGATACAGCGGGTTAAAGCTTGCCGCTGCGCCGTACCGAGTTCCGCCGGATGGTTTATATGTGCAATCACCCAAAGCGGACGGACGGAACGGAGAAGTGTCATAAAATCTTCGGTAAAAAGCTCCGGTGCAAAAACCGGCGCACGGGTGCAAAGGCGGATCAGCAAATCGGGACGGACGGAACGGAGACTTTCCAACAGATGTTTTATCTGCTCAAAACTGCCGCTCATCGGGTCACCGCCCGAAACCAGAATTTCTTGTACTTCGAGATGTGTTTTAAGGTATGATGTTACCGCTCCGATTTGCTCATCGGAAATAAAACCGCTTGAGCGGGCGGTAAATTCCCGCCGGAAACAGTACCGGCAATACGAGATGCAGCGGCCGGTACTCAATAGCAGCACGCGGTTCGGATATTGGTGTACCAGATACGGGGTAACGCAATAGCGCGCCTCGCCGAGCGGGTCGCCCCGCTCTTCCTCCGACACGACCTGTTCGTCGTCGGAGAAAAGAACCTGCCGGCGCAGCGCAGCAGCGGCGGCAGGTTCTGCGGAGGTAATCAAGGCTTTAAACGCCGGCGAAACATGTTCCGGCAAGCGGATAACCTTATCCCAAGCACGCTCATTTCGCCAATCATCATTCCAACGATTATCACCCCGGCTATCATCATCCGGTGCGGCGTTCATACCTCCGTCACACATTTACAGCGCATCAACTCCGTACATCAATGCTGCCAGTACCTGTGCATCGTCGATTAAGTTCTTCATAATACAGTATTCATTCGGCTGATGCGCCATATCGTCGAGCGTACTCCATACGACAGCGTTAAAGCCTGCCTGACGGAGCGGAGCGGCAACGGTTCCGCCGCCGATACCGATGGTTTGCGTTTTTTTGCCGTGTACTTTTTCGATAGCCTTTGACAGCATCGTAACGACCTCGGCATCGACAGGCGTTGCAGGCGATTCCGCCGAATCATCAATAATAAGCTCAACCTGTACGCCGTATTTTGCTTCTATCGCACTCGCCTCGACTTTTATCTTCTCCATCACTTCCGCAACAGTGTAACAGGGAAGTACACGGCAATCCATATAAAACACATCATCGCCCGGAATGGTGTTGATGTTCGGAATATTCGCTTCTTTTTTTGTCGGCTGCAAGGTCGAATACGGCGGCTCGAACAAATTGTCTTGCTTTGAAAATACCTTTTCCAAAGCATTCAACCGGAGCGCTAAATCCGCCGCTGCAATGTGCGCATTCTTTCCTAAATCAGGACGTGAGGCGTGCGTTTGCACTCCATGCACCACAACCTTTAACCACAACAGGTTCTTTTCCGCAACCTCAATCGTCTCGCCCGAAGGATCTCCCCCGTCAGGGACAACGATAATATCCTGCGGCTTAAACAGCTGATGATTATTTAAAAGATAAATAACGCCGTATCTCGAACCCACTTCTTCATCGGCAACAAACAACAATTTTACGGTGTGAGCAGGCTGAATCTTTAATGCAAGAAATGCGTAAGCGGCGAATACCGCTCCGGTCAGTCCTTGCTGGTTATCCTCTACACCGCGCCCGATAATTTTATCACCGTCCTGCTTCAATACCCACGGATCGCTTTCCCATTTTGCGAGTTCTCCGGGCGGCACCACATCGGTATGCGCCATAATCCAAACCCGTTTTGAATCGTCTTTACCCGGAATAGTAACGACAAGGTTCGGTCTGATACCGGAGGATACCCGCGTATCGGGTGCATCGAACCGTTCAAATTGAGTAAAGCCGAGCTTTTTTAAATACGCTTCCAGCGCTTCGCATTTTTTCAACTCCCCGTCGCCATCCGACTCCGGAGCCATAGCAGGAATGGAGCACAAAAGCCGTTCAAGCTCAATCATCTTATCTTTTTGTTGAGCAATAAAATCTTTTACGGTTAAAAAATTTGACATACAACCTCCACATACGTAATGAAATTAAACTCTTTTCAAAAGAGCAAAGCACTCTCAAAAGAGACTTCTACTATACCATATTGGCGGCGATTCTGCAAATAAAAGGAACGATCGTTCTACGCGTCGACTTCCGCAAGAAGATTTTTCATAATAAAGGCTTTGCGTTCGGGGGTGTTTTTTCCCATATAAAACTCAAGAACGCCCGGGATCTTTTTCACGGTCTGAATGCTGACCGGCAACAGGCGGATATCCTTTCCGATAAATTGACCGAATTCGCTCGGGCTTATTTCTCCCAATCCCTTAAAACGGGTAACCTCCGCCGCTGCACCGAGCCGCTTCATTTCGACATCCCGCTCTTTTTCCGAATAACAATAGCAGGTCTCTTTTTTGGTGCGCACCCGGAAAAGCGGCGTTTCCAAAATAAAAATCCGCCCGCTCAGCACCAGCTCTTCAAAGTAGGTGAGAAAAAAGGTGAGCAAAAGATTTCTGATATGAAAGCCGTCGTTATCGGCATCGGTTGCGATGATGATCTTATTATAGCGGAGACTTTCAAGACTGTTTTCGATACCGAGTGCCATCATCATGTTATAAAGCTCCGCATTTTTGTAGATGGCCGCGCGTTTTTTACCGTGCATATTTTCGGGCTTACCGCGCAGCGAAAAAAGCGCTTGCGTAAGAACGTCGCGGCTCGAAACCATTGAACCCGAAGCCGAGTCTCCCTCAGTGATAAAAATCATCGACTCATTGCCGTACTGCTTATCCCCAAGGTGAAACTTGCAGTCTTTCAGTTTCGGGATTTTCATTGTAATTTTTTTTGCGGCAGCTTTCGCTTCTTTTTTAACACTGTTCAGCTCTGTCCGCAGCCGCTCGTTTGCGAGGATTTTTTCTTCCAGCTTCCGCGCGGCTTCGGCATTTTTTTGCAGCCATTCCACCACGGCGGCCTTGGTACCGTTGACAATCCACGGCCGCACCTCGGTATTGCCGAGCTTATTTTTCGTTTGACTTTCGAACACGGGCGCTTGCACCTTGACCGCCACCGCCGCGCAGGTGCCTTCGCGGACATCCTCGCTCTTGTAGTTTTTTCGGTAGTATTCGTTAATGCCTTTCAGCAAGCCTTCTTTAAAAGCGGAAAGATGCGTACCCCCGTCCGAGGTATACTGTCCGTTGACAAACGAAAAATAGGTCTCGCCGTAGTTGTTGGTGTGGGTAAAGGCAAATTCGAGCTTTGCTTCCTTAAAATGAGCAATCGTGTAGAGCGTTTCTTCGCCGATTTCCGCATTGAGCAGATCGAGTAAGCCGTTTTCCGATACGTATGAAGCGCCGTTAAAGGTGAGCGTAAGACCGGCGTTCAGATAGGCGTAGTTCCACATCCGCTTTTCGATAAAGTCGAGGTTGAATGTATAGTCGCCGAATATTTCCCTGTCGGGAATAAACTCCACGAGCGTACCGTTTTTAATGCCTTTTTTGGCATCTCCTTGTTTTTCGTGCTTTAACACCCCCCGCTCAAACACCGCTTCGGCGTATTTCCCGTCGCGGACGGAAACCACTCGGAAATATTCGGAGAGTGCGTTCACCGCCTTGGTACCGACACCGTTCAAGCCCACCGAAAACTGAAAAACTTCATCATTGTACTTTGCACCGGTGTTGATGACCGACACGCATTCCACGACCTTCCCAAGCGGAATGCCGCGCCCGTAATCCCTCACGGTAACTTTGTTGTCCTTTAAAAGTGCGTCGATGCGGTCGCCGTTTCCCATGATGAACTCATCGATGGAGTTATCGAGCACTTCTTTTAACAGGATGTAAATACCGTCATCGGGGTTCGAGCCGTTTCCGAGCCGGCCGATATACATACCGGTGCGGAGCCTGATATGCTCCAATGAGCTCAGCGTCTTTATTTTCGATTCATCATACGTATTCTTTGCAGCCATGTTGTTTTAAATTTTCCTCCCATAAAATTTTTGTAGGATAAGATGGTGAAAATCCGAAAAAGTTTTTAGCCGTGCGCATGCTGCGCACATATACATTTTATCCTTAAATTGAGGGCATAATGCTGAGCGGCGGAAGCCCTGCGCTGTCTGCCGTTTGCCGGAGCGCAGCGTCGGAGCAGATTACCGCAGCGGTACCGCCGGATATAGCTCCCGCCGTCGTTGCCGGAAATGTGATGTTTCCTGATATGCCGTCTGCTGTATTTGCCGAAAGCACGGCATTATTGCCCGATACGCCTGCGGCGAGCTGCTCGGCAAGCCGGTTCATGCGTTCCCGTGTACAAGAGATAATACCTTCGATTGTTTGCATCCGCGCCTGATGGGTTATCCCGTTTAAGAGGCGCGAGAACGCCGCTGCGCTTCTCTGCGCCGGAGTTCTCGGCTGGAGCGCTGTGCTGTACGTGCCGGTAATCAAGGCCTCCAGTTCGGAGTCGGTAAGCGGAGCCGCGATGCTCTTTTCGATACAATCCCGTATACTGCGCAAGGATTTGAGCGGCGTAGGATCGCGGTAGGTCGTCATCGTAAACAACGCCGTTGCGGAATCGGGATATGCCGAAACGCCGTACGCGCCACCTTTCACGCGGATTGCCTCCCACAATGCCCCCGTCTCAAGCCACTGGGCATAGACGATAGCAGCGCCGTATTCCGTTTCATCGAACGTAACCGGCAGAAGCTGCGCCGCAAAGCCTACCTGCACGGCGCTGGGAAAGGCCGAAAGCGCCGCCGGTTTTTCAAATGCTTCGGTTCTAAAGCCGCCGGTACTGCGGTGCGGAAAATCAAACTGCGGTAAATGGGAAGTGAGCGCTTTTTTGATAGCGCCCACATCGGCGCTCGTTCCGCACACCTTCACGATAAGGCCGGAGCGCATCAGCTTCCGGTGTATTTCTTCAAGTTTACGGGCAAGTTCACCGATTGCTGCCGGTTTTTGCTCCAGCGCTGCATACTGCCCGCGCAGAAAACGCAACTGAGGAATCCCCATCCAGAGATTTTCCGCCCGTTTTGAACCGGAATATGCGGATGCCGCGTACAGCGCGGTCAACGTATGCCCCGAATACGACGGCAGCGGATCAAGATCGTTTTTCAGCTGAATAAAAACATCCTTCAACCGCTTTTCGTCGGCAAAAGAAATATCGCTAAGATACGAAAAAATTCGATTTACCGCGGGTTCGATATATTCGGGCAGCATTTTGGAGCGGATAAAAATCCAGTCCCGATCCGCCACATCTTCCGTGCGGAGCGCATTATCGAAAAATACCGCGGCTTCGGACGTCCGGTGCCTGCCTGCGGAAAAGGTAACCGCAGAAAAGCCTCCCGTCAGGTAAGCGAATTCCGCCGCAACGGCATCCCAGCTCTGCGTTTTTGTTCCCATCGAGGAAAGCGCGGACGTATAAAGCGTCAGGTATGTATAGTCCTCCGCCGAAAGCGAATCGACGGGAACGGCGATGTCCATATAGGTGATACCGTTTGTCGGCTGTTCATGGATGATAACGGGAACCTTGCCGAAATATTCGAGGCATTCGGGTATCGGCGGTTCAACCGGTGGCAGCTCCTCTTTTGAAATATGCGGAATAAGATTTTGCGCTTGAGCATCCGCCTCAGGATTAATGCCTGCAGCCGTTTCCTGTCCGCTAAGGGGTACGGCCGTCTGTTCGGCGGAACCCGAATGGTGTTCTACGCTGCCGAGGCTTTGCGCCGCTTGGTGCGCTTCTTGAGCAAGTCTCGCATCGATGTTCTCGCAAAAGTGAATGTCCGGCCGTACGGAAACGGTTGTCCGATGGGGATTATCAAGCAGCAGCGTACGGATGAGGTCTTGAGCGTAATGCGGGTTTTGGGAAAGCCGTTGTTTCAGCCGCTGAAAAGCAGGTATGGAACGGAGCGAAGCCTCCGGCGCAAAGCCGTGTATCCAGCCGCGGAGCGCCCGCCGCATCAAAACCAGCGAAAAAGGGCCGCCGGAACGGGTAATTTCTCTGTTATAAAAATCGAGGGAATTGAGCGCGGTTTCAATCAGCTGAGGTTCAAAACCGTTCCGAACAATGTCTTCAAGGCCGGAAAGGATAAAGGCTTCAAACCGTCCCTCCGCGCTTTTATCGATGTCTGCAAGGCCGAGCGTAAAGCAGATGTTTTTCAGATCTGCCTGTCCGCCGTTGTACGGATACACATCCTCGGCAAAGGGGCAGTCGAGCAGTTTTTTTTGTAAGGGCGCTCCGTCGTGTCCCAGCAACAACTCCTCCAAAAACATACAGTCCATCAACCGGTCGATGTCGGCGCTTTCGGGCAGCAGCCAATTCATCGTTACCGTGAGCTTGTCGGGATTTTTTCCTTCTCCTGCGGGCGCCGTTGCCGAAAACACGCGGGGCGTTGGATAGGGCGTAATAGCCGGAATAAGCGGCGGCTTTTCCGCCGGTTCAAAAAACCGTAAGAAGCGTTCCTGTAAAAAGGCAAGCTGTTTTTCGGTTTCGATGTTACCGTATAAAAAGACCTTGCAGTTTACCGGATGATAGTATTTTTTATGGAAGGCGCAAAAGTCCTCATAGCTGAGCTTGACGATATCGGGCGGAAAGCCGCCTGAATCGTGCGCATACACCGTCCCCTGCAAGAGAGAATGCCGCAATTCACGGTCTACACCGGAATCGAAATCCGCATATGCGCCGCGCATCTCATTTAACACCACGCCGGAAAAATACGGGTTTCCTTTTTCATCTCGTTCGAGCCGATGACCTTCTTGTTCAAAGGTTTCCCGTTTGAGCAGCGGAAAAAACACCGCATCGCCGTACACCGACATCAAATTAAAATAATCTTTTTCGAGGATGCTCGACGCAGGGTACACAGTCTTATCGGGGAATGTCATCGCATTCAAAAACGTTTTAACACTCTGCTTTGAAAGGATTAAAAAAGGATCTTTCAGCGGATAATTTTTAGAACCGCAGAGTACCGAATGTTCCAGAATATGCGCAACGCCCGAACTGTTTTCAGGCGGGGTCATAAACGCAAACGCAAATAAATTTTCGCTGTCATCGTTATGAATGTGATACACTTCAAGTCCGGTTTCGCAATGCTGCGCAAGAATACCCTCCGCCTGCATTTCGTCAAGCGCTGTTTTTGAAATAATGTTAAACCCGTGGATTAGGTTATCCATACGTCATCTCCGTCCTTTCCGAATAAGAGTAGCTCGCCGTCTTCCCAGCTTTTCCGCAATTCCTGTAAAAAACGATTAGTAACTTCGCGGCATTCCCGCACGGAAACGGGGTTCGACGCCTGATCGTCAAGGATGAACTGCTGTCTGTTTTTAGAAATGTTATCGAGGATTTTTTTGACAAAGACTTCCGGTTTATAAGAAATCAATGCGGCAATTACTGAGCTTTCCATACCGGATAATTTTTTCTGTAAAAAGCGGTCGTCCGCAATGAGCACATCTTCAAAAGTAAAAAGCCGTTCGCGGATATTTTGTTCAAGTTCGGGATTGGCTTCTGCGATGTTCTGTAAAATAAACTGTTCCGTTTCGGAATCGCTGCGCCGTAAAATCGCGGCAAGTACCGCGCGTCCGTCGATTGCTTCGGTAGCCGAGCCTGCCCGTATGCGGGTAAACTTTTCGCGCATCGAAGTGCTTACCGTCTGCAAAATTTCAGGACTGATGGTTTTAAGCCGCGCGAGACGGAGCACGATGTCTTTCTTTTCCGCATCGTTTAAGCCGGTAATATAGGCGGCCGCTATTTTCGGTTCCAGCTGAGAAAGCACGAGCGCCTGTGTTGCAGGCATTTCGTCTGCTAAGAGCCGCTTGAGCTTTTCTCCGTCGATACCATCCAAAAAATCGAACGGCCGTTCGGCAGCAGGCGGTATTGCCCGCTCGATAATCTCCCGCGCTTTTTCCCCGCCGAAAGCCGCCGTCAGAATCCCTTGAGCGGTTTCCACGCCGCCGACGGAATTCTTCGCTTCGTTATAAAGCGCCGTAAATTCGCTTAAAATATAGGCGGCTTCGTCCTTATCGACATAGCGGATGGTCAACATTTCCGCTACTACTTTTTCGATTTGCTCGCGGGTGAGCTTTTGCAGTACCTTTGCCGCCTGCGCCTCTCCGATTAAATATAAAAACTTTGCAACGCGGCGGTATGGACTCTCTTTTTGATCACCCTCACGCGATACCTTTATTAATCCGCGCCGCTGTATCTCACTTTCCAGATCACTCATACTGTCTCCCAATATAATGGAAAAACAGCCGAGTATCAACACACTGCATTTTGCTGACGTTATACTTGACCTCATATTACGAACTTATTATCCTAAATACCTCGAAAAATATGGCAACCGTAAGACAGTGATTCTATAAGATGCCGCACATAAAAAAACGGAATACACCATATTTTTCGTAACGGTATTCAACCTTCTTATGTTTACTGGGCATCTCTAAAAACTCGGTTAGCTTTTTAGAGATGCCCGACGAGTTTCAGTTTAAGTCTTTATATTGTAATGATTTAAACTGAAACATCGCAAATTAAGTCTAAGGAAAACCTCTAAAAACTGATTCGCAGTCCGCAAGGCGGACAAGTTAATGAATTTCCTTACAGAACAAGCCGATAGGCTTGCAGTTTTTAGAGGTTCCCTACAATAGTTAACCACGGAGGAGATAATATGACAAAAAACAGTATCGCAGCAGGACTACTGCTCGTTATTTTCACGATGACCGGATTGTACGCACAGGCGCAAACGCCTCAGGTAAAACCGATTTTAACTGAAAAAGCTGTGAAAGGATTTATCAAAAATCATAATAAGCTGCTTGAAGAGCTCAATACCTTTCAATATGATGAGAATTCTACGGAGGCTCAATGGTTCGAAGCCTTCAGGGATGCGCTTGAAGAAGATACTCATCAAGCGGCAGCTTTTCTTAAAAAGAATCCGGCACCGAAAAAATTGCAAGCGCTTTTTCGGAAGTACGGCCTTGATGGAAAAACAGGACTATTGCAAATTATGGTAATTGTATATACCGCATTAAGCATCGAATACGGAGATTCTGATATTCCTTTTAACATACATCCGGACGACTTGAAACTCGTGCAAAAATACCGGGCAGAAGTATCTGAATTACTCAAACCGATACCTATTGAAACGGAAAACAATAGTAAATAGCTCATCATAATATCACTCACAACATTGTCTATTTATTTAGGAGATTATATATGACCATTGTACAAGTTAAGAATTTGCGCAAAACCTATCCCTTAGGGAAGGTTTTGGTAGAAGCGGTAAAAGGAATTAACTTTTCTATCGACAGCGGAGAGTTTGTTTCCATTTCGGGACCATCAGGCTCGGGGAAATCCACTACGCTAAATATGATTGGACTGATCGACACCCCGACCTCCGGTGAGCTTATTATAAACGGAGAAACAATTTATGAAGAAAAAGACTTTGCATCTCTTTCCAAACGGAAAAACAAGGGATTAAAAATTCCACCGAAGCTCGATAAGCGGATCACTCAGCTGCGCCATGAATATCTGGGATTTATCTTTCAGTCCTTTAACTTGATTCCTGTTTTGGACGTATACGAAAACATCGAGTTTCCGCTCTTGTTCGGTAAGGCCAAGGAAAGCAAAGAAAAGAGCAAGGAATGGATTGAACACCTCATCGAAAAAGTCGGATTAAGCGAATGGACGCACCATAAATCGAACGAACTTTCAGGTGGTCAGCGGCAGCGTGTTGCTATTGCCCGTGCCTTGGTTACAAAACCTGCATTGGTGCTTGCGGACGAACCCACTGCAAACCTCGATTCAAAAACCGGCGATCAAATCCTCAGTCTGATGAAAGACATGAGCCGTGAATTTAACACGACCTTTATCTTCTCCACCCATGATGCAAAAATCGTCAATATGACCGACCACCGTATCAAAATCTTAGACGGAAACGTTGTCGAGGACACGAAGGTTAATGCATAATTACGAATTTTTAATTATGAATTAAATTGAAGAGGATGCAATGAATAAAACGATTTTTAAGTTGGCGTTAAAAAATCTTTTTTCGCATAAGACAAAGACGCTGATTATTATGATTTTGATCGGACTCGGCAGCTTTTTGGTGGTGCTGGGACTCGGTGTACTGAACTTCGCGGAGCAGCAGACAAAGAACGTATGCGAAAGCGATTTCTGCGGAGATATTTTTATCACCGGTAAGCCGACGGATAAAGACGTGTACGTTACACTTGCCGGAGCCTTTAAGAAGGTGAATACGGGAAAGCTGCCGACGATGCCGTATTTATCGAAGCTCGAAAAAATAGAGGCAAAATTACATGATATGCCGGAAACAGCTGTGTATACGCGGGGGATTGTTACCGGTTACGGTATGCTTAAACCTGCCGATCTTTCCGACACGTGGGAACCTAAGGGTGAGAACTTTTCGTATATGCCGTATGCGGTTACGCTCGGTATCGAACCTTCTTCGTATAAAAAAACATTTGAGACGATTAAGGTGTATGAAGGCGCATTTCCCGATTCGGACAGCGCGGAGTTTATTATGCTGCCTGAGAAAATAAAAGAAAAGTACGAAAAATACTATGAACGGGAACTACATGTCGGCGACGAAGTGGTGGTGATGAGCTTCGGTGAAAAAGCAAAGCTGCGAAAAGTACGGGTAAGTGGCTTTTTTACGTTCGCGCATCCTGACACTGCGGTACAGTCCATCCTCTATGCGGACATCAACAGTGCACGTATGCTTGCCGGCGTAACGATGGGTGCGCGTACCGTTACGGAAATTCCGAAAAATATCGATTTAAGTTTGTCGGAAAAATCGGAAGACGAACTGTTTTCGGAGGATACCGTTGGAATCACCGAACAGGCGGAACGGGTTACCGAAAAAAGACAAACCGCTGCCGACGTGGAAGGTATTTTAGGCAGTACCGAGCTGCGCAATCAGCTCAATATGGCGGATACCGATGCGTGGCACTTTACGGCGGTAAAGCTGAAGGATTCCCGCAAAACAGCGCAGACGATTGCGGATTTGAATAAATGGTTTGAAGAAGAGGGACTTTTAGCGCAGGCACTCCCGTGGGATAAAGCGATGTCGCAATTTGCGGCCGCGATTAAGATAACCCAAGTATTAATGATAGTGGTGTTGGTATTATTGGCGGTTGTCGTACTTGTCGTCATTATGAATACACTCGTTGTTTCCATTATGGAGCGAACAGCAGAAATCGGTATGATGCGGGCAATCGGTGCAAAGAAGTCATTTGTCAGGCGACTTTTTTATACGGAATCGTTTTTGCTGTCGTTTATCGGGGCAGCCTGCGGTATTGTCTTGGCGGTTATCGCCGGTCTTATCTTTAACGCCTTAGGAATCCGTTTTTCAAATGATACCGTTGCAACGCTGTTCGGCGGCTATAAGCTGCAAACAGCCGTATCCTTTACTGCAATAGTGAGCACGCTCAACGCAATGCTTGCAGCCGGTCTTATCGCAAACTGGTATCCGGTGCGTATGGCACTCAAGATCAGCCCGTTGGAAGCTCTCAACAAGTAAAGCATTGTTAAGGAAAGATTATGAATATATTAAAGATTGCATTTCGGAATTTAAATAGACAAAAACGGCGCAGTGCGCTGCTAGTAATCGCAATTGTATTTGCGTTTTTGATTGTAACACTGATCGACGGACTGTCGGCAGGCGCCCGTAAAAGCTTGGAATATCAGATTGCAAAGATCATCGGCGGGCATGTCTATGTAACCGGGGCAGAGAAGGCAGCGGATAAGACAGAAGATGATAAGGCGAATGAATACCTTCCTCCCGAAAGCGTTGAGCTTGTGCATAGAATCATCAAAGAAGAAAAAATTGATGCATTGTATACAACCGTGCGTGCACAGCGTTACGGCACGCTGATTTTTGCCGGAAATCAGTTGACGGCTAAAATTGCAGGCTGCAAATTCGATGAGGAAGAAGCCTTACGCAACAGTTTTGCGTTTAAAGAAGGTGGATGGGAGAATGTAACCATAGAAAACGCTCTTTTTATCCCTCAAAAAACCGCCGAAGCGCTGAATGTCGCTTTGAATGATGTGATCCTCTACGAAACGACAACATTGAGCGGGCAGGCAACGGTTGCGGAATTTCAAATAGCGGGCATTTATCAAGATCAAAGTCAGTTTGATCAAATACAGTTTTATGCGAACTTCGATTATCTCAATAAAATTGCCGAAATTCCCGAAGGGTGTGTTGCTCTGTTCGGTATTTTCTTGAAAGATGAAAACCAGCAAGATGCTGTTGCGTCCATTTTTGAAAAGCGCCTTGCCGAATACGGTCCCATTACCAGCCGTGAACTGGCGGCGCAGTTTAACCCAACCTCTCCCGGGCAGGAACTGCTGCGGCAGTTGAATGAAGGAAAGTGGGACGGAACAAAATACGCCGTTATGACCTTCTACGATTTTGCGCCGCAGATGGTAACGCTTTCACAGACGATACAGTGGGTCAGTCTCGGTGTGCTGTTGGTATTGCTGCTCGTTACGATGATCGGTATTTCCAATACGTTCAGGATGGTGGTACATGAGCGGAAGGGGGAAATCGGCACCATGCGTTCTTGCGGTGTCAGCAGAGGGAAGGTGAGCCTTTTATTTCTTGCGGAGGCAGGCTTTCTTTCGGTTATCGGCGCCGCAGCGGGCTTTGTGCTTGCACTGCTCGTTATGCAGATTATCAGCTTTATCCCCATATCGATTGACTCAGTATTCAGTATGCTCACCACAAACGGGCATTTCTTGTGGATATTGTCGCCGACTGTTATCTGTCTGAAATTCTTACTGACCGCGTGTCTGGCAATTCTTGCAGCACTTGGCCCTGCAATCCGTGCAGCCAACATGATCCCTGCGGAAGCGCTGCGGTCGAGCAAGTAATCAGGATATAATGAAGGTTCCCTATGATTTAAACAGAAAAACGCATCTCGAATTTATTAAGAGGAGAATATGATGAACTACAAAATGATGATAAAAAAACATGCCGCAGTGTTTTTTGCTGCGGTCTTATGTGTACTGCCGCTCTCGCTTTCAGCGCAAATACCAAGCACGGAAGAGATGTACGGTATTTTGGAAAAGCAGTACTCAGCGGGTAACTTTGATAAAGACATAACCTGTACGCTTTCGCTCATTATCGAAAAACCGAATGAGCCAAAATCCGCTCATCAGTTTAAACTGTTCCGGCGCGATACAAAAGATCAAACGACGCTTGTACAGCTTGCGCCTGAAGCGGATAAGGGAACAGGCTACATGCAGGAAAAGAATAATCTCTGGGTGTATGATCCTACCTCACATCAATTTACACACTCGTCGCTTAAGCGTGCAATTGGAGATTCCGACGCAAGCGTTTCTGATGTAAAGAAGCGGTCGGAGTTTAGACGGACGTATGAAATTATGGATATAGGAGAAGCGAAGCTCGGTAAATTTGAGGTCTATACAGTAATGCTGAAAGCGTTGCTCTCCGATGCGCGGTATGCACAAGAAAAATACTACGTGCGCAAAACCGATCCTCTTATCTTAAAAATCGAAAGCTACGGCTCAAGCGGACGCCTCATGCGCACGACGCTGATCCCGAAATATGTCAAAATCGGTAATTATAACTGGGCTGCTCAATCCATCTATATTAACGAAATCAACAAGGGCGAAAAAACCACGCAGATACTCTCCGATTTTGACACCTCTGCAATTCCGGATGTGGTGTTTACGAAGGCCTATCTTGAAAAGATCAATTAACTTTTGCAAATATACGACGCATCTACTGCGTTGCTGCGCAAAAATAAATGCTCAACGTACAGCAAGTACGTCTCCGCTTTATTTTTGCTCGCGCCTTGTATCCGGTACCACTATTTCCAAACGCGCTGGAGGGGCAGAACCGCCACGGATGGCGGGGGAGTAAATCAGTAACGAGTTTAGACGTAAGGCTAAACTCGTAGCCACAGAATGTACAGGACGTACATTCTGTGGCGTGCCTCCGCTTTATTTCGGCTAGGCTCCTAGCAATTTCAGAACGGACAAGGATGTCCGTGGTTATAAACAGTAGCGAGATTTGTGTTATGCACAAATCTCGTCGTTGAGAAGCGTACAAGGATGTACGATTCTCAACAGGCTATTTGCAAAAGCGCTGGAGAGGTACATCTACTTCGTTACTGCGCACAAATTAATCCTCAACGTATCAAAACTGCCAAGGAGGGCAGTGGTTCTACTCAGTAGTAAGTTTTTCGTTAGAAAAACTTATCGTTGACCAGTGTACACGGACGTACACTGGTCAACAGCGCCACGGACGGCGGTGGTTCCCAGCAATAGCGATATTTTGGCTTTGCCAAAATTCGCGTTCAAAAATTGACAAGGAGGTCAATTTTTGAACTTGCCAAGTACAGCGGTGGTATTAAACAGTCGCAAGTTTTTCGCTAGATACCACTTGTTCTCAGAAAACTCAAATACTGTTGATCTTTCTCATAAACAAAACATTTCACTCTATCCAAATTTTTTATATGCATCGGTTTTTGAACGGGATAGCGTCGTGCAAGTATGCTCAACATTGTCCGCATCTGAAATCCGTGTCCTACAATCACCATATTTTTATTTTCTATAAATATAGACATCAATGCTTCGATTTCATGCTCGACTTTCTGCTTTGTTCTTTCCTGCCGCGGATTGTTACAAAACCACTGCACTCGTCCCCAGAATAGCCATCGCCATAGAGAAAGCGGCTTATCAGAATCTCGATACGAATAAATCGGTATTTCCGAAAGCTCCGGCAATTGTATCGGTGTTTTATCAGGAAAGAGCTGTGCCGCCGTGTCAATGCTTCTTTTTAACGTACTCGTATAAAGTTCAAAATGCTCCGGTAATCCATCTCTGATAGACCGAAGCTGAGAATCTCGTATCTGTTCTATTGGTGCTTTATCATACTCAGCCTGCGCCTTAGCAAAGCCCTCAGCCGTATATTTCTTTTCCCAATTAAAAAGCACGTGTGCATGTCGTATCAAAATAAGCATTATGGCGCATAACCTCATATGTTCCCGCTACAGTGTGCTTTGTGTGTGTTGAGGATTAATCTTTGTGCAGCACTACCGGAGATAGTCAGTGTAACAGAATAAGCTCTGTTAGAATCTATTAGAACGAGATAATAATGGTATGAAAAAGAGTGTAAAAAGTCAATGATAGATAACAGGACATATCTAAAAAATGATTTGCAGTATTTTATATGAGGAAAAGGAACAGGTCGTCCAACTGATACGGCATGTTGTTTAATCAATATGCTGAAAAATCAAACATTTGAAACACTGCCTTTTGTAAAAAATAGCAACTGCTTAATCAACAGAATCGCTACTGTACCGCCAATGTTGTACAATGAATGATGGGATACACAGTTCTTAACTACAATCTTTTTTTATGCAGATAGACAAATAGAACAATTATAAATGACACGGATTGGGCAATTGCAATTCTTAAAAACATCAATTCATCACATCCTGTAGAAGAAACAATATGAAAAATATTGATGATTGTATTATTTACAAAGTGATCACCCATTGCCATATAAATAGAGCCGGTCAATTTTGTTAATAAAGCAAATTTAAATCCGATAAATCCGGAAGCAGTAACCAACAGAATAATATTTACATACATACCTTCAATACTGCTGCTGCCGTCAAAATAGTTTCTTACAGGTCCGATAAAATGCCATAACCCAAACAAAACAGAAGTAATAAGCACAGATACAAAAAATGTATGATTTTTCTCAAGCATTTTTGTAAACAGGCCTCTGAATATCCCTTCTTCCATAATCACATTAATGATATTCCCGATAATACAAATTACAAAAAAGAGTAGTGAAGTTTGATTTCCTATATTTTTATCTACAGAATAAGAACTGACATATAATTGTAATGACTGAAAATTTTTATTTGAAACAGCTATAACAATCTCTATACTATAAGCTAATACATATATACAAATTCCAAACAGCAATCCCATCAATGTATATTTTACAGCTCTATTTTTATTAAATCCGATATCTTGCGCTTTAAAGTTATATAATTTAGCTGCTATGAATAAAACAACTATCCCTAAAAGTTTGTGTAAAAATGCCTCTCCCCAAAATGTTTGATCCGTACGAATAATAAAATACTCTATAAATCGGAATATAAAGCACAATATATAAATCACGAGTACGGCAAACAAGGATTTATTGATTTTCGTCATCTCTTATTTTCTCCACATTTTATGCTTCTACATTCCAATTTTCTGAGTGTTCACGCTCACTCATGTATTGCCGTACTTCTGCAGCAGTTAACTTGCGTACCTGTGTATGCGGATACTCTTTATATTCTCCGATGGTAAAAAGAGGTACAGTGTGCTTGCATTGCTTGTCTTTGTGTTTCTTTAAAAATAACAACACATCATTATATGAAGGAAAAATTTTATAGGATTTTTTCCCATTACTGTTTTCTATTTCGTAAATACCGCAGGATTGTTTTTTCGTATAATCCGCTGTCCGTAAATAGAGCTTTGCAATTTCCAATGACTTGAACGGGAAATTCCATCTTTGTAATCCACGTTTTGGATCACGATCAATACAAATACACCGTCCGCATGTCCCGCAAATATATTGTGTATGATGTTCCAAACAGTCTACAGGATTAAGCAATGGGGTAATTCTATTTTCGTTTACATAACACTCTTCACACATAGAGATTCTCCTTTTAAGCTTTAGCCCTGCTCTTTGCCGTCACACACGGAACATCGATACGCAGCACCGTAACCGATGCTGCCATCTGTTCGGTTATTTCAAAGTCTCTGCCGCTTTGAGTTTTCATCATAAGCTGCAATCCCACAATCTTTTCCGCAACATCTTCAACAATGACCGCTGTTCCGTCTCCCATAACGCTTGCATACTCAGAACCGTATTTACACGGAATACCGCCGCCTGAAACAATTGCAACATTCGTTTCAAGTTCAATAAAAACACACGGATTCTTTTTGAGAATATCGAGTTTCCGACCTTCTTTTGCGCAGTGCACATAGAGAGTCAACGTACCGTCGGCAAATACAAAACCATACTGCATCGGTACTACATACGGACGGTCATTATCGATCATTCCGATATGCACCACCTTTGCCTGTTCAATAATCGACTTTATTTGTTGATAATCTGTTACTTCTCTGTCAGCTCTTCTCATAAACAAACCTCTCTGTTACATATTATAACCGTAAACACACATATCCGCTACCTATCTACCAACTCATTACGATCCGTTATATATAGAAATCAATACCCCAGCGCAGCACATCAGGGCATTAAACTCTCTGCACAAGTATCAATATCTTAAGTTATCCGTACTTTTGCCGATGCCTTTAATATGAGCTTCTCACAACTTTTTACCTTGATAAAGAATGTGGTTATTTCTCCCGAAGTGATTATCATTACTGTACTACTTATATTATACTTAAATCTTGTATTCTATATTGTGCAGTATCAAAAACCGAGACTTCCCTCACTACAAAGCAGACTCCAGAAAAATTTACAGAAGTCGCCGACAGAAGCTAAAAAGGATACGACAACAACCGAGAAAACAAAATAAGAATCGGAAAGTTTAGAAATACCTTAACATACGAGGTTTTTTTTAAAATGCAAAGCTATCACCTTATATATGATCAGCTGTAAGATTAGACGGAACATTTTTGAACTTAAAACTCTGCCGCTGGATAGGTGAAGCGCCGTATAACCCGATAAGAGATCGGTGCAGTTTTGTCCCATAGCCTTTATGCAGATCGTAGCGATAGAGCGGATATTGTTTATGATATTCCATCATACGATGATCCCGCTCGGTTTTAGCCAGAATAGAAGCAGCCATCACACACGGATACCGCCCGTCAGCCTTAGGCTCCGCAATAAGTTTGAAATTACCGCCAATATCAGGCAGTTGATTACCGTCAACAATAACCGTTAAATCCTTTTCGTTATCGGCAAGCGCATTTGAAGTCTTTCGCCCATACTGTGCAAATAGAGCCTCAAACGCTTCCTTCATTGCAGCAAGCGTTGCTTGTAAAATATTGATTTTATCTATTTGTTCTGAAGGAACCGATGCAATCTGCCAATACAATGCACCATCAAGAATAGCTGTCCGCGCGATTTCCCGTCGCTTCGGGGATAGCTTTTTTGAATCATCCAATATAGAAACATCAAAGGAAGCGGGCAAAATAACAGCGGCAGCGTATACAGGACCTGCCAACGCTCCCCTCCCCGCTTCATCAATACCGCAAAACAACATCACGTATTTTTCCTGTTCTGTTTATTTTAACCGTCCCCGCCACGATGCGCATTTATCTCTATGATGCGTTATCTACGAACAAGTGCTTCCTCAAATCCGGTTAATTCAACAGATTCCGGCAATTCGACTTTAGAAGCATTATCGGCAATGACGGCCGCATCCATCATTTCAAATAAAGGCGAGGTATACGAGCATTGCAATTTTCGCACTTTTACGGTTGAACCGGTAAGCTCAGCCAGTCTTCCGGTATAATGCGCAGCAAGACTACAAACTGTATCAGTCAGCGTACACTGTGTTTTTACAAAATCAAAACATAACACCATTAATCCCGATGCCGAAAAAGTACTACGCAGCGCGGACACGGTACTTTTTTTAGCACGCACCAATACAGCCTGCGCACTTTGTTCGGAAGTAAAAGACGTGTCGGTACAGGACATACGACTATCCCGCAGAATCACTGCATCGCCACCCTCTCGTACATCAATTGCAACCTTATTCAGCGTAACGGAAGCGTTTGAACCGTATAAAACAGGAACAGTACGAGGTTCGGTAAACCGTTCCGACCGCTTTATCGAACACCCTTGTATCTCCAACGAAGTATGTTCAACAACAAAACCGGCATTTTCTCCAAACGTAATTACAGGAGCATTCTCGCTGATTATCTTAATCGGAACGGTAAGAAATAGAGCTTCTTCAACATACACATTGGAACGAAGAAAAACAGAAACCGGTGCAGGTTTACCGTTTTTTACAGGAGCTTCTTGCCGATTTATCCGGTCATAGGCTGCTGCAACTGCTTGTTCAAGAGAGCCGAACGGACTATCAGACGTACCTCTTTCAGCAGTTGTTTTGGCGGTAGCATCTACATAAATGGCTAAACCATTTTTCGCAGCAAAAAGGGAAAGAGAACAGAGAAAATAAATAAAAAAGCAAAATAGCGGCTTACTATTCCTATGCATTGTTTTTTTATAAAACACCCTTAAAAATTTCACGCAATTCGGGATATTGCGCATAGTAGTGCTTTTCAAGTTCCTCTGGAGTTAAACCGGTCAGTTCATGGCTCATATAGTGAATCCACCGGCTGTCTTTATCGGAATGGATATCATGTTTTCTGCACCAATAATCCGGCTGAATAGGTTCGCTGCTCTTCCTATTATGGAAAACCTTATAATCATGTACGGCTATCTTTATATCACGCCGTGGAATACCTTTTTCCAAAAAAGCCGACACAAGATAATTGATTGTAGCACCGCTATCAAAAATATCATCGACCAACAATATCTTATCACCGCTCCGCAAATGTTCCGGTGAATATGTCCATCCGTCAATCATCATCTTTGACTGTTGATTGGCATCGGAATAAGAATGAGCAACGACAGCGGCATACAAAATAGGCTTCACATCTTTATTCACTAACTTAAACCATTCATGAATGGCATTCCCCAAAGATGAACCGCCTCGTAGTGAAACATATATCACATCAGGAATAAAACCATCCTCCCAAATTTGGCGTGCCAAACGGAACCCGTTATTACGAACCGTATCATAGGGTAAAAATTCTTTGCTCATAATCTCTTCCTTGCTTTACAATGTAGACTTTATTCCAAATCCGAATACATCAATCGCAGCCATGTCAACATGGTTGTTCAATTTTGAGGAAAATTAATAGTGATAGGAAATAAAGCTCTCATTTTCTTAGTATAACGATTTCAAACTGCTTATTCAAGAGACGTTTCAACTATCAGATTTAAATACGTATGATAAATCATCCACCGAATTATTGCATGGTAAAGCACATAAAAAAAGCTGCCTCCGTTATATTCGGTAGCAGCTTTCTAAATCTCAGTGTATTTGCAAGACTATTTAAAATCTTTAGGTCGACGTTCAATACGATGACATTTTGCACATTCAGCGATATTTTTTATTTTTCCGTTTTCAACCATTGTTTTTAACACAACTTCACCGCCGCACGGACAGCTAAACTTCTGCGTAGCGACAGCAGTACGGGAGTTTTTACTTGCACCAGCCATACCTCAAGCCTCCTCATGAAAAATTTCGTCCCCTAATATAGAAAATTTATGACGGGCTGTCAAGTCCCTGAAAAACAGTCCCTGAAAACTCAGGTTTTGTAATCTATTCTCTTTTATGATATACTCGCTTTATGTTACAAAACTATCCGGCGTTTCTCCAATCTGTACAGGCACGAGTGCACTATAAGCAAAAACTTTCCGAAGGCACACTTCCGGTATTCCCGCTGCTGATATTGGCGTGCTGTCTTTGGTGTTTTTCAGGATGCACAACTGTTCCTACCACCTACACGGATACGCCGTATCAGCCTATCACTCGGGAAGAAATACGCTGGCATCCTCTATCACCGGGTATTGAAGCAGCCGATATACATGATTCTCAGCTCCCGCTCATAGTCCATATTGTAAAAATAGATTTACTCAATCCGTCCATCTCCGTTATAACTTCGGAACCGGCTCTCTTTACAAACAACCGAGGGCGTATCCGCGGAGAAACGACCCGGGATTTTGCATCAAGGCACAATACAATCGTTGCTTTTAATGCCGCTCCATTCAAAACGCGATCGCTGCTTTTCAGCCTATACCGCACTATCGTCGGCATTCATGTTACGGATTTCCGGCGGATGAGTATGCCAAACGAACGCTACGGCGCACTGCTTTTTTATGCGGATAAAACTGCCCGTATTATCGATTCTCAAACGGAAGATGTCCTATCGGCAAGTGTCCGCCATGCAGTGGGGGGATTTTGGACAATCCTTCGGAACGGCAGCGTATTACCTCAAAAACTTCACCGCCGCGATTCACGAACTGCCGTCGGCCTTGCCGATAACGGGAAAACACTCTTCGTCGTAGCGGTAGAAGGGGAAAACAAACGGAAAAGCAAGGGGCTTTCTTTTGAAGAAACTGCAAACCTGATGCGGGAATTAGGATCCGACGATGCGCTTCAACTTGACGGCGGCAGTTCAAGTTCGTTGATTCTACAGGAAAACGGAGAACAGCGCATTGTATCTCCCACTCGTAACTTGAATATCCATATCCGTACTGCAAGTAACATCGGTATTGTTATTGAATAATGAGGTCGGTTCAATTTTAAGGTTTGCCATTATCTTATAAACGGTGTAAAATAGAGAGAATACGGAGGTAGCTCGTATGAATGAAGTGATCAATGCAATTTTAACGCGAGTAAGCATACGCACATTTACCGATCAAAGAATTGAAGATGAAAAACTAAAACTTATTGCCGACTGTGCAAAAGCGGCTCCAACGGGAAAAAACAGACAAGCGCGAAAATTTACGGTTGTACATAATCGGGAAAAAATTCAACAACTTGCACAGGCGATCGCAAAAGTGCATAACCGCAGCGATTACCATATATACGACTGCGATGCCATTCTCTTGATCAGCTTTACTGAGGATGATATATACGGCCAATGCGATTCGTCTTGCGCAATCGAAAATACGTATTTAGCAGCGGAATCTCTTGGATTAGGTGCGGTCTGGATAAATCAATTACGCGATAAATGCAATGAACCGGGAATCAGAAAGATACTCGATTCCTTCCATATCCCGCGAAATCATGTAATATGCGGCTTTGTTGCGTTGGGATATCCTGCAGAAAAACCGGCGCCGAAAGAACGAACGGAACCGGTAGAGTTTATACAATAGATCAACTCTAAAAACTGAGGTTTTAGGAGTTCCCACAACGAGCTGCTAAAACCTTGTCCAATTTTTTAGAGTTCTCGACAGGAAAATGTATTATGAATGAAAAAATCGCTATTCTCGGTGCGGGGTCATGGGGAACGGCAATAGCCTGCGCACTCGGTCGAAACGGACATCGCGTTATGCTCTGGAATCGGAGTGAGGATGTATGCTCAAGCATCAATACCGAGCATATTAATAAAAAGCATTTACCGAATTACGTCTTACCGCCAACAATCTCTGCCGATACCGATATGCAGGAAGTATGCAAAGATGCAGCGGTACTTTTTTTAGCAAGTCCTTCCCTCTATTTAATGGATGCCGTAAATCAGCTCTTAACGATTTCTCCTTTCAATATCGATACCGGTACACAGTCATATCCGCTCATCGCAGTGCTTACCAAAGGATTTATTCCTGATGAACACGGAGAGCCACACTTAATCATCGAATCCCTTGAAAACAAACTGCCCGATTTTTATCGGGATCACCTCGTCTATGTCGCGGGTCCGAGCCACGGAGAAGAGGTCGCTGCAGGAAAACTCACCGGCCTCATTGCCGCTTCAAAGAATCCCTTAAGCTCCATCCGGTGCCGCGAAATCCTTAAATCGCGCAGCCTTCTGGTATATTCCAGTCTTGATATCGTAGGCGTACAGGTATGCGCAGCGACAAAGAATGTAATTGCCATTGCATTCGGTATGCTTGATGCACTAACCGAACACTCCGACTTTTTCGGGGACAATACAGAATCTCTTTTATTGGCAGCCGGCTTAAATGAAATTCAGATTATCGGGAGAGCAATGGGCGCAACACATCCGGAAACATTCACATCGATTTCGGGGATCGGGGACCTTGATGTTACCTGCCGAAGTAAATACGGCAGAAACCGCAAATTCGGTCGAGGAATCATCAACGCAGCTGCCTTAGACACGTTTAATGGCATCGATGACCTTATTGCACGAATCGGAACTATCGGCTATTTACCGGAAGGCATCGTCGCATGCGCATACCTTAGTCAGATCGCCGTAAGATACGATTTAAAGCTGCCGCTCTGCACCGGACTCTACAAAATTTTGAACAAAGAATTATGCCCGACGGAGTTTATCGAAAATCTTTTAAATGGAACAAAGAATTAAACGCATACAAGGCAATTGCATCAGACACTATCTTGAATATTCCACGGAATAAATAGGCTGTTCAACCAGAGTTTCGCTGCTATGCAGCTCAAATGGTTGCCTAACCTATTTATTCCGCGATTTTATCTATTTGTCTGATGCAATTGCCTTTCTTCTAAAAATAAACTGCGCAAAATTTTATCCAAAATTTTGCGCAAAAGGAAAGCAGCCGCTTGAAATATCTGGTGCGGTTACTCTTGCACCACACCAGACACTATATGCTGTAATAAATAGAAAAAAAGTGCATGATGCTTCCGGCGAGTACAAAGAGATGCCACACACCATGCATCCATTTTATTTTTTTCATTGCATAAAAAATGCAGCCGACGGTATAGAGTACACCGCCTAAAATCAAAAAACGGAAGCTTAATAGAGGGAGCTGTTCTTTAAGCGGCTTTGCAGCAAATATAATAAGCCACCCCATCGGAATATAGGTAACAACCGATAACACGCGCACTCTGCTCCCGAATATCGCATAGAGCACAATACCGACTACGGCTAATCCCCAAATAACGCCAAAGATAGACCATCCGACCGCTCCCCGCAGCGCAGTAAGACAGTAAGCTGTGTAAGTACCGGCGATAAGGATATAAATTGAACAGTGATCGAATATGCCGAATATCTTTTTTGTACCGAGCGGTAAAGCATGATAGAGTGTAGAAAACAAATAGAGAATAATTAACGAAGATCCGAATATTGTAAACCCGACAATGCACCGCGCTCTATATTCCTCAGGCGCATAATGAACGGCACGGATAATAAGGAGCACCAAACCGGCAATCGAAAGCAAGGTTCCAATGCCATGTGTTATTGCATTGACAATTTCTTCACCGGTTGTATATCGTTTTGTAATCATATACGCCATCATCGCCCCTATAAAAAACAAAACACTAAAACCTATCCGTTTTAGTGTTTTAATTCTATGGAATAACGGATTTTTAGTCTTTAATATTGTAGCGTTTCTTAAAGCGATCAATACGTCCGGCGGTATCTACCAACTTCTGTTTACCCGTAAAGAAAGGATGACAAGCAGAACAAATTTCAACTTTAATATCTTTCTCTGTAGAACGGGTCTGAATAACATTTCCACATGCACACGTAATCGTTGTTTCTACATAATTGGGATGAATATCTTTTTTCATTATAACACCTCTTACACACTCCTCCAAAAGGAGCACTACTTACCATTTCAGCATCAATCAGCCAGAGCCGTATTATTGCATGGTTCCGGAATTCATCAATTTCAAGAACACCTCATTATTCTTACTTTTCTTCATTTTGTCAAGAAGTAAGTCCATAATTTCGATATCATCCATCGGGTTAATGACCTTTCGTAACAACCAAATTCGCTGCAAATCAGCCTCGTTAATCAAAAGCTCTTCTTTACGGGTGCCTGACTTCTTAATATTGATTGCTGGGAATATACGGCGATCGGATAACCGGCGATCCAAGTTGATTTCCATATTACCCGTTCCTTTGAATTCCTCAAAGATAACCTCATCCATACGGCTGCCGGTTTCTATCAGAGCGGTAGCAATAATAGTCAAACTGCCGCCTTCTTCGATATTACGGGCAGCCCCGAAAAAGCGCTTGGGTTTATGCAGTGCATTTGAATCGACACCGCCGGACAGCACCTTACCGGAAGTCGGCACCGTTTGGTTATACGCACGGGCAAGGCGTGTGATGGAATCGAGCAAAATAACCACATCCTTTTTATGCTCAACCAGCCGCTTCGCCTTTTCCAGTACCATTTCTGCAACCTGAACGTGCCTTGTCGCCTGCTCATCAAAGGTTGACGAGATAACTTCACCGTGGACTGTCCGCTCCATATCGGTAACTTCTTCCGGACGCTCATCAATCAGCAAAACGATGAGATATACTTCAGGATGATTTTGCGTTATGGCATTCGCGATTTGCTGCATTAGAATTGTCTTACCGGTGCGAGGAGGAGCGACAATCAAAGAACGCTGCCCTTTTCCGATCGGACAAAACAAATCCATAATGCGGGTTGAGTAAAGTTCACTTGTTGTTTCCAGATTGAGTTTTTGGCGGGGATACAGCGGGGTAAGGTTATCGAAAGGAATGCGGCTTTGAGCAATGGATACATCTTCAAAGTTTACCGACTCAACCCGTAGCAGGGCAAAAAAGCGTTCTCCTTCTTTAGGTGAGCGGATTTGCCCGTATACGGTATCGCCCGTTTTAAGGTTGAACAAGCGAATCTGGCTCGGCGAAATATAAATATCGTCGGAACCTGATAAATAGCTATTCTGCGGCGAACGCAAAAAGCCGTAACCATCGGGTAGAATTTCCAAAGCGCCTGAGGCAAAAATAATGCCGCCGTTTTCGGTATGATGTTTCAGGATAAAAAAGATAATTTCCTGCTTCTTCATCGCAACCATATCTTCATGCGGTATACCGTACTGTGCCGCCAAATCACGCAAGGCATGCATACCCATACGTGTTAAGTCATTGATAACCAGTTTCAGTTTGTTTTCATTGTCTTCGGAACCGTTATTTCCATCTATAGCGGCGGAATCCGGCGTTCGGTTGTAGGTTCTCCGCATAGAAGATTGGCGGCGCGGTCTTTTCTCTCCCTCAGGAACACTTCCCTCACCGGTTGATTTTCTACGCATACGAGATCGTACTACTAATTTTTTTTCAGACGATTCATCGGGTGCAGCAGGATGTTCTACACCATTGTCTGTTTCATGTATAAACCTTTCGGTTTCAGAGGACACGGTACCCGCGGCCTCTTGTTGCTCAAGATTCAACTCAGGCTGTTCTGAAAAATCCGGAGCGGCTCCGTCAGCAGTAAAAGGCGAACGGCGTACTTTTAAGATTGTCATAAAATTTCTCCATAGTAAATTTTAATTAAAAAATATCAAGAAGATACGGAGTATTCTTTAAGAAAGATTAGCTTTGATAAGTTGGTTTAGAAAACACTGTTTCAAATAAAAAAGCCTTTATTAGAAAGCATGAGTGTTTCCGTCTATTCCGCAATAAACTTTTTTAAATACTATCAGCTATTGCGAAATAAGAAATGCCAAAGTTACCGCCGATTATCCTCATATCAGAGTTAGTCGGCAACTCCTTTATTTTATCTTGTTATTTTTTCTCTTGTCAAGGGGATGCTATAACCTTATCGGTTTTGGCAACCTCTTTTTAATTGCTGCAATAGCATTTGCATTGCAGCAGTATAGGTCTGTTCACGAATCGCATCGCGCACACCGCTAAACAGATACTTTTCAGAATATACAAAAGCAGCATTTTCATTACTCGCACAGGCAATACACACCGTCCCCACCGGCAGTTTTGGAGTTCCCCCGTCAGGTCCCGCAAGTCCGGTTACTGCAAGAGCATAACCCTTCTTGCCCGAAGAATCCGAAGCAATGGCTAAGGCTCCTTTTGCCATTGCAACTGCGGTTTCAATACTTACCACGCCAAAGTCTTCCAAAATTTTGGCAGGAACATTTAACAGATGATGCTTTGCCTGCTCCGAATAGGTTACCCATCCGCCCCAAAAAACTTCGGAAGCGCCGGGCACATCCGTAATGTATTTTGCAATTAAGCCGCCTGTTAACGATTCAGCCGTTACAAGAAAAAGATTCTTACGTTTTAGCTCGTCAAATATATAATGAATTTGTGGAAACATTAGCTACGCAGCTTTTGCTTGAGTTGTTCGGGAGACATGGAAAAGAGATTCGCATCAATTCCGGCATTGTCTCGTATCATCTGTACGGCACCTTCAAATGATACATTGTCTGCAATCTTAATACGGGCTGCATGGACATCCCCATGCACAATGCTACCGGCTTTCATCTCTATCTTATCGGCAGCAGTTAAAGAACCGTAAACAGTACCTTCAATAACGATCGAAGCGGCTCTAATATACTGAGTTTTACAAACTGCACCTTTTTCTATTAATAAAAAGCCTTGCGCATCTATAGCACCCGAAAAAGTACCTTGGATATGCAGGTCTTCAGTAAATTTCAAAAAACCGTCAAATACCGTCTCTTTCCCTAAAACGGTTAGTTTTTTTTCTTTATCGATTTTTTTCATGCAGCTTTCCTATGATTGAGTATAGCCCGTACCGAGCCGATAATCAAGAGGCAGACAGCCGCTATTGCTGCTATAAACCCTAAAACATCGCCCCAAAGCACATACCATGTATTCGAGTTTGTTGTAAACACAGGAATATCAACGCATATATATCCTTCGATAAACGGCGAAAGCATCGCAGTAATATGCCCATGCGGACTAATTGCCGCGGTTTGACCCGATGCAGTTGCCCTCACCATCGGTAAGCGGGTTTCTACAGCTCGAAATACACTCATACTTAAATGCTGATATTGACAGGCAACGCTTTTCGCCCATGCATCATTTGACATATTGACAAATAACCTTGCTCCATGACGCGCAAAACGTCTCGTAATATAACCGAACGTATCTTCAAAGCAAATTGGAACGGAAAAGTTCAATCCGTTCACCGAAAAAACTGTTGGCTCGGTTCCTTTTTCCCAAAAATGAGTATCATTCGCAAGCAATGCGTCATAAATAGCAGGAAATGTTTTTTTGTACGGAAAATGCTCCGTAAAGGGTACCAAATGCATCTTTCTGTATTGCTCGGGCTGCGGTGGAAATACGTTCTCCTTAGGGCGGAATAGTAAAGCAGCATTATAATCGAGCCGATCTTCTATACTCGCACCGGTTGGCGCTTTTACGGCATCGTCATTTCCGATTAAAAACGGTACCGGTTTCGTATCAAGATAGGTTAAAAGCTCATGTACAAGCTCAAAGGTATTTCGATCTTCACGATACCGATAATGCCAATCGATACGGGGGATAAAAGCGGTTTCCGGCCATACGACAAGTGCAAGTTTCGGATTATCGGCGATGGCCTGATCCGACAGTGTTTTCAGCGTTTTAAAATCTCTTTTATACGCCTCAATTCCTCCTACCCATGGATCGGAGTTCGGCTGAATAAGTGCGATACTTGCCGTCGGGGCATCTTTGTAATCCCGCTGGACGGACACGCCGTAAATCAATGCTACAATGACACAGAGACACCAAATCAACGCAGAGGCACGCTCCCGATATGCAAATGTACGAAACTCACGGAACCAGTTTTGCACCGGCTCCTTGCAATGCGGTTTTATTCCGGCAGCTATCCAGGCAGATGGAAAGCAGACTAACGCAGAGACACCCCATACCCCGAAAATCGATGCAATCTGAATGAGGGGTATAAACTGCCACTGTGAATAACCGACCAAGCCGTAAGAAAAGCCAAGGAACCCAAGTGTTTTAATGTACTCATATCCAATCCAAATGAGCCATTGTACGATAAAACCGTATCGGGGAAAATAGATATCAGCCAATTTAAGCAGTGGAATCGTGAGCATGTAATAAAAAAAATATTCCAGCGCAACAATATACATTGCAAGCGGATGAAAGCCCCATAACCAATAACTGAATATACAATAATTAAGTACGCCGTAAACTCCGCCCCACAAAAAAGAAGAAGGGAGCGAAATTCTACGGACTAAAATGAGAAGTGGGATAAAAATAATATAGGCAAGGAATGGCAACCCTGTCGAAACTAAAAAACCGGGCTGCGAAAAAGCAAAAAGAGCAGAAGAACTTACAAGTAGAGCGACATTAACACCCCAATAGGCAAGTTTTCTACTTCTTTGCATTCGGTACTTTCTCCCCTACAATCGGATGAACAGCAGCGCTCAATATCTTTCCCGGCCGAAATACGACCACCGAATGATCCGTAGTATTCACTAATTCACCCGTTTTGGGATTTCGCATTCCCTTTCGCCCCTTACGGAATTGTACTGAAAACGTACCAAAACCGCGAATTTCTATTGTTTCACCTCGTTGCAAAGCTTCAAACATTTCCGAAAAAAACAAATCGCTTATCGAATGAATATCCTTCAACATGTGATCTGTTTTTTTATAAATTGCATCAACAATGCTTGTCTTTGTTTGTTTACTTACTTGTTTATGTTTACTCATCTTTAACCTTCCAGATGGAATACAAAATTTTCTCTTAAAAGCAACCTTTCAAATAACAGTGCAAACAGCCAAACCGGTTGTTGTTTTAAAAAGGCAGAAGCGTAAGGAGATGTCATTTATATATCATATTCCCATTATCCTAATTACCATCGCCTACACCGGCAAATAGAAACACAAACAATAACATCTTCCGTACTTCTATTGATAAAGTCAAAAAAGGATAAGGGACAATGAAAATGTAAAAAGATAAATACGCTATTTTTGTGCAAAAGTTACATTATACAACTTTTGCATACGGGACTTTTTTCGTGCAGCGGCATTTTTTGTAATAATTCCCTTCCGAGCAGCACTATCGAGCTGATGCGCAAGTTCTTTTAATAACGTCATAGCAGATTCTGCATTTTTTTCAACAACAGCCAGCGTATACTTTTTAGCACATGTCCGTGCTGCCGACTTCACTGATTTATTATGGATACGACGTACTTCACTCTGTTTATGTCGTTTTATAGCAGATGCATTATTAGCCATTTAAAAACCTCCAATAAAATTGCTAGCATATAATACAGACTAGTGATATTAAACCATATCGATCTTTTTTGCAATAGCTTCCCTTAATTTCTTTTCTTCTTCTGACGGGAGTCCGAGTGCGGAAGCATTATCAAGATCATGCAAAGCTGGAATAAGTTGATTCTCTTGAAAATAAGCTAGTGCGCGCCTAAAATATACGTGGGCTTGATATCCGTTTATTTCAAGCGACTTTGTAAACATCGTAATTGCCTCTAAATTTTTATCCATCATCATCAATACGATACCTGCATAATAATACGAGCGGAAATTCTTAGGGTTTTCGTCAAGACTGGCAGAAAAATCCTTATATGCATTTTTATATGCACCTTGAGCAAAAAAAGCCATACCGCGATGTTTATAGACAATGGATGCAACCAATGCATTCGGTTTTTGATTTAATATCTTAGTGTACAACGTTTCCGCTGTTGGAAAATCTCCACGATTATGCGCTCTAATAGCATGGAAAATCATACTATCGATTGTTTCTAAAGCGGAAATATTCATCACTCCCTCATTGGATTTTTCCTCAATCTCTGAAGAATCACCGAGTAGATCCTTTGTGAATTCGTCGGCACGCGAATAAAACTGTTCACGCCGCTTATCAAGTTCCGTATTCAAACTATTTTGAGCATCTCTAATTTCTTGGAAGAGTATATCCGCGAGGCTGAGGCTCGCGTTAATTGAAGCAAACTTTCGTTTAAGCGGAAAATCAAAGGGAGAAAATTCAAATTTATAAATCAGCTCATGTTCAACTTCCGCCCACGCATCCTGTAAAATCGTTCTAATTTGGACTTCAAAGATCAGATTCTCAGGCAATAGTAGTCCTACCGTAAAACTTTCAGGAATATCAGCTAAAACATGAGTAGACTCATAACCGAATTCCCGAAAAGTACGGTCGGCACCTTTTCGCTCAACTTCTTTAACGGTAAAATTTTTTACTAAGATATTTTCTACTTCCCCGAGATTCTGCAAAAAGGGACATACAATCCGAATTCCAATCAAATCGGTTACAACAGGAAATTTAATTGACGGATCGGCAGGCGGAAATTTTAATAACTTTTCATAATAGCTGTCAAAACTTTTTACCCGCGTTTTATACGCAGGCAGTGCAGACACCTTAACGATTGAACGTAGATAATCTTCAAGACGTTTTAACAGAACAACAAAATGTGCATGATAATCGTTATATTGCTTTTTTAATTGATTTTTATCAGGTATCCACACAGTATTAAATGACATAATCAAACTCAGAGCAAAAAAATAGGCGGTATTCAATACCGCCTATTTGTATTAAGCAACTAATGCATTATTAGTTTGCAGCCTCTGTTGAATTTCCTGCTGCTGCAGAACCTTCAGAAGGAGTAAAACCTGCTTCGGTCGCCATCTTCTCCTGCTCTAAGAAGCGGAGAACTTGTGTTTGACCAAAGCGAGACATTTCAAGTTGCATACGCTCGTTGTTCATCTTTGTCTGGATACCCCAGATATCTTCATCAGCAAAATCGCGGACGGTGTTCAACACAGCTTTATCATAGATAAGCTTAACGTCTTTGAAGTAACCGACAAAAGGACCACCGTCATGCGCTGCATCACGAGTAACCAAGAACCCTTCAAAAGCGCTGAAAGGAAGTGACTTCGGATATACCGGATAGAGCCGAGTCTCACGGGCACGCACGTCCGTTAAATATGCAGGGTTATTCCATACAAGCTCTTTCCATCCGTCAAACAGCAGATAACCCATGAAATAGCGCTTTACTTCATTCTTTTCGTTGCGAATAAGTACGTAAAGACCATGGGGGAAATTCATACCGTAAGTATTAACCGCAATAGACTTGATAACGCCGGTATTGCGTACAACACCGTATCCGTCTTCAAAGCGGCCTTTTCCGGAAGCTTTTTCCTCATCGGTTGCTTCCTGAATATTTCCCTGATCATCAACCTGCGCAAGTGGTTCATAGCTGGGAATATTGAAAGTAGGCTCGATTGTTGCGCTCGCGTTATGCGCCCACAGAGGGAACTCAATGCGGACACCCATCATGGTTTGACCGGCAAAGTTCTTCGCTTCATCGCTTACCTTTGCTTCAGTAGCATGAGAAACCGCAACAGCAGTCGGATTGCGAGAAGATGAGTTCAAAACGACTTCCCACTGACCGATAGCCAGAGATGTTCTCATCAGAGCCTTCTGCTCATCGGTGTAGGTAGAACCTGCGACGGTCGCATAATCCATAACCGTTCTGCGGTTCTGAGTCATAGCACCGTTCTTATCCGCAAGGATATCTGCGTTCAATAACGCAAAGTCAACCAAAATTGCTTCTTCAGCAACCGCAAATGCACCAATAAAGAGAAGTGCAATCGCTACAAGTATGCTTGTTCTTTTCATTCAAAAGCTCCTTTTCCTGTTAAGAATGCCCTGTTGTTGATAAGTATACGAAAGATACTTATTCTTGTCAACTCTTTTTATTATCGGTTGAACTATGATAATTTTTTACATAGGCCGGCACACCGTCAATATAAAAATAAACGGCGCCGATATTTTTACAGTTTACCGCAATATTCTTCCGCAGCAATGTATAGACGGTATGAAAGTCCGGAGCCTTAATATCCGGCGTTAAAACCTGTGCAGGAAAATCGATATATAATGCATTATCACGCACAAAACAACTGCGAAGGCGTAATTCGGGATCGGCAAAACGTAAAAAACGGTGATCGGCAGGACCGAGCAGCAATTCATTCACTAACGATACGGCAAACTCAGACTCAGACAACGGCGGCAAATATCGTTCTTCAATACCGATGCCGCCATCACTTTGTTGAAAATACAAAAGCGTACGCTCCTGTTTAGAACTCGTCATATACGATAAAAACAACACTCCGGCAATTACGCTAAGCAGCAGCCGGCATATCAGCCTCGGCTTTGTAAAAAAATTCATCTCATACCTTACCTATCAGGGTAATCGCATCAGATATTTTTTGAAAATCCCCACAGAAAAATGAGGCTGTTCAACCAGAGTTGAACCTCTTCGCGGTTCAAATGGTTGCCCAACCTCATTTTTCTGCGATTCTTATCTATGTTGTCTGATGCGATTACCCTGCTTTTAACAATAAACCGCACGAAATTTTCGAAAAAATTTCGTGCAAAAGGAAGGCAACCGCTTCAAATATTTGAATGCGTTTGCCTAGTTTTACCTATTGTCCCTCAAATCGAGAGATAAATGCAGTGAGACCATTATATATTCCTTGCGCGCATTTTTGCAAGTAGGACGGGGTATTCAGGCGTTTTGCTTCTTCGGGGTTGGTTACGAAGCCCAGCTCGATGAGTACGCTCGGCATCTTCGCATTCCGCACGACAAACCATTCCTTTTCTTTTAAACCGCGGTTTTTACTCTCCTTCCCGATCTGAGCTTCCAGTCCGTCCGAAATATTCTTTGCAATTAAAATACTTTCCGTAGAAAATTCTTCTTCAAGCATGGAGTTTAAAATATGGGCGATTTCTTTTGACGTAGTATTTTTATCGATTAAATCACGCCGATAGTCGGGAGGCAGATACCAAACCTCAAAACCGTACGGTTTATTATTAAACGGAGACGCATTTGCATGAATTGAAATATATAGGATAGCTTCATTTTTTTTCAGTGGAACATTATTGGCCATCTCAATCCGCTCCGGCAATGTAGGATAGGTATCGCCCGAACGGGTAAGAAGGATTTTTTTATCGGGATAGGTTTTACGCAGCATTTCATATAACGAAAGCGAAACCGTTAACGCGATCTTCTTCTCGTAGACGGGGATAGTTTTACCGTTTTCGACATAAGAACCGGTCGTACCGGGATCTTTTCCGCCGTGACCGGGATCGATGAGGATGGCGCCGACACGGAAAAACGAGCCGGTATCAAACTGCTTAAAAAAAGTCTCCAACTGCGTAAAGAGCGCTGCGGGGAGCTGCGGTTGAGCATTTGATTCCATTTGAGGAGCTTGAACGATTACCGTTTCACGGTAATCTAAAAACATCAGCGGCGTACCAATCCGGCACTGCGCCGTATGATCACCGACCGTGAACGTGATTTCCTGCGAAAGCGGATCCCATGTGAGGTCGGCGCCGAGCGTTTTTGCCACATCAAGAGCCGATACGGTTTTCTCCGCAGCGAAAGCAGGAGCAATACTCAATAAGAGGAAAACACCGGCAATAAAAAGTGCGCTGTTATGCCTTTTCGCAGTCATACCAATAGAGTAATCCTTGTAGTCCGCCACGGATAAGCGCTTTCCAATATCCGTTCTTCCGCTGCATAGCCGATGAAATCGAAATACAACCAGACGCCGGAGCGGAGCCATCGGCTTCCGCCGGAGACACAACACTCACCGCAGAATTTTCCGCCGATTCGGAAGCGCACAATATTGAAGCAAGCCCCGGCTCTTCTGCAAGCGCTTGACACAGCAGTTCACGGAGCGACCTGCCTTGCAGATCGCGAGCAGTACCTAACGCTGCAACTAAAAAGTCCGGCAGTACAAAGCCTTCTTTTTCTTGGTAAACGGAATCCGCGAGTAACCGGTCGAAAAAAACACTCGAATCTACAGAACAATCTGCGACACGTTGAAGTTTTCTATCCGCAGCGGGATCCGCGGTAAGCACATCTACGCTTATTCTTGCCACAGCAGAAGCCGCAGTAAGCGCATCCGCAGCTACCTCTGCCGCGGCACTAGCAAGCGGCTCCGTAAATTGCAGAAAATTCGGCGGAAATATTTGCTGTTCTGCAGGGGAATGCAGCTCCGCCAAGAAAGCATCGGTTTCCGCAACATGAGGAGTAAGCCGCAGTACAATTTTACGGCAGGCTGTCTCGCTTGCCAGCACTGCTTCGCGACGGCTCGGCGCAGCGCTCAGTACATTGCCGCATTTTTCCACATTGTTCTGCGGGAACACCACCGTATCGCCCGCACCCGCTCGGGGAAACACATCTTTGATGAAGGGCGCTGCGCGTGCGGCTTCCAAGCCGTCGACGGCTGCAACCTGCCCGGGAATGGAAATCCATGCCCGCTCCGCAGACACAAACGGACAGTTTTGCTTGAGCGGGATAATGAAAGAATCCTTCCCGCAGGTGTGCAGTCGAGGCGAGCCGCCGAGTGCAAGGGTCAACGCTGCCGCCGTAATATCCAAACCGCAGCTGTAAGGAACCGTCCAGCCGGACATGTAACCGCCGGAAAGGCGGGCGGCGATCTCTCCGACAAAGGCCTTACCGCCACGCACCAGAATGTCGCCCTTCACTGCTCCGTCGGTTAAGCCGAGCGCATGAACGCCGCGTTCAAACACCGCCATAACCTCATCGGCAATGTCTTGCGGGCAATCCGACGGAATCGTATGCCCCATTTCGATAAAATACGGAGGAAAAAAGATATGCCGGTCGGCAAGCGCCGTTACGTACAGCCGCCCGTCGAAGACCAGCCCTTCAATCGAAAATTCGCTTCCCTCTATGTATTCTTCAACGATGACGCGCCCGCTCCGTGAATACCGCAATGCAGTCTCCGCAGCTTTCTGTAAGCCGGACATATCTTTGACGAGCGAGCATCCGCGGGCGCCCATATTATCGACGGGCTTTACCACCAGCGGGAAACGTCCGGCAAGTTCGCCGAGCCGCTGCTCAAGCGTATTTGCCGGAGCTGAACCCGCAACACTGTATCGGGAGTTTTCCGCTGCGGCAGCCGGAGCTGCAACACTTGAAGCAGTTTTCCCAGCCGCGAGATCGGCGGCGGTCAGCTCAATAAAAGCGGGAGACAGTACGCCGGCTTTACGGAAGCATTCGCGCATTCGTACCTTGTCCGTCGCATTGAGCGCTGCTTCGAGCGTGTGCCCGCGCAAGCCGCAGGCAGCCGCGATAGCGGCAACTGCGGCTGAGAAATCCGTCGCGGCGGTAAACACCGCATCAAGTCCGCCGTTCTGCTGTAAATACCGCGCATAGTCGATAAGGCGCGCGGTATCTTTTAAGTCGATACATACGAACTCATCAGCTTCCGTTGCGCACACCGCGGACGGATTTCCGTCGGCTGCAACGACAGTGCAGCCGGCCGCGCGGGCAGCGCGTATCGCAACGCCCTGCATAAAGCCCGCACCGAGCATAAACACCCGTTTCTTAGTCATCTATCGCTCCCTGCTTTACCGCATAAATCTCCATGCTGTCGCCAAGTTTAAAGAGCTTACTCACCAGCATCAATATATTCCAGCGGAATCCGCCTTTTTTTATCTTGGCCGCATGGGGGAACCGCTCCGGATGGTGCCCGATAGACACAATCTTTTTTACGGTAAAACCGTATCGCTCCAGCTGTTTTTTTGCCTGCCGCCTATCCCAGATGGTATAGTGGTCGGTCGGACTTTGCGCAAAAAAGAGGCGGCGATTCCACCGGCCGGTAACACCCGACAGCGCAGGCGTGGAAAAAGCAAAAATGCCGCCTCCGACCAAAAGATCGGCAACCTTTTGCAGCACCGAATTCAAATCTTGAAAATGTTCGATAACAAACCACATTGTAACGGCAGAAAAACCGCCTGATTCAAGCGGAATACTGAGCGACTGGTTATGCTGTTCGGTAAATGTTTTTTCAACCGTAAAAGGAAACCGTGCCGGAAGTACCGGAAAAGGCGCCTGACAAGCAGGAAGCTGGAGCGTCTTACAAACATAGTGCACAGCCTCCGCCGAAATATCGGTACCGACGGGATTCCAACCGGACTCCTTTGCAGCCGCAAGGAAAGGGCCATAAGCGCAGCCCACATCGAGAATCCGTTTCGTCCCGTGATGTAGGCCTTCAAAAAGCGATTCTTCCTTGCCGCCATTAAAGACCTTCGCATAGATTGCATTAATGATCGACATCCGCCGTAAGCCCTGCCGTTTAATCGATTCAAAGTCTTCCAGATAGGTCTTACCGTACTGAGCTTGATATTCTTCAAAAAAATACTGTTCGCCGTACTCTTTTTTTTCTGCAGCAATAAACGACGGATAGTACATCCCGCAAACAGGACAGTGCGAAACCGTTTTATTCTCTGCCCTGCCTTCTGGAGGAAGCAAAGCCTGCTCATCGCAAAGCGGGCAGCGGTGCGCGGTTGCCATAGAAAGCTTCAAGATAAAATCGGCGAGACTTTTCTCTTTTGACTGAGGTGTAACAATCGATGGAATACCGATACCTGCCTTGAACAACGCTTTAATATCCTGAACGACCGGTATGCCGGCGGGCATCGTTGAGAATCCCGCATTGAGTCCCAGTCGATAATGATAGTCAGTCGGAGAAACAAGGATAACGGCACAGCCTGCAGCGAGCGCTTCAAAGGCGGTAAAGCCATAGTGCGTTACAATGATGTCCCATTCGCAGAGCCTGTTCCTCAAGTTTTCCAAATAGGGATACACATAGAGATTCACCTTCTTCTGGGAATATTTTTTTTCATTAGGCTCAACGACGGAAACTTCAGCGCCGAGTTCGGCGAACATATAAGCAAGCGGAAGCCCCATGTGAGCAGCATCTTCTCCGCCGCAGACAATCAAGAGCTTTGCATTTTCAATGGGGAAAAAATATTTCCCGTTCTTTTCGTATTTTTTTAAAGCGCCGTCCCGCTTCCGCTTTTGCGGCAGTGCAATAAAGCTCACTTCGGTAATATTTGAGCGAAGCGCTTCGCCCGCTGCGGAGTGATCAGGAGCACGTGCAGCATGATCTATCGTATGTTCGGAGCGATCGACAGTACGGTTCGATACAGTATGCGAGGAATTTGAAGTCTTCGGCGCATCCGGCAAAGACTTCGGCGCCGATACGTCAGTCAAGTCAATGGAATACGGCAATGTAGGAAGAATATCGATCAGATAGTCGGCATATGCTCTCCCCTCCCCGCCTTCATCCAAGGCAACGACCGGCGCAATTTTTTTAAGCTGGCGCACTTCTTCCGCCTGCGTTCTAAAATTATCGAGGATAAACACACACGCTTGTTCGGGAATTTCATTGACGGTTTCAATACACCCCGCCTTCTTAATGATATCCTGCACAAACGGAGGCTGAAATGAATCGCTGAGATACAACACGGAGCGCAGCTGAGGGGAGAGTTCTTGCATCAACGTGCAGGCACGGCGGAGATGCCCCGTCCCCTGCCCTTCCCGTACCGACGGAACGAAAACGGCAATTCGGCCGGCGTAACGGCACGCCTTCATCACTGCGGAAGAAGACGGAGGCATTGCGGTCTTTTCTCGCTGCAGATACTGCATCATCAATTCCGCGCGGTCAAAATCCTCTTGCGTATCTACCGTTGTCCGCAGATGCGGTGCATACCATTGCAGCGGGGCGGTTTCCTTTACACAGATAAAAGTATCGGTATGCCGATAGAGGGCGGGACCGACGTGTTCATGATCATACGCATCATCGGTGAGCCGCTCTGCAGTAAGCAAGCTCTTTGCCTTTAAAATTTCGACACCGCTGCCGTGCGGAAGACCGGTATAGGTAAAGTAATCAGGCTCTCCCAGTTCCACAAAACGCTTAACGGAGGCTTCGGCGGCTTCGGTAAATAAAAAAGGATTATCACCCGTTGCACGGATAACCGTCGTAATGGGACGAAGCGAAGTTTCAAACTGCTTTACGACCGAACAAAAACGGCCGAGTACATCGGATTCCGAACCGCTGATGAGGGTATAATGAAATTGCTCTGCAAGCGAGGTAAACTCGGCAGCCGAAGCGTGATCGCAGGCAAGGATGTACCGCTCCGCAGGAATCTCTCGCATTGCTGCAAGCGTATAGCCAAGCAGCGGCTTACCGCAAAGGTTCAAAAGCGCCTTGCGCGGCAGCCGTGAAGAATTAAGGCGTGCTTGTACGACAACGGCAACGCCTGAATAAACGCTCATATAAAAGGCTCCCAATGCTCTATTAATGCACGGGCGGTGGTTGTAAACCGGTTTTTATTCAGTTCAGTCCACCGCCGTACGGCAGAAAAATGCTGCCATGCATGCAGCGGGTTTAAACCGGAGTTATGCAGATAGCTCCAGAATAACTTAAAAGGAATAGCCGCCGTGCCGCCCGTCAGCTCCGGCGCAAGATTCTTGAGATAAAACTGCCGGTACGAGGCATCGGTAGAAATATTTTCAGGCGCCGGTTCTCCTTCATAGTGAATCCTGAACGAAGTAAATATCCGGATCGACTCCCCCCAGAGGTGAGCGCGAAAGCCGAGATCAAGATTTTGCCAATAAGGATTCTGAATGGTATAATCAAAACCGCCGAGCTGCATACACTTATTTCTACTATAAATTCCCATAAAATCATAGGGATAGATAGTGGCTGTCTTATTTTTGATGCAGGGGAATTGTTCGGTCGAAAATCGGTTCCCGCTCAGACTGGGAACCATCTGATTGGGAACCGCTTCTCCCCGCACATTCGCCAGCACGGGCGCCGCGCAAAACAAATGTTCTTGTTTAATCTTTTCAAGTACCCGTTCGGTAAAACTCCCCGGCGGAATGTGCGTATCATTCCATATCACCATAATATACGGGGCAACTGTTTCTGCAAAACCGATATTGATCATCTCCCCGACAGTGAGTTTTTCTTGCGGGAATAAAAATCGTACGTGCGGAAATTTCGCGGTTAAGGTTTCCATATCGCCGGCATCGGGGCTTGACTCTATCGAAATAACGGATGTAAATCCTTCAGCTAACAGTTGCTCAAAAAAGAGCTGCCGATAATATTTTCTACCACGGTTAAGCACAATAACGCAGAAATCTTCCGACTTGTTCTGCCCCCGATACTGTATACCGCCGATAATAGTATGTGAAACTTTCCGCTCGTTAAAAGTTGTAGGTATAATATTCGTCACAATGTTCACACACCCCCTTATAGCAGGATTGTATCTGCTCACGGTAAAACACCTGTCCGTTTTCCCAAATCGTTTCGAGCGGCATCGTAAAGGCATTGCCGAGGACAACCGACCGATTGACATCTTCTTTACAGAGCGGAACGGTTCCATCCGTGCAAATAGACATATCCCGCTTGAGGTGCCAACAGGGATGCCGCTTTAACGGAGAAATGTCGGCAGGGCGGCGGTCGGGAAGAGTCCCGCAGAGGTGATCGTATTTTTGGATAAGCGGCTTTGCTTCCCGTTTTTCCCATAACCGGTAAAAGGACTCCAATTCCGCTTCATTTTCATTCATACGCGTCATCTGCACCCACACCGCTTTGGGAAAAACTTTTGCTAATTGATCCGCAAAAGTTACGGCCTGCTTCAAATAACGTTCGGCATCCTCATCGGAAAGCTGATGAACTGCACCGTATGTTTTTGACCCCGCCGCATCGATATCGATAATCCAGTAAATCGGCAAGCGCCCGCCATCCCTCGGCGGCACATCCCTGCAAAGTTGAGCGAGTTGCTCAAAATATTCAAAATTATATGCCGTTTTGTCCGCAATGCCGCTCGTTTCTATCAATATCGAAAGGTTTTGATGATTCAGTATCAGCGCTACAAGTGTTGCAAAACGAGGATACAGGAGCGGCTCCCCGTAGAGCGACAGCGAAATTACTGCGCTTTCGGAAAATGAGGCAACCGCATCGATGAGCTGAGCGGCGGCTTCAAAATCCATATAGCAAGAATCATCAAAGTTTTTAGGGAACAGATTCGGACGATAAATAGAATGTAAAGGATGATAAGCGACTATCTCCATACCGTAATAGGCAGGCAGCGGCCGCAGGAACTCTTGCCGCTCGGCGATATATGCGGCATAATTTTCCGCTGTGATGCCGGTAAACTGCCGACACAAGAGCCATGAAGCCTTGGTATCGGTATAAAAAGCGAGCCTGAGGTACCGCACATCATCAGGCGCAATCATCGTTTCCAAGTCGTAAGAGTTTATGTCTTTTTTAATAGTATCAAACAGAAAAGAACGGCTGAGCGGTACCTCCGCTGCAAAAGGAAGCGCCGCTAATATGGGGACAAGCCCCGCTGCAACGATTTGCGGAAGCAGCCCCTCAGGATACCCATCGGCAAAGCTGTATTCCGCCTTATAGGTACAATGCTGACCATAAAGCTGTGCCGCCCCCGCATTGTCTAAAAACGGAGCGTCCGCCCACGCAATAAAGATATGATCTGCTTCCGCTGCAAAAGGCGTAAGCGCCTTAAAAAAGGCGGCAGCGGTATTCTCTGCAACCGGAACAACCTGCACCGGCGGTAGGGCGGAAGGCTGAACATCATCGCAGTACTTTTGAATTGCAGCGCATTGCGCTGCTGCTGCGGTTATAATAGTACCCGCGTAATCGGGGAAACGGCTTGTACGCTCCAGTGCGGAAGCAAGGGCGGCACCTCCGCCTTGGGTAAGCGGCCGCAAAGCATAATCGGAAATACCGTTTGCAGCCAGCACAACAAAAGATTTCATACTCTCCAATATCGGCATAAAAGCATCTTCGGTAAACCGCAGGGCATCCTCAAAGCTCCGGTTTTTAAAAGATGCACGGGATTCAAGTTAGAAAGAAGCACGCGAAAGCGGCGAGCCGATCCACACGCCCTCTGCGCCAAGATATTCCTTTTTTTGCCCTTCGATAAGGAACTGCACCGATTTCACAGTCGAAAACTCCGTTGCCGTGAATACTACCTGCAAAAGCTGCGCTAAGGCGCCATCAATACCATATTGGTTAAACTGAAATTCCTCGCTCACATTGATAAAGGCGACACCGTCCTTTACCCATGCGGAACGGAGCTTGGTGTCGGGCGGAATAAGCGTCCGTACTCCTTGTTTTAACTCAGCCACGGTAGGAGCGGCAAAAAGAGCTTCGAGCGCATCACTCATCGGTGCATCTGATTTAGGCAGTAAACGGGTCGCACTTTTGGGAATGAGTTTCCCGTCCGCATCTACCCGTACCCAATAGATAACCGCTTTTCGTACCGCTGCCGGTTGACTTTTAGCGGTATCCGGTTTTGCCGACGTAGCTGCCTGAGGTTTCTGTGCTGATGAAGGAGCGGGTTGCGGCTGTTGCGCAGTTGCAGCAGTATTGCGCTGCGAAGTCCGTTCATCAGCCGGTTTTGACGTTGTCGGACTCGGTGCAGCTGTTTGCCCGTCTCTTTGTTGCGGATTAACCCTGCTATTATTTTCAGACTGAGGTTTCTTTATTTGCTCATTAGTGCGCGTATTGGAAGCTGCGGACTTTGCCGGTACAGCAGGCCGCTTATCAACAGATTGCTGCTCGGCACTTTGCTGCGGTTTAGCCGGTTCGGTCTTTACATTCGGCTCAGGCTCTTTACTGCCGTCACCCGTTACCGACACGCCATCCACACTATCTTCTTTAGATTGAATTTCGGGCAGTGCCTGTGGAGCTTCTTGCAGTTGTTCAGTTTTGTCTTTTAAGAATATACTCTTTGCATTCGTTTTCTCTAAAACAAAAGAAATCGTGTCTTTATTCAAGAAAAAAAGCACGGCAATCAATAAAATAAATACAATCCAAAAAAGACAGCCGAACGATATTTTTCTTTTTTTACGTTTTGCCATACGGTATATCATACGATACTTTATAGACCGTATGCAAGTAGGTAAAAGCAAGGTAAAAGCAAGAGATAAAGTTTTGACAATTTTCCGATAAACGATTGAGCATAACGGGTATTCAACCGAAAATAAAAATATGAGAGTGCTTTTATATGATCAAAACCTGCAAAGAAATAAAAGTCTCCACCGGTATCTCGAAGATGCCAACATACAAGTTACGGCTGCTTATTGCTTAAAGGATTTGCTTTCCAAGTTCAAAAGTCCGTCACTCAAAGTTTTGCTCATCGAACATAGCAGAATACAGCACTACAATATCGACATTGAAGAATTGCTCGACCGACTCGGCTTAACTTTTACCGTTATTGACTATACTGAAACGGAAACAACCTTTGATTTTACCGTTCATTACCTATCGGAATATTACTACTTTCCATTTACAACCGAAAAAGATAAAGAATTGATTAAAAAAGTTAAAAAGAAACTTCGCAAGTATAAAAAACAAAAAGAAAAATTTGTATCGCAGACAGAACCTCAAGCCATCAATGCCTATTCTGCCAATGCAAGTAGTGTCAATCGAATCATGGAACATTTCTCGGGAAAACAAAAACAACTGATTACAAGACTATTAGAAAAGAAAGATGGAATGAGTGTAGAAGAAATTATTCAAGTATTAAACGCACAAACAGCTAAAAATACCCACAACTATGCGCAGGCACATATTTATCGGCTTAGAAATAAATTAAACCGCTTACTCGGAGATGAATATATCATCTCATACAAAGATCACACATATCAACTGCTCCGCATTCATAAATAACAACAGTTGAGAACCTCTAAAAACTGAAGTTTTAGAGGCTTACCTTCGATGTAATTTTCGATCCGCTATCGTAAGCAGCTATAAAAACAATATCTTACCACAGAAAACATATCTTCTGTGGTAAGGTACATGTCTTCTATTATTTTGCTAAAACAGCAGCAATACGCTCAAGAACCTTTTTGCGATCGAGCGGTTTTACGATATAGTTCTTTGCTCCAAGCAGTAGGGATTTCTTTACCAACTCTTCTTTTCCAAGAGCGCTAATCATAACGACTTTTGCATTTTTATCAAACGCCATTATCTGCTCAAGAGCCGTAATACCGTCCATTTTGGGCATCGTGATATCCATTGTAACAAGGTCGACATTCGGACACAACTCTTTGTATTTTTCGACTCCTTCAAATCCGTCAACAGCAGTTGCAACAACCTCATAGCCTTCGCTAGTTAAAATCTGACCGATTTGTTTAGAAACGAAAATAGAATCATCCACCACCAGAACTTTATAAGCTGAACCATCAGCTCTTACACCGCCCGGGGCACGTTCGTTAATAGACGGAAAATCTTGTTTAGAAATCATAGCCTACTCCTCTTATGCTCTGTCGCGAATAGCAACGTTTATTTCAACTTTACCCTGCGCCGTTTCCATCGGTACGATCAATGCTTCAATATCACTGCTGGATATTGACATATTATCGCCGGTGAAAAGAGCTGGCGGGGTTAAATCGAATTTAAACCCAAGATCATGCAGCTTCGTTACTGCCTGTGCGGTAATGAGGTTTGCAAGTTCCGTAATCGTTGCACGCCCCAATTCATCAAATTCGGTGAACTCTTCCTGATTCATCGTCGATGCAATCTTTAATGCTGTTTCCAGCGTCATATCAAAAATAACACGACCTTCAACATCACCGGCCAAACCTACAATTGCCGCAACACCCATTACAGGCATACAAGTAGATTTCAAATACAAGTCACCGCGTTTAACTTCACCGCCGAGCACTTGCACTAAGATATTATAGGCAGCTTCGCTAAACGGATTGATATACTCTACACGCATCAAAATCTCCTTCCGAAAAAAATTAAACGAACAATAACATCCGTTACGGTACGAGGTCCGTTTTCAGTTTTATACAAACTGTGCATGACAGCCGTTATAAAACGGCTGCCAGCCCTCTGTTTATCAATAACTAAAAACCTTTGTCGATTTTCAGTTATCCGCTACAAGCTACTCTCGTGAGAAAGTAGTTATATCCCCCATTACTTGCCGCATCCATCCGCTCTGTTTAGGCATCATTTCATTCGCACCTAAGATAACGATACCGGTTGTTTTTAGTTTATCCCTAAATTCTTCCAATAAGATACTTTGCTTTTCTGCTTTCATAAATGATAATACATCACGAGCAAGGATAATATCAACATCCGGAACCGTATTTTGATGCACACAATCATGGTATTCAAACAAAATCATATCTTTTATTTCTTGATTGAAGCTATATGAATCATTCACTCCTTTGACCAAATACGGTTTAAATCTATTGATCACCTGATCTTCAGGAACGGTCAGCATCGGCGCATTGGAAATAGCTAATAAATCGGCATCATTGGCGTAAATCCTGATTGCGGCACGAGGATATTTTTGCTTCAACAGCACTGCGAGACTGTATGTTTCATATCCCGCATCGCAGCCGACATTCCAAACGGTAATAATTCTCGCATCATTATCGGGCAAGGCAGCCAACACCGTATTCATATATGAGTCGGACCAAAACCGGTGCGTATCGGGTGAAAGGAAATTGCTCAAAAACTCCCGCGCTTGATCTTCGGATTGTATTTGAATGCTCGAAGCGACGCGCATATCCCGCCATTCATAGTATCGCTTTTCCAGCCATGCAGCATTGACAGCGGAAGGATAGAACTGACCGAGAGCAGCAAGTGTATCACCGATAAAACGGATATCAAGCGCATCATTTGACTGCGTAACATCAGCTACACCGGTCTTTGCAGAATTGTCAACCGTCAGCGCTTCACCTTCAACAACTGTCGCTTTTGTTTCCGTTATGGTACGGGAAGCAAAAATACGATCGACATCCAATAAAATGTAGAGCTGTCCGGAATTCTCTACAACACCGTAAATATATTTAATATTGATATCGCCAAAAATAGGATGCGGCGGTTGAATAGTATTTTTTGAAACGCCGACCACTTTATCGATTCGGTCAACGACAATACCGAAAATCTGATCATCTACATTAATGATAACCATACTTTCAATGGTATCTTTTGCGCGCTGTTTAATCGGAATATTGAAAAAAATACGTAAGTCAATAATCGGAATAATATCACCGCGCAGGTTATATACTCCAAGTACAAAAGGCGCCGTATTCGGTACATAAGTAAAATTATTCGCTTTTGCGATCTCTTTTACTTTCATAATATCGATTGCATAATCTTTCTCTGCAAGAGAAAAGGTTATCATCTTAAAATCGATAACAGAAACGTGCTCACCGGCATAATCTTCTTGCAGTTCTTCATTCACTACTGTATTCAACTCGGTTTTTTCCATAGTTATTCAGTCCCCTTTTACCAGATGGAAGCCTCACGCCGTTCACGGGCATGCATTTCCTGTTTTAAGCCCAAATCAAGTAATTGCCCAACATCGATAATCAATGAAACGGAACCGTCTCCTAAAATTGAAGCGCCGGCAATTCCCGGAGAATTGGTAAACTGATCTTTCAAAGGCTTAATAACGACGTCTTCTTCACCGATAAGGCTATCGACCATCAATCCGACTTTCTTTTCAGCTGTTCCGACAATAACGATATAATGATGACCATCATCGCCTTTTTCCGCTGAAGGAACACCGAACAGCCTATTCAGGCGCAGCAAACTGATAACTTCATTACGCACATTAAATACTTCATAGCTGTCAATACGGTTAATCTCTTCACTGCGCACACGATGACTTTCGATAACGGAAGTAATCGGAATAGAGTACACTTCTTCCCCGACACGTATCAGCAACCCTTGGATAATTGCAAGCGTCAACGGCAATTTGATGGTAAAACGGGTCCCCCTGTTTTTCTCCGAAACAACCGTAACGGTTCCGTTGAGTTTTTCAATATGTGTCTTAACGACATCCAAACCAACGCCTCGCCCCGATACACTGGAAATCGTTTTTGAAGTTGAAAAGCCCGGTGCAAAGATCAGCTGATACGCTTCAACATCGGTGAGATTTTTACCCGGATGCAAAAGCCCCCGTTCTACAGCCTTTGCCTTGACAGCGTCAACATCAATACCCTTACCGTCATCGACAACTTCAATAACGATCATGTTACCTTCATTGCTCGCTTTAAGTAAAAGTGTCCCTTGTTCGGATTTTCCGAGTGCTTTCCGCTCTTCAGGGGTTTCAATCCCATGATCCATCGAATTACGCACACAGTGCATAATGGGGTCAAGAAGATCTTCGACTACCGATTTATCCAATTCGGTATCTTCACCTTCGATTACAAGCTGGATATTCTTATTTAACGTTTTGGAAAGATCACGAACAACGCGGGGGAAACGGCTGAAAATCTGACTGATGGGAACCATACGGATTTTCATAACCCCTTCCTGCAACTCACCTGAAATACGTCCCAAGTTTTGTGCGGAAGAACGGAACTTGGTCACCGAATATTTCATGGATGTTTCGAACTGGCTAAAAAGATCAAACATTCCGGCATAATCCGCCGCAAGTTCTTTCTTAATCGTATTTAAATCTGCCCCTTGCTGAAGTTTCTCAAGATAAGACGGAAATTTATCCAAAAGTTTACGAATCCGGTCTTTATATTCACTGTTCGCATTTTGGAAAAGCGCATAAAGCTCATTAAATTCCATCGCACTTTGGTTAAGCGAGGCTTTGGTAATAACCGTCTCGCTGACTAAGTTCAGCAAGTAGTCAATACGTTTTGCATCAACACGCAGTACCGATCCCGATGAGTGAGCGGCATTTGCGGCTGCAGCAGGAGCTTTTTTCGGATGTCCTGCATCTCCTTGCGTGGCCGGAGCGGATGCTTCCGGCTGAGATGTTTCAGCTTTCGCTCCTGTATCAGCAGCGGGCTGTGCTTCTGCAACCGGAGCAGGTTCTTCCGGTTTTGCCGCTTTTGTTTTCGAGGCGCTCCCTTCGGCACTGAAGGTGAGCTCATCGATTGCTGCATTAAGCGTTACATCGGGAATATTTGCGATCGATAACAAACTGCTTTCACTTGCCGTCGATGCGACATAGTATAGAACTTCAGGATGGAATTCATCTTCATAGAGCGCATCAAAATCGGGGATGGTTTTAAGCACCATCGCAGATTGTTTTAAGGCTGCGAATACTTGAATACCGCCGACGGTGTTCATTAAACTTGCTTCATCAAATTGAACACGGATAGCGTACACTTTACTATCAGCGGGCACCGCTTCACGTAATTCAAGGATTTCATATTCGGAAAGTAAAGACGCCGGATCGACGGCATTTTCGTCGCCGGAAGCTACAGTTTTTGCTTGCGGCTGTGCTGCCGGTTTAGAGGCGGCAGGCTTTGACGGCGAAGCTTTTGCAGCAGCTTTTTTAGTATCTTTCTTATCAGGGATATACGACCGCAACTTCGTTACCGTTTCAGACACATCTTGGCTATATACCTCACCATTAGATCTTGCCGCAAGCATATCCTTGATTATATCCAAAGAATGCAACAATAGATCAATGGTTTCTTCTGTAACTGTAACTTGATTCGACCGGATAGCATCAAGCAAATCTTCTACGGCATGAGTGAAACCGGATAATTCACTCATTTCAACGGTCGCAGAACCACCTTTCAAAGTATGAGCCGCGCGGAAAATTTCATCAATAGCTTCTTTATTGGTAGGATCCTGTTCGATAACAAGGATATTACTCTCCAACTGCTCTACTTGCTGCTCTGCTTCACTAAAAAAGTCTTTCAATAACTCTTCATTATTGATATCCAGATAATCACTCATATCAATAATTCTAATTGCTTTTCAAGATTAGTCAAGATCTCACACGAATTTTATTCAATTTAAGATTGAGGAAAGGTTGCAAAAGCGTACCGATTACCGAATCGCAACCGATACGCTTTTATCATGTTATTTTTTACTTTAAAAACTTACAGTATTTCTCACGATATTCTTTGACTTCTGCAATAATTGCAGGAACATCAAGAACCATCTCCATCATACTGATTTGTTCTTCATAGATCTTAGGATCTATTTGATTTTTGATTTCCGGTTCAACCACATGATAACACAAAAGTCCCAACGAGACTCCTGCCAACGGACCTGCAAAAGTAGGATCACCGTTTGTAACGGTTTCACAGGCAAGACCTGACGATTCGGCTTCGGCACCGCCGAGAAGCACTACTGTGTTCTCGCAGCCGTACTTTTCAGCTAAATCTTTAACCCGCTTTTGGTTTTCCAAGTCCATTGCGCCTGCGCTTGTTCAGACGAAGCATTCGGTTGCCGCATAAACAACTTCAGCGCCCGCCGACTCAGCACAAAGCTTTATGGCTTCCCCGGGAATGCCGTCGCGATCACCGATAATGATGACCTTTTTGCCTTTTAATTCCATAGCATACCCTCCAAGGAAATTATAGAAATCTCTAAAAACCGCACCGGATCTTTAGAGACATCCCTCTATCAAGGGAGATATTCTCCCCGATATTTCACTATTTAATCGGTCTAAACCCTTTACAGATACTTTTGAAGCGTATCTTCAATCTGTTTGGCGTTAAGACCTTCACCGGTCAGATGCTCCTTTTTTTCGCCGTCAACATAGATAAGAATTGAGGGCAGACCGAGCACCTGTTCTTTCATTGCAACTCTGCGTCCGAGACCGATATCGAATGAGCAGAACTTTACCTTTCCCGTATAGCGCTCTGCCATTGCGTGAACGTCAGGCATCAGCTGTTTGCACGGTACACAAGATTGAGACCAGAAATCAACCAACGTAACACCTTTCGATCCGTGTACTTCTTGTTCAAATGAATCTTTTGTTAATTCAACCATTTTAGTCCTCCTATACGCCGCCGCTCAAGCTCCATGGCAACAAGCGGGGGTTCCTTATACTACTTTGAAAGCTTCTGACGCGCTTTTATATCGTCGATGTAGTTACCTGCCCAAATGCCTGCCAACGCGCCGTCAGCCGCTGCAGTAACAACTTGACGGGACTCTTTTCGGATAACATCGCCGGCGGCATAAATCCCCGGTACATTGGTTTCCATTCGACCGTTTGTAATAATATACCCCGCCTCGTCAAGTTTTACCAGATCTTTTACCAGTTCCGTCTCGGGGTCATGCCCTATAAATATGAAGAGCCCCTCGGTTGTAAAATCGGAAATTTCTCCGGTTTTCGTATCCCGAAGTTTCAAGTGAGACACAAGACCGTCGCCGCATACTTCATCTACAACGGCATTCCATTTAAAGGCCATTTTAGGATTGGCAAAGGCTTTTTCCTGAATAGACTTCGCAGCCCGCAGCTCATCACGGCGGTGAATAATGGTTACTTTATCGGCAAACTTTGTCAAATACATGGCTTCCTCAACGGCTGAATCACCGCCGCCGACAACGGCAATTTCGCATTCTTCAAAGAAAGCTCCGTCACAAGTAGCACAGTATGAAACGCCTTTTCCGCTGAATTCTTTTTCGCCTTTACACCCAAGGGTACGAGCGCCGGCGCCGGTTGCAATTAAAACAGCGAGACCTTCATAATCGGTACCGTTGGTTCCATGCACGATATAATGAAAGCCATCGCTGCTTTTTTCAAGCTTTTCAGCCCCCGTATTCACAAACACGGCACCGAACTTTTCGGCATGCTTATGGAAAGCCTCGCTAAGAGACGGCCCTGTTGCCTCCGGAAAGCCGGGATAGTTTTCAATTTCTTCGGTAATATAGCACTGCCCACCCGTATTCCGTTTTTGTTCCAGAATAACAGTTTTTAATTTTGAACGCGCAGCATAAATTCCGGCAGCCATCCCCGCAGGACCGCCGCCGACAATTATCAAATCATAAGTTTCGCTCATTGGTTCCCCCATAATTTTTGTAATTTACCACAAAAAATATCTTTTGGCTAGAGAAACACTGATTAATTCGAATGCGGAATAATCAGTGCAATGTGTCAGATTGACAGAATTGAAAATTCACGGCAAAATATTTGTTCGTAATGTTAGTAAGGTATACTCGAAATAGTACGGATAAAAAGCTATCAAAAGCGCTTATATATACGGCAACGGAACACTCTATCGATCCCCGTAAGGTGGACGGCGAGGCAATCCGCATCATCAACGGGTTGCACAATGCAGGCTATGAGGCTTACATTGTAGGCGGCGCTGTCAGGGATTTGCTGATCGGAAAAATACCGAAAGACTTCGATATTGCGACATCGGCGAAACCGGTCCGTATCCGTAAGATTTTTAAAAATTCTCGACTCATCGGGAAACGATTCCGATTGGTGCATGTCTTTTACGGTCCTAAAATATATGAAGTTTCTACCTTTCGTTCGTTGGAAGAAGGTTCCGTCGGCAACACTTTCGGCACCATCGACGAAGATGTGCGGCGCCGCGACTTCACTTTAAATGCACTCTATTATGATCCGATAAAAAACATTATTGTCGATTATGTCGGCGGCGTGGAGGATATCCGCAAAAAGCGATTGCGTCCGATTATCAATCTTTCGCGCATTTTTGCAGAAGATCCGGTGCGAATGATCCGCGCTGTCAAATACGCGACCATCACCGGCGCTGAAATCCCGCTGCTGCTCCGCTGCCGTATTCATCGCGATGCACCGCTCATTGAATATACGTCACCATCCCGTTTAACCGAGGAGATAAGCAAAATCTTGATAAGCGGTCATGCGGCGGAAATTTTTAAGCTGCTGCTGCATTACCAACTTTTTCTCTATTTACAGCCTTCAGCGTTTTCGTTTATCGAGGATTCGCCTCATTTTTCCGAGCACTATTTCGCGAGCATGAAAGAGCTTGACGGATTAATTGCAGAACATAAGATTCAGCGGCAAGGACAGGCATTGGTATACCTCATCCGTGATTTTTTACAGCTGATTACCGATTGGAAAGAAGAACCGCGAGCAGTTTATAAGACGGTATATGCCGAATGCCGCCATTTTGTACTACCGATGAACCCGCAACGGACAGAGCTTGAATATGCAGTAAAATACTGCCTCAGAAAAGGGGGCTTGGACATACGGCTTACCGGTACAACAAAAGCAAAAGAAGCCTCAAAACGCCGCCCGCGCGGAGCTGCACGGCAAAATACCGCCGCAAAGCAAAAGGTCATACCTCAAAAGTCGGTTACTTTTTCGTCATCCTCAGCATAGTTCCAACCCCATATCTTCTCCTACTAGACCTATCGATAACTGCGTTTTCGAATAGGTCGACGAGTTCTAAATCGCACAAATAGCACGATTTAGAACATCGCATTTCAAGGTATCTGTTCAGAAACAGAAGTTTCCGAACAGGTTTATTGAAGCAAAGCGGTAGTCAGCCACGGGATATAGGTAACCAGCAACAAAATAATACTTTGAATGCCGAGAAAGGGGAGAATATTCTTTACTATCTTGATAACCGGTTTATTGAATGTATAACTCGCAATAAACAAATCCATCCCAATCGGCGGCGTTAGAAAGCCAAGCGCCAGATTCATAAGGAAAATAACGCTGGTATGTATGGGATGAATACCGAATGATTCGGCAATCGGCATAATAAGCGGCGATACTACCAAAATTGCGGAGTAGAGATCCATAATACAGCCGACAAAAATGAGCAGTACATTCAACAGCAGCAAAAATACATATTTTGACTGTATATACGTTTGCACGATGTCCGTGAGAATTGCCGGTACATTCGCATCAATTAAATAATAAGCCAATCCCTTTGCCGCACCGATGATAATAAGAACTCCGCCTGCAACCGGAATACTCTTCAATATAAACGCAGCAGCCGTTTTCCATGAAAAATCACGGCGGATAACAACTTCCAATACGCAGGTATAAAGCACGGTAAAAGCGGCAGTTTGAAGGAGTGAGAAAAGCCCCGAAAAATAGAGGACAATAATAAAAATCGGCAGTAACAGCTCAAAAAAACTGCCGAAGAATGCCGTTTTCAGTATAGCCCAAGAAAACGGCACACGAGTTTTTGAACGATCCCGTATTACGCCGATAACAATCATCGACAGCGTAAGCAAGAACCCCGGAAAGATCGCCCCTTTAAATACGTCAAAGATATCAATGGTCATAATATTGGTTACGCCGAAGATAATGATCGCCATACTGGGCGGGAAAAGGATACCAAGCGAGCCGGATGCGGTAATCAGCGATTCGGAATCATCTTTCGAATAGCTGCTTCCCGTTAAAATAACACTGATAAGCGGTCCGAGCGCTAAAATGGTTACACCCGAGGCGCCGGTAAAGGTTGTAAAAAAGGTAAGCACGAGTACGGAGGCAATAACTACTCCGCCTCTAATCCAACCGACACTGCTGCGGACAAGTTCCATTAACCGCTTACCGGCGCTTCCTTCCGCAAGCAAACAGCCTGCAATGGTAAAAAGCGGAATTGCCGCAATGCTCGTATCCGTTAAAATGTGATACATTTCCAGCGGAATCACATCGACATATCCGCCGCCTTGGCTGAATGCCGTATGCGTAATTCCAAGCAATACGATAAAAAGCGGTAATCCGAAAAGAGCTGCGGCAATCAGTATCAAGATGAGCGGCAACATCAACGGAGCGCTCAAAGACTGCCAAAATGAGGCGCACGCTGTAAAAAAGGGAATATCCTTCCCTAAGAACGTATAAAGAATAACGGCAATCGAACCGCAGCTGATAAACAAACCGCCGAAAAGTCCTACCAAAGAGGATACAAGTGAATCACGCTTTTTAAAACATAAAAAGAGCTGGGCAAAAAACATCAACGGCAGTGCGCCAAAGATAAACCGTACCGGCACTCCCCATAAAAGATCGGAAGGGTCTATTACGACTAAGATATTCGGGAAACAGGCAAAAAAAATTGCTGTAAGGACAGCTGTCGTTATACCGTTATTGACTTGACTGACGACGGTTTTCAGCCGATCGGATAATTTAAGGTTAAAAACCTCGATATTCAACTGTTTGTGATCTGCGCTGGTAATCATTCCTGCAAAACACGCAAAAATAAAAACAGCATGAATGATCAGCCGTTCCCCGTCCAATATCGGAACACCGCCGATGTCGCTGATGAAAAAAAACACCATCGGCAGTATAACTAATATACCGATCAAAAAAAGTACAAATACGTTGACAAGCTTTCTCATATCGTTATCGTACGGTTATTTACGCATCGGAGCAACGAGTTTTTGAATATTTTGATACATATCCATATCAAAAGCATTCGGAAAAGCCCGATGAATATCATTAATATTCATACCAAATTCTTCTTCCCATTTTTTAAGCTCTTCTTTAGAAAGGCGAATCATCGTAACACCAGCAGTTTCCATTTTACGTACGCAATCGGCATCCGAATCATCAAGTGCCTCATTGAGTCGCTTACGGGCTTTATCCATTGCTTCCTTCATAGCGGCATGATACTTTTTAGGAATTTTTTCCCATGAAGCTTTTGAAATAACGAAACCGGCCATAATGGGGCACAGTTTTGTATCAAGCGCATAGCTGATATCCTTGTAATACCCTGTTGCATACGTCAAAAGATGTACGGCAAAAAAGCCGCTGATGCCATTTTTACTTTTTAGCATTTGAGAGAATTTTTGAGCAGGAACATCAGTTACATTAAAACCGCTCAGTTTAAAACTGTCACTCAAAATAGGGCTATCCAAACCGGCAACTGCTAATTTTATTTTCTTTAATTCTCCGAGCGTTTTATAGGGTTCCTTCGTATAAAAAGAGAGCCACCCGACATTCGACCATGCAATCAACTCATAACCGGCCGCATTAATTTTTGATTCGATTTTATTGCCATATACGCTGAGCGCTTTGTCGAGTTCTTGCTGATTTTGAAGCAAAAAAGGCAATGCAAGCGTATAGATATAAGCGTCGGGTACCAATTCATGTAAACCGATCATCGTAAATATTGCCCCATCGAGCGGAGCTTGCTGTCCCGGACGCGCAGCTTTGAGTTTTTGAATACCCGCTTTTTCCCCACCGAGGGTTGTCATATTATAGATTTTTACCGTTACCTGCCCGTCGGTAATACGATTCCATTCCTCTGCAACTTTTTTAAGCTCAATGTCCCACGGAGAACGCGACGGAGCAACGGTTGCTATCTTTAACACGATTGATTCAGCGCCAGCAAGAGCCGTTGAAGCAATAAATAGGGCAGCACATAGTGTCAAAAATTTTCTCACAGTATCTTCTCCTTAATATAACTGATACACAATAACTGATACACAGGTAAATTAATCGCCTAGGAAATAATCACCTTTTATCTTTTGCAGCCATCGAGCTTTTTCTTGGCTGATGGCAATGGTGAGTTTATTATTCGGCTGGGTTGCCGGATCAATTTCCAATGCTTTGCGTAAGGCTTCGTCGAAGCCGACACTGTCTTGTGCCGGAATACAAAAAGACTGCGCATAGAGAACATACACCGACGGTCGCTGCCCGCCGCTCAACTCCAACACTTTTCGATATGCGTCTTCCGCCCTATCCGCACCGCCACCCAAAGACTCCGGAGCCGCAGCATAGAAGGCTGCAAGCGCTTCCCAAACAGCGCCGTCGTTAAATGCAGAATACAGGTCTGCCGCCCGCTCAAGCATTGCTACGGCTCCCGGAACGGCAGCAAGTACATCAGTATCCATCGGATCAAGCGAAAATGCTCCGAGGATACCACAACCTGCCCAATAAAGCGATTCAGCATCAGCGACTCTACAGCGAGCAAGAAAAGCGGCGCCTGTATCTTCCGTATAATGAGCCATTGCTTCGGCAAAGCCTTTATAAGCGCTGTCGAGCGATTGCATCACGTAATCAGCCCCACGGAGATAAAATTTTTTTGCTCGTAAATATTCAAGATTTTTCTTTTGAAACTGCGTCTCGGGGATGTAATCGGCAGGCGTTTGGACGAAAGCGTTCGCATACATAACATAGAGGGAACCGGACATAATAGCCAAGCCGCGGTGTTTAGGATTGCTGAGGTGCAATATTTCATACGTTTTTAATACCGTCGGAAACACTTCTGAGACCAACTTTATATCATCTTCGCCGGTAAGCGCGGCGGCCGCATCAATCCCGCCCGAAGCCTCAGTTTTCGGTGCGGGGAAAGGGGCGAGCGTATTCGCGATGCCATTAAATGCTATATGTTTAATGGAGCAACCACTCACGAGCAGAAACATTGCCGCTACATAAATATATATTTTTTTTAGAGTTACAGTCATAAATGGAGTCCTCTTTGTTATTGGTACTAAACGGTGAATTCTTTTTGCCATTGATGAATAAAGGCTTCATAAGCGGCGATTGTTGCGGACAGTACGATTTGCTGCACGGAACTCCGCCCTTCGGCGTTGTTCCCATCCAAAACATAGAGCGAATCGAGGATACCTTGTATATCATCGACGGTGCAACTTGCATCGGCAGCTCTCCGCCTGACAAGAAGACGGGTCTCATCATCGAAAACCTCTTGATATTTTTTATCTTCCCAGTCAACACTCTCGGACATAATAAAATTGATTATAGAATTTTTTATCGTTGAATGCAATATGATAACAAGAGCAAAACCTCTTGCAATTTATATAATTGATAAAGGGGGCGGCGTGATATTGCAAAATCCGAGCCGATGCGTTATACTGGTCCGGTAGGAGTTTTTGTAATGACAATACATAACCTTATGGAAGATTTCGTATACAACGAAGTGAATAAAGTTTTTGATGCTGCAAAAGATAAGAATGAACCATGGTTCACGTGTAATTGTATGCAGTGCCGTTTGGATACGGTTTGTTTTGTTTTAAACCGAATTAAACCGCGGTATACGGCTTCCGGTAGAGGTATGGCTCATTTTTTGCAAATTGATCAGTCGGAAAAAGATCAGCTTCTTGCCGATATTTCAACATTGGCGTTTAAAGGTATGAAAACCGTTCTTAGCACAAAACGTTCCCATACGTCTTCTGAACAAGTATTACCTTCCGGTTATGTATTTAATTTCCCTACCATCACGGGGCGTGTTTTGGACGGTCAAACCTTTTCTCCCGTTTCCGATCTACCCGTTGCTTTATATTTGGAAGACTCCTTGGTCGCTCAGATGAATCATCTCTGGGATAATCCATATACCATTTCTCATAAAACGCCCGGCACCTATACGTTTTGGCCGTTTCCCGTACTTGCATCGTCGTTAGGCGAAAAACGGATTTTTAATTTCTATATTCACGCTGATAGGGAAGGATACGACCCTATTCACTACCATTTTAAACTCGGTTTGGTGAGCGATTTAAGTGTAAAACGGGAACTTGATGCGGAAAGCTGCCATAATTTACCCGACTTATATCTTTTCAGTAGGGGATAAAAACTTCAGCTAGAGGTTATATATGAAATTGGTGTTTTTAGGCCCTCCGGGAGCGGGAAAGGGTACGTTGGCGTCGGAGGCTGCAAAATATTACGGAATACCTCATATTTCGACGGGTTCGATGTTTCGTACTGCCATAAAAGAACATACTTCACTCGGACAAAAAATTCAAAAGATTATCGATTCCGGTTCGCTTGTTGATGATGAAACAACTGCTGCTCTGGTAAAAGAGCGATTGGCTCAACCTGATGCGCAAAACGGTTTTATCTTAGACGGATTTCCGCGGACAATCGCACAAGCGGAAATATTGGAAGTTTTTTGCAGCCTTGATGCCGTTATCAATTTTGATATTTCAGATAAAGCAGTGATAAAGCGGCTGTCGGGCAGGCGCTTGTGTCCCTCGTGCGGTAAGAATTTCCACATTGAGTTTATGAAACCGCAGGTTGAAGGAATTTGCGATAACTGCCGTGGTGTATTGGTTATCCGCGAGGATGATAAAATAGAGGCAATTGTCAAGCGACTTGAAACTTACCGTGAGCAAACCTTTCCTTTAATAGAGTTTTATCAAAATAAAAAACTGCTCATAACCTTGGATGCGCAGCCTGCTCCGGCGGTTATTTTGGAGAACTTTATTAATCTCTTTTCCGGCAAACACTAAAGACTGTTACCCTGCCCATAAGGATACGACTGCTTGAATTACACACTCGATGATGAAATTGCCGCTATTGCAACGGCATTGGCTCCTGCAGCGCTCGGTATTGTGCGGACTTCGGGGGCACGAAGTCTTGAGCTTATCTCCCGTTTTTTTTCCCGTCCTCATGCCTTGCTGCAGGCGCAGGGGCATACGCTTGTGTACGGCTGGATACACGATGCAGGTATAAAAGTCGATGAGGTTGTTCTCTGTGTGTACCGTGCTCCGAAAAGCAATACCGGTGAAAATGCCGTTGAAATTCTCTGCCACGGCGGGCCGGGTATCGTAAAAGCAATTTATCGGCTTTGTATCAAAAACGGATTTCGTCCTGCGGAGCGCGGGGAGTTTACTTTTCGCTCGTTTATACACGGCAAAACGGATTTAACCCGCGCGGAAGCGGTGCGGGAAATTATCGATTCAAAAACAAGTACGGCGCAGCAAAAGGCTGCCGGACGGCTTTCCGGTAGCGTATTTCGAGAAATAGAAACAATCACAACGGATTTAATGACGGCGCTTGCCGCGCTTGAAGTGGGTATCGAATATCCCGAAGATGAGGAAACCATTGCGGATAGTTTTGACGAAGCGCTTCTGAAAAAGCCGCTTTCGGCATTGCAGCAGCTCGCCGCTTCGTGGCAGACGGAAAAAATATATCAGGCAGGGGTGCGCCTCGTGCTTGCAGGCAAAACAAATGCAGGCAAGTCTTCACTTTTTAATGCGCTGTTAAAAGAAGACCGCGCGATTGTGTCTGATATTCACGGCACAACGCGGGATTGGCTTGAAGCGGAACTCGATTTTAAAGGTATTCCCGCACATATTTTCGATACTGCCGGTCTCCGCGCTACGGAAGACACAATCGAAGCGATAGGGGTGCAGCGCAGCGTTGAACTGGCATCGGCAGCCGACATTGTGCTGTATTTGATTGATGGGACAAAGCCGCCGGTAGAAGAGGATAGTGCGTTTATTGAACGGAGTACCGTACCGCTGATTATCGTGCAAACCAAGGCGGATAAGGGGCGAACGGAAGCTCTACCGGCGGTTTTGCAGCGGTATCCCGCCGTGAGCTTGAGCTCAAAAACGGGCGCCGGTCTCGATATACTGATTGATACGGTTGTCGCTCTGGTTACGGCGGATACCGCACTGCCGATGCAGGACGCGGGTGTTTCGCTCGGGACGGAGCGGCAAAAGGAAGCGGTAACCGCCGCGCTTGAAGCCGTAGAGTACGCGCTTGAAGCAGGACGCAGCGGGTACCCGCTTGATGCTGTCATTCAGGATGTGGAAGAAGCGGTACATGCGCTCGGAAGCGTTACCGGTGAAGTGCGCTCCGACGATATTCTGGATAAAATATTTTCAGGCTTTTGTGTCGGCAAGTGAGAAGGAAGTTTACAATTTTACAAAATCCGTCTTAAATGGTATTTCTTTGGCAATAGAGCTTGAACAAAAACAGACGATTAAAACGATGTCCAAAGGAATGATCGAAAAGATGAATTTAACGATCACTTTCTCGCGGGCGGCAAAGCTGTTCGGCTCTTTAGTGTCATTCATATTTGTCGGAAACGTTGCGCTTGCCGTTCAAACAATAATGCGTTCCTTTAATATTAAACGGATGCGAGGGCTGTGGATCGCAGGCTTTATCCTTATCTTTACCGGTGCGGTCTTTTTTACCGGAAGAATTGAGGCAATGGCCGGAAGGGCGTTTAGCGTCTATTGTCCCGTTACCGTATATGGTATAGAGTATTCAGCGCAGATTGCGTCATACCCAAGTATGGTTGTAAATATTCCTATTGTTTCGACGCTTATTTCCCTTGGAGTCGGTATTGCATGCTTTTTTACTTCGGCATGGCTCTTAAAACGAAAGGTTGAGGTATAAAGAAAACGGGAATGCCGAAAAAGTACCCACCTTTTGAGACATCCCCACGGTATCTCTCTTTCAGACTTGACACTACATATTGAGAATCATTATTATATTTGACGAGAGGAGTAATGATGATAACATATAAAAAAAGATTCTTGTATGTATGTTTGGGTTTGCTGATACTAGGTTCTATTGCTTGTAAAGGTGAAGCACGGCAAAATGCCGCTCAGACCTGTGCGACGAACGAACAGGCGAAAACCGCTGCGGGGGCTGAAAAGCCGGTTGCCTGTGTAGTGATTGACGATAAAGCACTGGCAGCGCTGAGTAAGCAAAAAGCGACGGCTGTGTATTGTGTAGCGATGGGAGCATCGTGAGGAGGTACTATTGTAGATCCGACCGTGATTGTCGGAATGCCGAAAGATATTAACAACTATGATAAATTTGAAGCAAACAGAATCGATGTGTATATAAAAAAAGGAACCAATACACTCAATGGCACCATAACCATAACCGCAGAAAATGCATTTTGGCAAGAAATGTTTATTGCAAAAGGAATTGCCCAATAGAAAGATACGAAAGAATTATGCGTAGAAAAGTAAAGCTGTTAGGCTAGCGGACAATGCTGTTCTTCTTGTATTTCTATTTCTCTGCTGATATTTTCCAATTCCGTTGCAATCATATTGATATTTTCCGCACAGAGCCGTAATTTTTCCGTAATTTGAGCGGTGTTGTGATCAATCTCTTTTTTATAATATATCTTATGCTCGACGCTTGCCCAAAAATCCATAGCAATAGTACGGAATTGTACTTCCACCTGCATATATTTTTTCCCTTCGGCAAAGAAAACAGGAATTTCGACAATCAGATGCAGACTGCGGTAACCGTTCGGCTTGGGATTTTTAATATAATCTTTTCGGGCGAGAATTTTTATATCATCTTGTGCACATAGTTTATCGGCAAGAACATAAATATCTTTTTGAAACGTACAAATGACACGGATACCAGCGACATCGTGTAAATGGTGTTCGATATTTTCAAGCGATATATCAAGTCCCATCTTTTTTAATTTGCCGAGAATACTGATCGGTTTTTTGATTCTACAGGTGATTGATTCAAACGGATTACGGTCTTGATCCATCGATAGCTCAGTATTAAGAACTTCCAGTTTTGTTTGAACTTCCCGCAATGCGCAACGATACTGCATCATCAGATGCGCGAACGGATACGCCGCTTCCAATAGCTCTTCGGGTTTGTCGCTATTCAACAATTCTTTAACTGTAACACTTGTCAATACATACCTCACACTTCCGCTAAAATTTCGTGCAGCCGGATAATTCAGTCAATGTATAATTGGTAATGTTGTATACTTAAGGATTGCACTAATTACCAATTATACATTAGAACATTATCAATTATTTTACACCCTCCACGAAGCCGCGGTTTCCCGCATACCGACAAAGTGTGCATAGATGCCGTCTTGCTGCATCAGCTCGGCATGGGTGCCGTGCTGGACGATACGCCCCTTGTCCATGACGAATATCTGATCGGCATTTTTGATAGTTGAAAGCCGATGCGCGATGATGATTGCGGTTTTATTTTTCAACAGTTCGTCGAGGGCGCTCATCAGCTTTTCTTCGTTTTCAGGATCAACACTGGAAGTCGCTTCGTCGAGAATGACAATGGAACTGGGCTTGAGCATTGCTCGTGCAATGGAAATACGCTGGCGCTCCCCGCCTGAAAGATTGCTGCCGCCTTCCTGCAGTACGGTATCGTAACCGTTCGGCAGCTCCATAATAAAGTCATGACACTGAGCAGCTTTTGCCGCTGCAATCACTTCCGCATCCGTTGCATCCGGTTTTCCGAATTTGATGTTGTTCTTTATGGTGTCTTCAAACAAATACACATCCTGAAACACAAACGTAAAGTTTGATAAAAATGCATCGTACGCAAAGTCTTTAATATTCGTATTGCCAAGTGTGATTTCACCTGAATCGACATCCCAGAAGCGGGCAATCAGCTGGCACAGGCTTGTCTTCCCCGAACCGGAATAACCGACCAAGGCGGTTACGCTGTTTTTGGGAATAGACATATCCACATTGTGGAAGAGCTTTTCTTCAGCGTGCTCTTTGCCGCCGTAGCCGAAGGTAATATTTTTGACGGTAATATCGTCATGCCCCTGCGGAAGGAGCGCACCTTCCGGCAATGCTTGAATATTTTTAACCTTAAAGAGCGTATCCAAATTCTGTACCGCAACACCGCGCATCCGCTGCATGGTCCCTGCTATTTCAAAACCGCCGAAGACTACAAAACTTGCTACGGTTAGCATCAGTGTTTTTTCAACATCGATTGCACCTATGGAATAGCGGTATAAGGCGCTCACGATAATGGCAGTTGTTCCCAGTTTAAGCAACAGCGAAAAAACCAGTAATGAAGGCGTAAGCGTCTTCTCTACGGCAAAGAATCCGGTTTTGCTTTTTTTAATACTTTCCGTTACATTTTTTACCGCTTCGCTTGTTCTGCCGAATGCCTTTACTACACCGATCCCTTGTACATACTCCAAAATATCGGTGCGCAGTTGCAGTTTCAGCTCCGTCAGTTTTGTCGTTACCGCATCAGTCTTTTTCTGGAATACATTATTGAATAGCGTTGCAATAACCAGCGTGATAAAGATGATACAGCCGGTTGTCATATCATACGGGAAAACAAACAGAGCCATGATAACCGTTTGGATGCTGCCTGCAAACATCATTTCGAGAATCATCATATCGATTGTTTCAACATCGGTAATCACCGTTGTCAACGCTCCCGAAATATCGCCGAGCCTGCTTTCGGAAAAATACCCCATGTGTACGTTTTTCAGCCTATCCCCAATAACGAGCCGGTTCTCCGCCCCCATCGTATACGAGGCGATATTTTTATTGCGGTCGGAAATATAGCCGAAAACAATTTTTCCCGTAAGGCTGACAAGCATAATGCAGAACACCGTGATAATATTGCGCTGTGTAACCGGCTGTGATTGAAACACCGCACGGCTCAGTGTTAGCAAAAAATACCCAAGCCCGCCGAGGGTAAAGCCTTCGAATATGCTTTTGAGCATATCGCAAATAAACATCGTTGTTATACGCTTTGATTGCTTCCCCGCAATCGCGTAAATCTTCTTCAATAAATCAAACATCGTTTTACCATTCCTTTATGAATCGCTTTTGTAGTTTTGTACATGAGTATCCGCAGTGTTCGTAAAATGCATGGGCTTCCGTGCGGTGCTCGCCGGAGTTAAGTCGGATAAAACGGTAATTCCGTGCAGCGGCTTCTGCTTCTACGGCGTGCACTAATTGTTTGCCGATGCCTTTATGCTGATATTCAGATAAAAGAGCCAATCCCAAAATGTTAAAACCGGGTTCTTTGTACAAAAGCTCATAGGATTCGGCATGAATAAAGCCAGCCACAGTGTGCGTTTCATCATCTTCGTACACCCTGATAAAATGCCGGTTATCGGAGATGAGTTTTGCAATTTGCCGTTCGGTTACCGCTTCCGTTGTTTTATACCCAAGCGAAACTTCGCTAATATCCCGGATAGCTTTTGCGTCCTCAAGCCGTATATTCCGTATCATCAAAGTTCAGTCTCCTATAATTACCCATTATCAATTATCAATTCCTAATCATCCCTGCTGCGGATATGGGACTGCCACATTTTTTGATAGAGTGGTGAAGTTTGCAAAAGCTCCTGATGGGTTCCCTCGGCGGCAATTTTTCCTTTTTCCAGCACGATGATTTTATCGGCATTGACAATCGTGGAAAGGCGGTGTGCAATCATAATAACGGTTTTGTTCTTTACAAGATTGTCGATGGACTTTTGGATAATGGCTTCGTTTTCCGGGTCTGAGTAGGCGGTCGCTTCGTCAAGTACGACAATGGGGCTGTCTTTCAGCAGTGCACGGGCAATGGTGAGCCGCTGCCGCTCGCCGCCTGAAAACTTACTGCCTGCGTTTCCCGCATTGGTGTCATACCCTGCAGGCAGGCTTTTGATAAAGTCATGGATGCTCGCCTTTGTACAGGCGGCTTCGATTTCTGCATCGGTTGCATCTTCTTTTGCCATTTTGAGGTTTTCGCGAATGGTCTTGTTGAACAAAAAGTTTTCCTGCGAAACGTAGGTAACCAGCTGCATATTCCGCTCCAAACTCATGCTGCCGATGTCAGCGCCGCCGATGGTGATGTGTCCGCTTTCGATATTCCAAAAGCCTGCCAGCAGTTTTGCGATGGTAGACTTGCCGCTGCCGGAAGAACCCACAATCGCAGTCAGCTCTCCTTCCTTTGCGGTAAAGTTCAATCCGTCGAACACCTTTGCGCTGTCCTTGGCAGCGGCGCCGTTTTTATCAGCAGTGCCGGTTGTTTCGCTCAGTACGCCGCCGTAGCCGAATACCACATTTTCAAAGCGCACATCATAGCCGTGCGGGGCGGGGGCGGTGTCTTGCCGTACCAGCTCCGGTAAATCGAGTACTGATTGTATTTCGCCGAACACGACCCGCACATTCGCCATCGCATCCGTATACGCCATCGCTTTGAGAAGCGGCTTATATGAAGCATACGAAAGCAGTATGCACATAATCAACGTAGGAATCGCAATGCCGCCGGTCATAAAGAGGTACAAGCCCACCGGCAGTACGACAAGGAGAGTAGACGGCAGCACTTCCATCGCGGCAACCATTGCAAAGCACACGCTCAAATACCAGTCGAGCATAGAGTCCCGGTTATCCTCCACCGCTTTTTGGAATTTATCATAGGATGATGCCGACTTGTTAAACGCCTTGATCACTTTTATCCCTTGAATATATTCGACAGCGGCGGCATTCATTTTTTTTGAGGCTTCGATGTAGCGTTTTGATTTTGCTTCATAGTCTTTCATCATCAGCATCGAAAAGAGCATACCAAGCGGCAAGGTTACGAGGTTTGCAAGAGCGATCTTCCAGTTCAGTATAAAAACAATCACGACAATCACAATCGGAATGATGACGTTGGCAAGTACTTCGGGAATGACGTGCGCAATCGGTTGTTCCATTTTATCCACTGTTTCTACCACAAACTGAGACCACTTGCCGCTGCTTTTTTCTTCTATCGTCCCCATCGAAAGGCGGCTAAGCTTTTCTATCACCCGCTTCCGTGTATCTTCAATAATACTGAATGCTAAATTATGCGAACCGATGGTTGATATCGAATGCCCGATAATCGAGCCAGCGAATCCTGCAAGGATAAGCCCTGCGTACGGTAAGAAAACGCGGTAATCGGTTACACCGTTTATCAGCTGCGTAACAATAGAAGCGACTGCAAAGTATGGAACAATGCCGCACGCAACACCGAGAATTGCAACAAACACCGGAAAGATAATCTGTCCTATATGTTTTTTTATAATATCCATAGATACTCCTCTCCATAAAAAATCTAACCGAGTTTTTAAAAGATGCCTACTATCTCCTGATAGATCAAGATTGCTGCCGTAGTTTGCTTGCTCCCCATTACGGAATCCCCAACACGGCTTTCCAGCCTGCACCGAAAAAAGTCCCCAGCGTATGGGCATATTTTAATGCGGTCTCTTTTGGATAATTGTGCAGCACCAGTTCGGCAAGGGAAGCATAATGCGCATGCACAAGGATATGCCATTCATCATCTTCTAAATCCCGAACGGGAACACCCCGCCGCTTTAGTTCGGCAAGGAACTTTTTGGTTTCCCGCATTTCGGCACGCACCACCATATCCTGAAAATCTGCGTATTTTGTACCGGCAGAGCACATCAGCAAAAGCTGAAATATTTCAAAATGTGCGTAGATATACTCGATCATACTGCACAGCGTTTCTTCTTCATGCTTCCACAGCTGTAAAAGATCGTCGGTTTTTACCAAGGCAAACTGCTCAGCTGCGGCATCGTGATACATCTGTGAAATAGTTTGAAACACCGGTTCTACCACGGCGCCGAAGAGCGCTTCTTTATCCTTAAAGTGATTATAAAATGCGCCGTTGGTTACATGCGCTTCCTTGCAAATATCCCTGATGCTTGCCCGTTCAAAGCCGAATGCTAAAAACTGCGCTTTTGCACATTGCAAAAGGTTTTCGTGCGTTTGCTGAAAATTCCTTGCTATAAAATCATCCTCCTCACAAATAATATTACAACGTAATATTACACTGTAATGGAGACTATAACGCAATTAAAAAAAAGATGCAAGATATAAATGCTCGACCTATTCTGAAACTTTCGTTTTCGAATAGGTCGACGAGTTCGCGCATCGCACAAATAGCATGATGCGAGAACATCGCATTTCAAGGTAACCTGTTCAGAAACGGAAGTTTCCGAACAGGTTTTATTTTTAACGGTTTCTGCAAACTGATTAATAGATCAGCTCGCCTGAATAATATCGGCGCTCTTTATCCTCTTCCGTAATGCACAGCGCCCCGTCCGGAGCGATACCGGTTAGTATACCTTCGACGATGTCGCTCTCCTGTTGCCCGCGCATAAAACGCACTACAGAGCCTCGCTTCCACAGCCGACGGCTGATTTCTTCATTCCAATCGTTGCGGTTGAGGCATTCCTGTATTTGAGTAAGTAGTGCAGGGATAAACACTTCAAACGTAGGGCACCTATCGGCTCCGATAATCATCGCGAGCGAAGTTGCCGTGTGTTCAATACTCCGCAAAAAGGCCGTTTGAAGCAGGTTGATGCCGATACCGGCAAGCACACAGCCGCCCGCGCTTTCGCATAGGATACCGGCAGCTTTTTTACCGTTGATAAAGATATCATTCGGCCATTTAACAGCAGTCCGTACAGATGACGGCAAAAACGAATCGATCGTTAAACTGGCTGCCAGCCCTATCCGCAGCGTAAAATCGGTGGATGCAGGCTGCCTTAAAATAAGGGTGCCGAGTAGGTTTTCCCCTGCAGGAGAAAGCCACTGCCGATCGGCCATGCGGCCGCGCCCCTCCGTTTGGTAGCCGGCGTAGATGAATGTGCCGTCAGGACAACCGTCTGCAAGGCACTCGCGGGCGGCTTGTAAGGTAGAATCGGTGCGTGCGTAATAATACACAGGCGCCTTAAAAGGGTTTGGAATCGAGGTCGTTTCTCGCTTTTGTTGAGGTATCAAAATAAACTCCGTGAATAATCTTTCTCTATTTGCTCCGTTTCAGGGGCTAATAGGCTGGCAGCATCCGTTTCCGCACGGATTTTTTCTACCAGTTCGGGATTGTTTTTTAAAAATCTGCTTAAAATTTTTTCAAAAAGCTCCATACATACGCGGGCGTCGTCTTCGGCACGGTGAGCTTCCAGCGCCGTAATGCCGAACTGCACGGCAAGATCCTGCAATGCATAGCTGGAAAGTCCGGGAAATACTTCCTTTGCAAATATCCGCGTATCGACGGCTTTATTGGTCAAAGGCGGTTTTCCGGCGCGCTTTAACTCCGCATTAACATAGTTTATGTCAAACGGAGCATTGTGCGCAACTAGAACACCGGTACCGATAAAATCGGAAAAGTCGGGAAAAACGGCAGCAATGAGCGGTTTATCCTTCAGCATCGCATCGGTGATTCCGTTTACCTTGCCCGCTTCTTCCGGCATCGGTATTTCGGGATTGATCAGCACATTGTATCGGGCGATGATACCGCGCCGGTCAAACTTTACCGCGCCGATTTCGACGATTCTCCCTGATGAGGGATCAAGTCCGGTTGTTTCGGTATCAAAAGCGATAAAGGCTGCCGTGTCGTATACGGCAGCCAGCCAATCATAACTTGTCATCTAAGATCGTAGTCCAGACTTCGTTCAAATATTTCAACTTTTTTCTCTGCCTGCTTCCGCGCAGCTTCGAGATCGTTGTTGTTCTCCCTCATAAACTCAGGATGAATAATATAAATTTTGATCTTGGGTTCGGTACCGCTTGGACGAATACTGACGATTGTTCCGTCTTCCATAAAATGCCGCAGTACATCACTTACAGGGATATATATATGCGTTGTCTTTTCGGGAGTACGAGGATTGTAGTGAACTGAGTTCTTTACATCCCAAATAGTCCATACTTCTACACCGCCAATCTCTCTTAACGGAGACTTGCGGAGTTTTGCCATCATCTTATTCATAATTTCAACGCCTTCCGCACCCGGGAATACCTTATTGATGGTCTTTTCGCAGTAGAAGCCGTACTGTTTAAAAAGTTCGTCTAAACGATCTAACAAACTCTTTCCTTGTTTACGCCAGTAAAGCGCCATTTCGGCACAGATGGCGGATGCCGCAATACCGTCTTTATCGCGGATTTCCATCCCGAAATTATAGCCGTAGCTTTCCTCAAAACCGAAAATATAGTGGTAGCCTTTTTTGGAAATCTCGTCAGCCTTATTGCAAATCCATTTAAATCCCGTCAAGCATTCAAAGGTTTCAACCCCATATTTTTCTGCAATGCGGTCACAGAGGCTTGATGTTACAATAGAACGCACAATAGCAGGCTTTTCAGGCATTACACCAAACTCTTTTGCAGTAAGACAAAGATAGTCAGTAAAGAGCGCTCCCATCTGGTTACCGGTAATAAGGCGCATTTTTCCGTTTTCGTCTTTTACCGCCGAAGCGAAACGGTCTGCATCGGGGTCGGTAGCCATCAGAATGTCAGCTCCTTCTTTTTCCGCCAATTCAATCGCCATTTTTAATGCTGCAGGATCCTCGGGGTTAGGATAGCTCACTGTCGGGAAATTTCCGTCCGGTTCACGCTGTTCCGGCACGGTGATAATGTTAAAGCCCATATCGCCGAGCACTTTTTCAACATGCATCGCACCGGTGCCATGTAGCGGGGTGTAGACAATCTTTACGGACTTAGACATCTCTTTGATTAAATCGCCGCGGTGCAGCTTGGCTTTAACGCTTGCCCAATATTTTTCGTCTATCTCTTTATCGATAATGATGAGCTTACCGCTTTTAATCGCTTCGTCGCGGTTCATCATGTTAATTTTTTTAACCGCGTTTACTTTGTCGATAATCCCTTTATCGTGGGGCGGAATGACCTGTGCACCATCGTTCCAATAGGCTTTGTATCCGTTATACTGCGGCGGATTGTGAGAAGCGGTAACAACAACGCCGGTGTCGCAGCCGAGCTGCCGGATTGCATAGGAAAGCTCCGGTGTCGGGCGCAATGCCGAAAACAGGTACACGGTAAAACCGTTCGCCGCAAAGATGAGGGCGGTTGACTCTGCAAATACATCGGAATAGCGGCGCGAATCATACGCAATGACGGCCTTTAATTTTCCGCTTTTTGCTTTTTCCGGGAATGTTTCTATGATATAGTCAGCAAGTCCCTGTGTTGCCTTTTTAATCACCGTAGGATTCATCCGGTTTGTTCCGCCGCCGATAATTCCACGCAAACCGCCGGTACCGAATTCCAATTGACGGTAAAAACGGTCAAACAGCTCTTTCTCATCGTTTTTTGCAATAAGTTCTTCCACTTCTTTTACGAATGCCGGATCGGTTTCTTCCGCCATATACTGCTTTGCATAGGTCAGAATGGTGTTACTATCCATAAATCGAGTCTCCTCTCAATAATCAATATCAGAATATCTCTAAGGCATCTTTAAAAACTTGAATTGATTGCGGATACCGCTACTGATTCAGTGTAACCTTTTTTTATAGATTACGCAAGGGAAAATCTTAGGGGTGTTAGAGCATAATGCTTGAAAAAAAAGCGCTTTTGTGCTTTTATAGGCGCATGCGCGGACGTACTGTCTTTTTATATATTTACCTTATTATTGTTTTTACCGTGCTTGCTGCAGGCTCGGCGATGCTGGGCTACTTACTGGCCGAAACGGCTGCCGTAAAGCAAAGCGAACAATTTACCGCTTTTAATCCCGACTTACCGACACGGATACTAGATATACGCGGAGACTTGATTACCGAATTTTCTTCCAACGAAAAGCGGGAAATTATCAAGTTTGAGCAAATACCGCCCGCCTTGATCAATGCGCTCCTCGTTCGTGAAGACCGTAGTTTTTATCGGCATCGCGGTTTTACCATGAAGGCGATTTTCCGTGCCATTATCGGAAAACTTACCCACAGAACACTCGGCGGCGGAAGTACCATTACGCAGCAAATCGCGGGACTTTTATATTGCGACCGTACCGATATGAGCATTTCGCGGAAGATAAAAGAACTGTGGTGGGCAGTCCAGATGGAACGCCGGTACTCAAAAGATGAAATCCTTGAACTCTATTTGAACAAAGTCTATTTCGGCGGAGGTACCTACGGCGTCAGCGCTGCCTGCCGTTTTTACTTCGGACATCCCGTAGCGGAAATTACCCCTGCAGAAGCGGCCGTACTGGTTATTCAACTATCGAATCCCGCCTATTACAATCCTTTTGAATACCCGAACCGCGTACAGGAACGGCAGGGCTACATCCTCGATGAGATGGTGCGCCTCGGCTATCTCACCAAAGAAGAACGCGACGAATCCTACGATGAGTATTGGGCGCACTTTGATTATACCCGTACCGCTTCGTCCGCATGGTTTAACCGCGAAGATAAAGCCCGTTGGTTTTCGGAATATGTACGCCGCCAGCTTGAAACGATGATGTACGGCACGATGGATTTTTATTCCGACGGCTATATCGTGCATACCACCTGCGACCTGCGCCATCAGGCCGCTGCCGAAAAAGAGATGAGCGATTATATCCGCATCGCGAATACACGTGTAAAAAATACGCGGTCGCACCGCTTTGCGCAGAGCGAACTGTACAGCAACATCACTGCGCTCGTTTCGCTCGCCTTTAATATTCCGGCGCTCCATATCGATTCCGAACGGGTGCAGACAAAAACCCTTTCCTACTACCGCAGTGATTTAAATCCTATTGTCGATATGGCAGCGATGCTCTTCGGTTTAAACAACCTCAAAATCACCGGCGCAAAAAGTACGGCAAAAGTACAAGACGAGCTTGCAAGAAAGACGGTTGAGGGAACGCTCATCTGTTTGGAAAATAATACCGGATACATTACGGCACTCGTCGGTGGAAGTAAATTCGACGAATCGAATCAGATGATTCGGGCGACACAGGGGCGCGTCCAGCCGGGTAGTTCATTTAAGCCGCTTCTGTATTCCGCAGCTTTCGACACCAAATTGATTACACCGGCAACCGTGCTGGAAGATACACCGCAGGTATTTCAAAACCAGAGCGGCGTTCCATATATCCCCAATAACTATGCAGGGCATTGGCAGGGTACCGTTCTGGCATGGAGAGCGCTTGCAAAGTCGCTGAATATCCCCGCGATTAAGGTGCTTGATACTATCGGCTTCGACGCAGCAATTACCCGCTCCGCCGCACTGCTCGGCATCACCGATCAAGATGAAATAGACCGCACGTTCCCGCGGCTATACCCGCTTGCACTCGGCGTTATCAGCGTTGCGCCCGTTCAGATGGCAAAGGCGTTTGCCGTTTTTGCAAATCAGGGGCGGCGGGTTGACCCCATTGCCATCCGCACCGTCGAAAACCGCAATGGTACAATTGTGATGGATCCCGAACGGGATTTACGGTTAGAACAGCGGCGGCGAGGAAATGCGATGCAAGTTATCAGCCCCCAAAATGCCTATCTTATGACTTCGGTACTGAAGAGAACGGTTACCGAAGGGACGCTCGCGTATGCTTCAAGCAGCGGTTCAAAGTTCCGGTATAAAGATAAAACAACGGGAAAATACTTTTCTATGCCTGTTGCGGGTAAAACCGGCACAACCCAGAACTGGTCTGACGCATGGACAATCGGCTTTTCTCCGTATTATACCGCCGCGGTTTGGTTCGGCTATGATAAGGGTGGACAGTCGCTCGGTCTTGATAACACGGGGGCGACGCTCGCAGGCCCTCCGTGGGCAAACTTTATGAAGGCAATCCATGAAGATATGCCGTATCGGGATTTTATTCGACCCGAAACAGGATTAACCGCCGTATCGGTTTGTTCAAAATCCGGAATGCTGCAAACGCCCTACTGCAACGAAGGCACGGTATCGCTCTACTTTTTATCGGGTACGGAACCGACGGAGGCGTGTACCTATCATGAAGCAAACAATGTACTGCTGGAAATTGCCAAAGACCGCCTACGCAAAAGTAATTACAGTACCGGACAAACGCCGGTTGACATTATTAAAACGGATGTACTCATTGACCCGCGTATTTTTGAAGATCCTGAACCGAGTAAACAAAGACGGAGAGGAAATACTTCCTATACGACAGATTCGTTTATAACCGATGAGCTTATAACGCCCTCCGGCACAGACAACACTTTTGAATCTAATCCATACTTACGCTCAGGTGAAGATGAGTCATCCATAGATCAGACGCCGACGCTCACTCCGCAACAAGAACAAAATGCAGCAACTCAACAGGGGCAGACTTCGGGAACATCAGGAGTGGGCAATACGTTGCAGCCGCCGATTCCTCAAACTCATTTGGAAACTATCGACGAGGGAACTCCGCTACCGTCTTTCCCGCCTGCAGAATCCAACCCGACCGGCTCCGAAACACAGGAACAAAACAACGGAGCGATACAGGAGGAAGGTATTAACCCGTGGCTATAAGGGAATTTTCTAAAAGGATAAAACATGAGTGAACAGCCGTACGTCCGCCCGACATGGGATGAATATTTTATGGAAGTCTGCCGCGCAATTGCAAAACGTGCAACCTGCGATAGAGGCAGATCGGGATGCGTTATTGCTCGAGATAACCAACTCTTAGTTACCGGCTATGTGGGCGCACCCCGCGGATTACCCCATTGCGATGATGTCGGACATCAATTTAAAAAAGTGCAGCACGAAGACGGCACCATAAGCCAACACTGCGTCCGCACCGTCCATGCGGAGCAGAATGCAATTTGCCAAGCAGCAAAACGGGGAATCAGCATCGACGGTGCAACACTCTACTGCAAAATGACCCCGTGCCGGACATGCGCAATGCTCATTATCAACTGCGGTATCAAACGAGTTATTGCTGAAAAACGATATCACGACAGCGCCGACTCAATCGAGATGTTCAAACAGGCGGGCGTTACCCTTGAGCATTTGAGTGATACTATCGAAGAATATCAAGGCCAATAATACTTTTGAAAATATACGGCACATCTGCGTTGTCTTGCCAAAAGTGTACATCCTTGTACACTTTTGGCAGCGAGTTTCAGCTGACGCTAAAACATCGCTTCTGTTTAAACCAGCGACATCCTTGCCGCTTCTGAATATCCTCAACGTATCATCTCCACCACGGATGGTGGTGGTTCTAGTCAGTAATGTGCCTGCGGGTGTTTTTTGTACGTTACTAGCGTCTGCATCGTTAAAAGTGTACATCCGTGTACACTTTTAACAGCGAGCTTCGAGTGAGCGCGAAACTTGATACTAAAAAGAGAAGTTTTTTGGGAAGATTTACCCCTTAAACAGTAGTTAATAGCACACAAGAAAGCATCATTGATTAAAAAATCGTTACAGCTTTTTCTACACTTGTTTTTTCTATATCGTTATCGTACACCGTATTGATAAAAAGTCAGCCCGACAGTTTTTATACCTCGTCCTCCGGCAAGGATAAGGACGGTAATTGTTTATATGTCAATCACTTGCATTGACTTTTTCCCCTTTGGATTATACTTATAGTGATTTTAGAGTATGCGAAATAACACCGCATTATGTAGGTAATACTGCCTTTATTTTAGAAACGGAGGAAGAAAATGAAAAAGATTACAATATTTTTTATCGCAGTAAGTTTCTTGTTTATTTCCTGTGGGCAGGCAGCCTTTGGTAAACCGGAGGCTCCGCAGGGCTACGGGACGGTGATTATCGGAATTGCCGGGAATGGCGTAAGCCGTGCGGTTGGCTCAAACGGCTTACCGCTTCTCAATAATTCCCAAATGACCATAAAGGTTACGAAGGATGATGGAACGTCTATTACGGAAAAACACTTTGCCGAAAGTGCTCCTAAAACCATGTCCTTAACGTTGCCGGTCGGCGAAAAAATCGTCGTAAAGATTAGTGTTGAAAACGTTTCGGCTCGATGGTCGGGCGAAAAACAGCACGAGGTTACTTCCGGCACCAATACCGTCAGCGTTAAGCTTAAAAAAGCTGCCGCTGCTTTAAACAGACTCCTGTTCGGTACTAATAAGCCCCATGGATCCCATTCAGGCGGTGTAAATGATTACACATTCACGTTGAAAATAGGTTCAAAGGAAGTAAAGAAAGAGCACATTAAATATCATAACCTTTGCCGCGACAATAAAGGTAGAACCTATCTTGCATATCAAGAAAGCAGCAATAGTATACTAGAACGTTACACGAGCGAGAGTGATAAAGAAACTAAAACCTTTACCCTGCCGGAAAACTGTCATAGACCGGCGCTTGCAAGCGATCATGCAACAGGTGCAGTCTACCTTGTTGCAAAAGACGGCTTGAATATGAAGCTGTATAGAATAAACGAAGCCGGCGGCTCGCCTATAGAATTGATGGGAGCGTCTCTCGGGTATCTAACCGGCTATGCCGTATATAATAATGTACTCATCGCCTCAGGATATGGAATGGTAGGTCCGGAATTAAAAATGTACCGCATAACCGAAGATACCGTTTCCGAAATTACGCTTTCCGCTCAGCCCGATTTACGCGAAGATACAAAGATTACATTAGAGGTGTCGGCGGGGTGGTTACATGGGACGATAAACGGCCTTTACATGACTGCCGATACCCTCTATGTTCTTTTTTCTAAATGTCAAACCATTCCGGACTCCTTTTCCTTAGGAGGTATTGTCAAATACTCATATTCGGCTGACGGCACAACCGCTTCGATAAGCAATCCTGTCCGCATCGGTATTGCAAATGACCATACTTCTGACGGAAACGATATTTACCCTACCGAAGAAAGCAACTTCTACGGCCCCGTAAAGGTAGTCGGTTTTGATGAAGAAAACCTCTACATAGCCGATGACGGCGTAACGTTCGAGTATCAAAAAGGAAAGCCCCGTATTATCGCAAACAAAAACCGTATTGCAACGCTTAATAAAGGAAGCAATGCGCTTACCTTTAATGATGCCCCAAGCGGGATTACTTGGCTGGGCGAAAATCCTGTATGGACAGGTGTAAGTACAAAGACCATCGTCTGGAAAAAGAATGCTGCCGGTTTCGACTATTATCAGCTCAATTCAGCCGCTGATGCACTCACGGCAGAAACTGAACTTGCTAATTCAACATCATCCAGCAGTCGTTTTACCGATGTGTTTTGCTTTGACGAAGCCGGAAACTTCTACATAGTACGATATAAAACCGGAGGCTACCGTATATGCCGCTTTGAGCTGAAAGATGACGGCAGCTATGATAGCAGCGTAACTGTAAGTACATCATCATTATCCGATCAACCGACCGCCATTGCCATTGACATATCGGGCAGTGTAAAAAAGGATGGTCAATCGGTAAACGCCTTGTATTACAGCTATAATGGCAGTGATAAATCATACATCAAACGGCTTACATGGGCGAAGAACGATCCATTTTCTTCCGCTGCGGAGGATAATAGTTTCGCCGGCAGCGGCACTTTTGGAGGGCCTCAAGATGTTGGCAATAACAAAACACGCTTTACCGCGCTTGCAGCAGATAAAAACGGCTTCTTTGTTGCTCTAAAAAAAGAGACCGGGTATTCGGGGTATACTGTTAGAGTGCAAAAATATACGCATGTCGACGGCAGCGCAGTCGGTGGTGCAATTAATGTTCTCGGTGAGGTAACCAACGCTTCAACTTGGTCAAGACCGGGAGATTTAACCGCTCTGCATATACAAGAAGGTATTTTATACGGTCTAACGGCAGTACAGTACCGCTATGAATATGACGAGACTGATCCATCTAATACATATTACAAAAAAGACTCTATTTCAGGGAAACTCATGAAAATAGGCAGTTCTACAGCCGATTTTTCCGGAAATGCAGAGGTTCTTCACACTACGGAATTGCCGAGGGATAAAATTCACATTCTTACCCCTGAGGCCGATGAGAAAAGAAAAGAAGGCGGCAAATTTGCACCTTACCGGTTTATTGCCGTCATGCCGAAAAAACTCATCATTGCCTCTGACGGTTTTTGGGGGTACATTACCAGTCTAAGTGCTCCAAATACTGATGATGTTGAACAATTCCATTTTATATGGGATTTTGGTATAAAGGATGACGGTTCACTTGAAGGCACGCCTCAATCGACAAAAACCGATTCCGCTATTGAGTTTTCAAAAACACTTGCGAGACCTTCCGGTTGCGGTTATGAGTGGAAATAATGACGGCTCTTATCAGTCTTTCCGTTCCGGTCTACGGAACGGAAAGATCTCTTCCTGCGCTGCTGGATAGCGTGTTAGCGCAGGAGTCCTTGCCGGCGGATACAAAGGCGGGGGGCTTGCCGGTTGAAGTTATCATCGTAAACGACGGCAGCCCCGCCGGCGGCTCCTTGCCTACAATCCTTAAACCTTATAAGAAGAAATTCAAAGCCGCCGGTATTCCTCTTATTCTTTTGGAACACTCTAAAAATCTTGGACTGGTTGAAGCCCGCCGCACTGCCGTACAAGCCGCCTCCGGAACCTACCTCTGCTTTGCGGATTCCGACGATACCCTTCCGCCGGATGCTCTTTTGCATTTGTACAATGGACTGCTTGCTTCAGGTACCGGTTCCCTTGCGGATGCCGCCGATATCATCCACGGTACGGCGGAGTATAAGACCGACTTTTCCGATGAGGAAGCTCCGCTTTACAAAGAAGCCTCCCTTGCCGAAATGGAAGAAAATATAAAAAAGGTTCATATAGGTCTTTTGGAAGGAGATGAACTTCTAAATTCTTTTTTACTAAAAGGAGAGCTATCAAGTTTTTTATGGGCAAAGCTCTTCCGTACCGAGGCGGTTAAGGCTGCTTTTGCAGATATTCCTCACACATTTTGCACGATGGGCGAAGACTTTCTTATTTACTTTTTTATCCTGCTCCATGCCCGCTCCTATTTCGGAATAGAAGACATCGTGTATAACTATCATATAGGCACGGGCATAAGCTCCAACCGAGAAATAAAAGACCTCGCCCGCTGGGAAAGGGCTTGCACGGCAGCCTCGGTCTTTGCCGTAATCTTTTCGTATCTTGAAGAACACCCCTTGAGCGCCCCCAATGCCGAAAAGCTGACCGCAGCCCTGCAAAACCGCTGTAAAATAGCCTTACTGCAAAACCTCCGCCACTTAAAGCGTGTTATTCCCTCCCTTCGCGGTGACGCTTACACAATCCTCTGCGATTACTGGGGCGAGGAGTATGTAAACGCTGCGGAAAAAGCGAGTCTTTTGAGTTGAGCAATGCAACCGCTTTTTCTATTGCAGAGGAATCAATGCCTTCCCGCTGCGCCTGTTCAAAATCAACACCCCTGACGCAGAGCGTTGCCGAAAAATGGCAGGTATTAAACCCTCAGCACGAATAAGCGGCAAGAGCCGCAGCATCTTCGGGATGTTCTTCGATATGCAATATTGCGGGCATACTTTTTTTCCCTTCCACAATATCGTCGCCCAACTCCTGAACACCGTTTCGTACACGGCAACCGCATCGAAAATACTTTAAGCGGTTGCCTGACTGTAAGTGTTATTTTTTTACCAAGTCGGTTGCGAATATCTTTATCATAATAATAACGGAAAGCACTACGACGATTCCGTCAACGAGCGGCATTGCGAGCCATACGCCCCGTGCTCCGAAAAAATGGGGCAGTATCAGTACTGCGGGTACAAAAAGCACGAGCTGGCGAGAAATCGCTAAAATACCGGCGGGTTTCGGCTTGCCGATAGCCTGAAAGAGCGTCATATTCAATATCATAATCGCAAGCGCAGGGAAGATTATCATGGCAATAACGGCATTGGTTTTTCCCTGCGCAACGAGTACAGGGTTATCAATGAACAAGCCCAATACCTTTTCAGGACTGAGTAAAAATATAGCCCATGCCGTTATTGCAAGCAAAAGGCCGAAGCCATAGAACAAGCCGGTGCCTTTTTTTACCCGATCAAAAAGTCCTGCACCGAAATTCGTACCGACAAAGGGCTGGTATCCTTGGCTTAATCCCCACAGCGGAATAAAGCTCAACATCAAATAGCGGAAGAATGCGCCCATTAGAACAACCTGATCTTCTCCGCCGTATTTTTTCAATGTCGAATACATTACCGTTTGCTGCACCAACGAAAGTACCTGCATAATCATCGCAGACATACCGATTGCAATTGTTTCTCCGACAATCGATCTATCCGGTTTAATGGTTTTAAAGCGAACATTTTTGCTGAAACATAAAAAGTAAAAAAAGCTGACCAATGCGAAAACCGCCTGCGAAATAACCGTGGCAACGGCAGCGCCGGCGATTCCTTGGTTGAATACAATAATAAACAGTGCGTCAAGCACAATATTCAGCACGGCGCCGGATCCCATGATAATCATCGCAAGCGCAATTCTTCCTTCTCCGCGCAGTACCATATTTGAAGCCTGTCCGAAGTTTACAAATATGGAGCCAAGGTACACAATCCGTAAATATTGCACCCCCATTGCGTGCATTTCTCCTTCCGCCCCGATAAGGGTGAGAAGCTGCGGCGCAAAAATGTATCCGACTATCATCACTACTGAGGACATCAGTACCGACAACACCAATACGTTTCCCATCACCGCATCGACGGTCTTTTGGTCTTTTCTGCCGACTGCCCGCGATAAAATCGATGCGGAACCAATCCCGACCAATACCGCAATACCATTATTTACCAACGTAAAAGCATAGGCGACGCTGATTGCTCCGAGCGCTTTTTCACCCACATACCGCCCGACAAACATTGCGTCGACAAAACTGTATAAACTGATTACCAGCATACCGATAATGCCCGGCACACCTAATTTTAGCATGAGCTTGAATATATTTCCCGATACAAGCTCTTCTCGTTTATCCGTCATAAGAACTCCTAGAAACCGACGATAACGTCAGTTATTTATAACGGAAATATATACGAATAGAAACGGATTGTCAACCTCGCATAACAGTATTGTCAGCAGCGCTCTTAACGCAAGTGCATCAAACACACTTCGTAGGTTGTGCCGAAATATATGATAAAAAGATATTGATATTTTTAAAATTTATATTTGCCAATATGGAAATCATCATATATAATTGAAGGTATTATCGCATTCTAGTATGCGAAAACCATTTTCTAGGAGTTCTTATGAGTACAAAAAAGAACAAGGAAGTCTCAGGATTTCTCAAAGGCGTTGAAAGGATTGGAAATAAGCTGCCCCATCCGGCGATGTTATTCTTTATCCTCAGCATTATCGTTGTCTTTATTTCCGCTATTGTAGCGGCTGTCGGTGCGCCGGTTACTTACTTTGACGCAAAAAAAGGGCAGGAAGTAACGATAAAGGCTCTTTCGCTTTTGAATGTCGACGGATTTCGCTATATTTTAAACAGCGCAACAAAAAACTTTACCGGTTTTGCGCCGCTCGGTACGGTATTGGTCGCAATGCTCGGTATCGGCGTTGCCGAGTGGACAGGGCTTATCAACACCTCACTGAAAAAGCTCCTTACCAATATTAATCCCCGGCTGTTAACTGCTGTTGTCGTTTTTGCCGGTATTATGAGTAACATTGCGTCCGATGCCGGTTACGTTGTAGTTATTCCGCTTGGCGCTATCGTATTTGCAAATGCAGGACGGCACCCGCTCGCAGGTCTTGCCGCAGCCTTTGCCGGTGTTTCAGGCGGTTTCTCTGCAAACCTCTTGCTGGGAACTACCGACCCGCTTTTAACCGGTATCACGATCGAAGCGCTCCATAATGCCGGTATGGACATCCCGCTTGATCCTACCTGTAACTGGTATTTTATGATCGTATCGACATTCTTGTTGACAATTATCGGAACCTTGGTAACCGAAAAGATCGTAGAAAAGAACTTAGGCGAATACCACGGCACCTATCAGCCGGATAATATGCCCGTTTCCGCAGAAGAAACCAAGGGATTAAAGCGTGCCGGTATTGCCATTCTGATTATGGTGGTCATACTCGTTATCGGGATGTTCGGCTTACCCGGTCTTCCGTCCCTCGCTATCTTAAGCGAAGTGAATCCCAAAACAGGCGTTAGTTCTCTCAGCAACTTTATGCACGGCGGCTTGCTCCCCGTTATTTTAATTCTTTTCTTGGTACCCGGCTTAGTATACGGTAAAACCTTGGGAAAAATTAAAAACTCCGGAGACCTCGTAAAAGGGATGACACACGGTATGAGCTCAATGGCCGGCTACCTTGTACTGGCATTCTTTGCAGCGCAGTTCGTCAGCTACTTCGGTAAAACAAACCTTGGAACCATTCTTTCCGTAAACGGCGCTAACTTTTTAAAGAGCATCGGGTTTACCGGCTTACCGCTTATCATCGCATTCGTAATTATTTCCGCGTTCTTGAACCTCTTTATCGGTTCCGCCTCTGCAAAATGGGGAATTATGGCGCCGATCTTCGTACCGATGATGGTAAACCTCGGCCTTTCACCGGCTTTAACGCAGGTTGCATATCGTATCGGAGATTCCAGCACCAATATCATCACTCCGCTGATGAGCTACTTTGCGATGATCGTCGTCTTTATGAAAAAATATGATGAGGATTCCGGTCTTGGAACATTGATATCGATAATGTTGCCGTATTCAATCGCGTTCCTGCTTTCATGGCTCGGCTTGATGATTATCTGGTATGTAACCGGCTTACCGCTCGGCCCGGGAGCATTCTTAACATTATAAGATTAAAAAAACTTAGGGAACCTCTAAAAATATCAAGCCTATCGGCGCAGTTTTTAGAGGTTTCCACTCGTTTATCCTTTGATTCTTCGGGAGTAACTATCAGTCGCAGGCTTCCACGCCGTCGATAATACCGCCGCCGACTACCCTACTCCCGCAATAAAATACAGCGGCTTGCCCGCGCGCAACCGCCCGTTCGGGTTCGGTAAAAACGATGCGGCCTCGGCTTGTGCCGATCGGTTCAATACAGGCTTTTTTCAGCTGCTGCCGGTACCGTGTTTTAACCTCTGCGTAAAAAGGCTCCTGCGGCATTTCGGCAATCCAGTTTACTTCCCGCACCGAACAGGCGGCGGCAAGAAGGGCATCCCCCGCACCGACGGTAACCGTATTATGCTCTGCCGATTTTTCAACCACGTAAATCGGATAACCGAACGGCAAAGCAAGCCCCCGCCGCTGCCCAATGGTATAACGGTGCAAGCCGCGGTGCGTGCCGACCTTGGCGCCATTGATATCGATAAAATCTCCTTCGGGAAACGCATCGGGCGCCAATGCTTCGATTACTGCCGTATAGTCGCCGTCCGGTACAAAGCAAATATCTTGGCTGTCACTCTTATGTGCATTGACCAATCCGGCCTTTTCCGCAATAAGGCGAACCTCCGGCTTCGTCAATTCTGCAAGCGGGAAAAACGTCCTGCTTAACTGCTCTTGACTCAACAAGGCCAAAAAATAGCTTTGATCTTTCTGCGCATCGGCACCCTGCTCCAACGCATACCGGCCGGACGGCTCCTGAAACACCTTGGCATAATGACCGGTCGCAATAGCATCGCAACCTTCCCGTAAAGCCTGTTCCAAAAGCAGGCCGAATTTAATCTGCTTATTACAGATGTAACACGGGTTCGGCGTTTCTCCGCTGCGGTAGCTTTTTATAAAATAATCGATGATCTGCTTTTGAAATTCGGCACGGAAGTCGTAGACACGGTGCGGAATACCGAGCAGCCGCGCTGCCTGCGCCGCTTCTTCAATAATCCGCTCGGTTTGTTCCTTCGCGGCAGAGGTTTGTTCATTCAGCAGGCGGAGCGTAACGCCGCACACGTCATGCCCCTCTTCTATCAAAAGCTTTGCGGCAACGCCGGAATCTACCCCTCCGCTTAAACCTACTGCAATCTTCATACTCACAGTTCAAATATCCTTCATACGGTATGTTGGGCATCTCTAAAAACTCAGGTATAGCTTTTAGCAATTCCCCGCATTGTTCCGCTGTTACTTTTTTACAGAAGTCCGCAACGATACAGCTTTACCGTTCGTCAGCACAACCGCTTCCAATCGTTTATAGGTATGAGCAGGAAACTGAACCGGCACGCTTAAAGCGCTGCCGATGTAAATCACTTCGACGGTTTTTGTTTCCTTCTGTTCCGTATCGCGGTTTGCTGCGGTGATACGGACGGTAAGCGGCAGCGCATAGTCATCGCTTTGTTCCGTTGCCTCGAACGAAATATTCACATAGAGATGTTCCTGCTGCGTTAAGTATTCCAATTTAACCGGAACTCCCTCAATTTTTCCTGACTGCCGATCGGTTTTAAATAAAAATGATGCAAAGGTGAGGGCAAAAACGGCAACAATAGCAAACAGCATAGATCGGGTTGAACGAGTTGCGGTAAGGTTTTTAAGAAGACTCATTTTTTTGATGTAGTCGGGCTCATACATCTGCTGCACCGATTCCGGCGCACGCTTTAAACGCTCACTTCGGTCATAGCGGAGATACGAACTTCCCTCATCCCGTGAATCCGGTTGGTTATTCATTTTTTGACGCTCCGGTAATTTCGGATGTCTTCCACCAAACGATGTCCGCCAGCTTGTCCCCTGCAAGGAGCGCCGATAAGATACCATCGGAAGAAAGATGGAAAGCGTTATACACTAATTCGTCAGGGGAGACGGTCAATGTTCGCGTATATATTTTATTTGAATGTAAGTTGATTAATTCGAGGATATATCCGTCGGAACGCGGTGTCGTTAACAAACACCAATCATTTTCCGTTACACCGAGCAACCCATACACTTTTTTAACAGGGCGAGTACCGCTATTGGTATCCTCCGTATCCTCATACGGTGCGATATCGACGGTTCGTTCATACTGCCTATCTTCAATATTAAAAGTATACAGGCAGCTTTTATCATAACTGATTCCGGCGCTCACATTGATATCCGTATCGATATCTTCACGGTAATAATCGACTTTAATATGCAGCTTCTTTGCCGTAAAATCGGGAACAGCCTTATCAAGGCTCGAAAATACTTTTACATCGTTGGTGTAAGGCGACGGCAATCCGCTAAATGCAATAGGAATTTTGTACAGCAAACCGCCCGTATTGTCATACCAGTACACCCTGATACCGGTTTCCGTTCGACATACTACAATAAGACCATTGTTTGAATCCGCATACAGTCCTTCGATAGGTGGAAACGGCGTACCGCCGACTCCTTCTTGTCCGACGGTATCAACAAATTCACAGGTCTCATTAAAATGAATGACCGTATCGCGTAACGCAAGATTCTCCGTTTGATCGTATTCAATACGTTCTTCGTTGACCGTATCGACGGCAAACAAGTGCTTGTTCGGCGTTACGGCAAGATAGGTCGGATGATTCAGCGGATACGGCACGGCACGGCGAGTCATAATTTTATCCGCTTGATCGGCGTCGATAAATGTCGGGCGGGGATTCTTTTCGGGATTATAATACAGCGCAAGCAAATCACCGAAAGACGTCAATTTCATAATTTTTCCCGCGCCTGAATTGCTTAAGTAAAAAATACCATCATCCATGACCAACTGACTGTCGGGACGGACATACGGACTTGCCAGCTGAAATAAATCGAGCTGATCTTCAAAATTTCCGTATTTAATTGAAAAAAGTTGTTTGCGCTCCAAGTTCCCCGTTTTTTCTTTCCCACACGAAACGGCACAAAGAGAAACAACGGCACACAAGAAAATACAAAGCCCTTTAACAAAATGACTGCAGCGATACATTACAATAATTCGGCTTCTTTCGATGCTTATTTGATAACTTCCGCAATACTTGACACAAGCCCTGCCATATTCTGAATATCAGCAGGAATAATAATTTTCGTCGATTTTCCGTCGGCTACTTTTTCAAAGGCTTCCAAGCTGCGCAGTTTAATCAGTGCAGGGTCGGCGCCGACATTCTTAATAAGATTCAAACCTTCGGCAGTTGCTTTTTGGATAGCTAAAATCGCCTCAGCCTCACCCTGCGCTCTGCATATAGCGGATTCTTTTTCCGCTTCTGCCTGTAAAATCATCGACGCCTTTTTTCCTTCCGCCACCAGAATGGAGGACTGCTTTTGTCCTTCTGCGATGAGGATGGCCTCGCGCCGTTCACGTTCTGCACGCATCTGTTTTTCCATCGCTTCCTGAATGGATTCAGGGGGAATGATATTCTTTACTTCTACGCGGTTTACCTTAATCCCCCAGGGATCGGTTGCCTCGTCCAAAATGCTGCGCATACGAGTATTGATAACATCGCGGCTTGTCAGCGTACCGTCAAGTTCCAATTCACCGATAATATTCCGCAGCGTGGTCGCCGACAGATTTTCTATCGCATTCATCGGGTTTTCAACGCCGTAGGTATAGAGTTTCGGGTCGGTAATCTGAAAATAAATAACCGTGTCAATCATCATGGTAACGTTGTCTTTCGTAATAACCGGCTGCGGCTTAAAATCGAGCACCCGTTCCTTAAGCGACACCTTATTAGCGATTCGATCGACAAACGGCATCTTAACGTGCAGGCCGACCTCCCATGACTGGAAATAGCCGCCAAGCCGTTCGATAATAAACGACTGAGACTGCGGTACAATTCTGATATTTAAAATAAGCAGAATGAGTACGAATACGATTAATGCAAAAACAATCCACATAATAAAACCTCTCTATTATATTTAGGTTCTCGTTAGGCGTCTCTAAACGTTTCGGTTTTCAGAGGCATCCGTTTCTTTTACAATCAGGGTAACACCCTCTATCCTTTCGATGATACACTCCTCTCCGGCAGGTAGCGCCGTGCCGTTAACCGAAGCAGCCGTCCACACAACGCCGTTGATTTTAACTTGCCCCTTTTCCCATTCGGTAATGGTTTGTAGCACGACGGCTTTTTTACCGATAAGGCTGTCTGCATTGGTTTTTTCCCGTTTGGTATGCAAAAATTTCAGCGCAATGGGACGGGTAAAAAAGAGCAGCAGCAATGCAACAAGCGCAAACAGAACGCACTGCACATAAAACGGCGGATGCAACATAGAAATGAAAATCATCAGCACGGCGCTGAGCGCAAACCACACGGTCGTTAAACCGAGCGTCATCCCCTCGATAACTGCACAAATAACGGCGATACCGAACCAAAACCACGGCGTATAAAACGCTAAAAACATCGACAGTTGGAAGAGCATACGGCAATTGCCTTACATTCGCGCCAGCGCCGCTCCGATAAAGTCACGGAATAGCGGATGCGGCTTATTCGGACGGGAGGCAAATTCGGGATGAAACTGCACCGCTACAAACCACGGATGCTTTTTCAGCTCGACGATTTCCACCAAATTACGCTCGGGGTTGATTCCCGAAAGCAGCATGTCGGTGTTTTCAAACCGGCTGCGGTACAAATTGTTAAATTCATAGCGGTGCCGGTGGCGCTCACTGATTTCGTGCATTTTATATGCCTGTTCCGCCTTGCTGTTTTCCGCAACCATACAGCGGAAAGAACCGAGCCTGAGCGTACCGCCGAGCTGCACGTCTTTTTGGTCGGGCATCAAGTCGATGACGGGTTCACAATTCTTGATAAACTCGGAGGAATGCGCGCGTTCCAACCCGAGTACATGGCGGGCAAATTCGATAACGGCAATCTGCATTCCAAGGCAAATACCGAAATAGGGAACGCCCTTGGTGCGCGCATATTCCGCAGTAAGCACCATCCCTTCAATACCGCGTTCACCGAAGCCGCCCGGAACGATAATCGCCTGTGCATCCTTTAACAGCTCTTCAGCCTTTGCAGCATCCGTAATCTTCGCTGCGTCAATCCACAGCTGCTTTACACGTGCGCGGTGATAGACCCCGGCAGCGGTCAGCGCTTCGCTTACACTTAAATACGCATCGGGCAGCTCGGTGTATTTACCGACAAGCGCAACCGTTACTTCTCTTTCGGGATGATAGTAGGATTCAACCATTTCCTTCCATGACTGCAAATCGGGCTCTCGATTGGGAATATTGAAAAGCTCGCAGATTTTTTTACCGAGGTTCCCTTCTTCCAGCATCAGCGGAACTTCGTAGATAGACTTTGCAGTAAGATTTTCGATAATGGCGTCTTGACTGACATTGCAAAAAAGGCTGAGCTTTTCACGAATGGATTTGCTGAGTTTTTTTTCGCTGCGGCACATAATGATATCGGGCTGAATCCCGAAGCCGAGCAGCTCTTTAACGCTATGCTGCATGGGCTTGGTTTTAAGCTCGCCGCATTCTTTTAGGTACGGTAAAAGGCCGAGGTGGATAAAAAGGCAATGTTCCCTGCCGACCGTGTTCCGGATTTGCCGAATTGCTTCTATAAAAGGGAGCGATTCGATATCGCCGACAGTACCGCCTATTTCCGTAATAACGATATCGCTGCCGGTTTGCTCCGCCGTTTGCATAATGCGGTGTTTAATTTCGTCGGTAACATGCGGGATAACCTGTACGGTCGCTCCGCAATAGTCTCCAGCCCGTTCATGATCCAAAATGGAAAGATACACTTTTCCTGCCGTGTGACTATTAAATTTATGTAAAGCAACATCGGTGAACCGTTCATAATGGCCGAGATCGAGGTCGGTTTCGCCGCCGTCCTCCGTTACAAAAACTTCTCCATGCTGGTAGGGGTTCATCGTCCCCGGATCGATATTCAGATAAGGATCAAACTTTTGATTGATAACCGAAAAACCTCTGCTTTTAAGCAAAAGTCCGATAGATGCGGCGGTAATGCCTTTCCCAAGGGAAGAAACAACCCCGCCGGTAATAAAAATAAAACGAGCTTTCATCATGTACGCTACTATAGCATATTATGAGGGCTTCCGCAATCAATATACCTCGCCGCAGAGCATCATAAGATAAAACCATCCTTAGCGCCTAAAATTTCCTTCGAACGGATGTTCACAATCTCCCTAAAAAAGTATAAAATGCAAAAGGTTGTCGATTACCTTGAATGAATAAGCCTGTTCAATAACTTCGTTGTCGAACAGGTCGACGAGTTCTAAATCGCACAAATAGCACGATTTAGAACATCGCATTTCAAGGTAACCTGTTCAGAAACGGAAGTTTCCGAGCAGGTTTAATGGGAAACGGCACGTTCTTGAGGAGTTAATAGACAGGGTGTTTCTTAAAAGTCTTGAAATATTCGGATTTAAATCGTTTGCGGATAGGACGCGGATAGAGTTTGCGGAAGGTATTACCGCCTTGCTCGGCCCGAACGGCTGCGGTAAAAGCAATGTCGTCGATGCGATGAAGTGGGTACTGGGTGAGCAGGCGTCAAAAACGCTCCGTGCGGAGAAGATGGAAGACGTTATCTTTAACGGCACCGAGTCGCGGAAGGCGCTCAATGTGGCGGAAGTTACGCTGACTATCAGCAACGAAAACGGATTGTTAAATCTTGAAGTAAGTGAAATTGCCATAAAGCGCAGGCTCTACCGGTCGGGAGAAAGCGAATATTTTATCAATAATACGCCGGTGCGGCTCAAAGAGCTGCGGGAGCTTTTTTGGGATACGGGTGTCGGAAAGGCGGCGTATTCAGTCATGGAGCAGGGAAAGATCGACCAAATTCTTTCCAGCAAGCCGGAAGACCGCCGCTATTTGTTTGAAGAGGCCGCCGGTATTACACGGTTTAAAGTACGCCGCGCCGAAGCGGAGCGAAAACTGCAAAAGACCGAAGAAAATATGCGTCAAGTGGAAGGCGTATTGGGAGAGGTACGCCGCTCCTACGATGTTCTGAAAGTACAGGCGGAAAAAACCGTCAAGCACCGGTCGCTGCGGGATGCCATCTTTGAACACGACCTCGATATCCAACTGTTGCGCCTTAAAAAATTCACCGATGACTACGCACAGCGCGAGGAAAGCATAAAAGAAGCCAAAGCTAAGCGCGATGATGTACAGACCAAAATCGATTCCATCCATACGATGCTTTCCGAGAACATGGACGAAGTCAACAGCTTGGAAAAAAAGCTCGACGAACATCAAAAAGAGATTTACGGACTTGCCATCGAAAAGCGCGGAAAGGAAAATCAGGCGCGTTTACAGGCGGAGCGGCAAACCGAGCTGAAAACCAAACTCGGTCAGCTGGAGCTGCGCAAGACGGGGCTCGAAGAGCGTATCGAAAACCTTGAAGAGGACGCCGGAGAGCAGGATGCGAAGGTGCACGACTTTAAAAAGAAGGTGCAGGATATTCAAAAAAACATCGACGACTTTGAAGAAAGTCTCCGGCTTGCGTCGCAAAAAATTACCGATAACGACACTACCCGTATGACGCTGCAGGAGCAGATTGAAGAACTCGATAAAAAACGCGCCGGTATGGAAACCGAACTCCGCGCCATCACCGAAGACATCGTTACGGAACTGGATAAGAACCTTTCCGCAGCAGGTTATTCGGCGCAGGGACGCGGCAAACTGGAACAACAGGTTTTTGACTGCATCAGCCAAATCAAGGTGCTGTTAAACGGCCGCAAGAATATCTTTTCGGACTTTGCCGCGCTCAGCGATCATACTGAAAAAGAGACAGCGCAGTTTGCCGACAATGCCGTACAGTCGTTTACCGAACTGCTCGGCTTAACCGAGTCGCTGGAAACATATTTACAGGAGTACAAAAAATCTTCTGCAAGTTTTATCGATGATTTTTTAGCTCCGGAAGGTATTATCACTCAAAAGCGCAGTATCGACGCGGCAATCGAAGCAAATCGGAATACAATAGAAGAAAAACGAAAAAAGATAGCCAATCTGCATACCGAAAACGAGCAGCTCGCAGTAAAAATAAACGAGTACCGGAAAACGCTGGAAGACCTCCGTATCCATAAAACCAAGATGAAGGCGGAATCCGATGCTGCCGAGCAGCAAGCGGCGTTTTTGCGGAAAGAATTGACGGTGCAGCAAAACGCGCTCCGCGATCTTGAAAACGAGCTGTATACGGAGCAAAAACGCTTTGACGAGGTAAAAGAACAGCTCCTCGAAATCGAAGGAGAAATCGCATCGATTGACCGCAAGGGGCGGCAGTTGACCGAAGCGCTTGAGCAGTTGGAAAAAGAAATTACATCCCGCAACAACGAGCTTTCGAGCAACGAAGGGACGCTCAAAACGCTCAATGCGGAACTTGCCAAGCATAATTCACTCATCGAAAAGTATTATGTCGATACGGCAACCCTTGAAATCGAAATCAAAAACGTCAAAGACAACTTTAGAGAAACCCATTCGCGTGAATTGATGGAATTTGAAGAGCGGATGTATAAAATCACCGCTTCTCCGATGGATTTACGGACGGAACTTGCCGAGCTGCGCAAACAGCTGAAAGACCTCGGCAGCGTCAACCTGATGGCTCCGGAGGAGTTCCAAGAAGTAAAGACCCGATTTGATTTTTTGACCGGACAGATCAACGACCTTGATAAAGCCCGCTCTGATTTGCAGCGGATTACGGATGAAATAAAGGCGGAGTCTACGGAGCTGTTTCTTGTAACCTATAATAAGATCAAAAAGAACTTTCACAATATGTTTAGGCGGCTCTTCGGCGGCGGCAGGGCGGAAATTAAGCTGACCGATCCCAAGCAGGTATTGGAATCGGGCATCGAGATTTTCGCGCAGCCTCCGGGGAAAAAGCTGGAGAATATCGGTCTATTATCGGGCGGAGAAAAATCCATGACGGCGGTGGCGCTCCTTTTTGCAACATACATGGTTAAACCATCCCCGTTCTGTCTCTTGGACGAGATAGACGCTGCGCTTGACGAGCAGAACGTCAGCCGCTTCGTTACCGCCCTGTCCGGCTTTGCGAATGTCAGCCAATATATCGTCATCACCCATAACAAAAAAACGGTACTCGGCGCAAACACCATGCTCGGTGTTACAATGGAGGAATCAGGCGTCTCCAAACTCATTGCAATCAAATTGGATAATGATATTGAGTTATTAAAGCAGGAGAAAGCGGAAGAAGATGCCGATACTTTTATAGAAGAGGATGTAGAGCCGGAAGAAGGTATCTATATTCCGTCGCGGCCGCCGAAACGACGACATACAACTCAGGAGGAACAGCCGGATGAACATCATAGAAACGATTCGGACGCATAAGCTCATTGTTCTAGCTTCTGCGCTCGGTTTGCTGATTATCATGTTGATTATTTCCGTGATTATTTTACTAAGCGGAACAAAAAAGCCGAGTGTCGATCCCGATGAGGTAATGATTTCAATCGATCCGGTGATTTTTATGCTTCCCGACGAGCCGCTTGAACTTCCGCCGGTACAATATTCGCGCAAACAAAAGAAAATCTGGACTGATTCGGATTTGCAGTATTGGTATACGATTCCTGATGCAGAGCAGATGCAAAAACTGCACGATATAAATGAGCGGCAAATGAACAAATTATGGGAGAGTGTTCCGTGAAAAAATCGATCTATCCGCCCTGCCTTATCCTTCTTATATTACTCATCGTACCGGTTACTGCCTGTACGACAAAGACCGCTGCGGAAAAGCCGCAGGATACTCCTTCTCGGCAAGAACAACCCGCTACAGAATCGGCTTCTCACACCGGCAATACAATGTCTCCGCAGCCGGCACCTGCAGAAACACAGCCGTCAAAACCGGCAATGCAGCCCGATGCGGTATCGGGTGCGACAATCGATACCGTATCCGGCGCAACCATATCCCAGCGGCAGAAAAGAACGCCTGCATCGGAAGCAGTAGGAGCCGACAAAGATATGGCAACCAGCGGCGCAGCCGTATCTCAAAAGCAACATACTCCGGCAGCTACCGCAGGTAAAACGGCCGGTCAAAAGAACACTGCCGCAGATAAAACCGCCGCGAAAGCACAGAGCGAACCAACGGTAACAGCAGCTGCACAGCATTCCAAACAGAACAGCAGCGAGGCAGTTGTACAGAACGAAGAAAATAGTGGCAAGACAACCGTGCAGGATTCGACTGCGGCCGCCTCCCCTGCCCTTGCTGCCGCCGATACGTCTGTCCCTACAAAAACCGCCGGTGAGGCAGAGCCTACTGCAGCAGCCGAGAACACAACACCGCCCGCAGCGGCAGATACAGCCGCCGAGCAGATTCCGACAACTCCGTCCTCCGGCGAACCGGTACCGCTTGTAGCCGCAGACACGCCCGTCCCTTCTGCAGAGCAGAACGTACCGGTACCGCCTGCGGCCGCAGACACGTCGGCTACTTCTGCAAAGCAGAATGTACCGGCGTATGAAACAACGCTTGCGGATCTTATCAGCGATTTTGAAAAACAGGGCGGCAGCCACGGTTACGAACCGCCGCCGACCTTCCACGAAGAGATGCTCGACCTTTTTTCTCCGCAAATATTCACCGTTGCGCTTTCAAAAGAACCGGAAACCGAACAAAAGCCCAAGGTTTCGCGCATGGTTGCAGTCGAAGAAAAGCAGCGGCTGGAACTCACCTATCCGGGACATGGCTGGGTCTATGTCGGCGAGCAAACCTCCCAACCGGGGTTAAAGTATGAACAGCGGAAACTACAGGACGAAAATTCAATTTTTATGTTTACCGCGGAGAAAAAAGGCGATTATGTACTCCATTTCTCCTATTTTGACGTATTTACCAATGAGTTTATCACCGACGCGGTAGCCGTATCGGTGAGCGCTGCCCGCTCACCCGCGGCAAAAGCAATGGTAAAAGCGCCTGACTATCAAACCGAAGCGGATTCGGATGCGGCAGAAGCACAAGCTAAAAAGAATACGCAATCAGCCGCTTCCCAGTCGGCAAGCAATTCGACCTCAAACACCGGAAGCGGTACGACACCACACACGGCACAAGCAGCCTCCGAAGTACCGCAAACAGCGGGCGCCGATTCGCAAAGCAAAATTTCGGAGCAGGCTATGACCGCCGAAATGGTGGAAACCGCAGCTGCGGAGAATACCGGCGATTCAACCGGACAAGCCTCCACAGCAGCAAATGAAGAAATACTCAGCTCCGACCAATTGCTCGAAAAGGCACGCACGGCAATCGCCGCTGCGGACGCAGGCACGGCCTTAGCATATCTGAACAATTTCTTTGGTACCGCGGAAGAGAAACTGGATGAAGGTTTATTTTTAAAAGGGCGCGCGTATGAACTAAATAGTTCCGTACGCAATATCAGACTGGCTCTCGCCGCATATAAAACGCTCACAGACAGCTTTCCTCAGAGTAAGTATTGGGCGGAGGCTGATGCGCGGATACGATATATCACCGGCTTTTATATCAATATCCGATAAGGAGCTTTGAAACTACCGATTTCATTGGTAGAGGGACATATACATTTTGGTTAATTTTATTAAACCTACCCTTGAGTAAATTATCTATCTATGGCAGTATTGTCGCACCATAGAGCCGGACAATCCGGTCATAATCAATTATTTTTAGTACATGTATGCTCCGATGAGGCGGAGCTGAGTTGAAGAGGAGAATATTGTGGTAAAACATACACCCGCATTAAATGAAGAACAAATCACCGCATTTCTTAAAGAAGTAGTAGAAACCGTTAAGACGGAAGAAGATCCTGACGTCCTTAACGCTTATCGTAAGATTTTTAGAAAGAACGTACCATTTACGCTGCGTTCTTATATCGCTGCATATCTAATCAAAGAGTATGAAGGCTCATCCTTTCCCCGCTCAAAACCGTATAGCCGACGTCCGAACCCTCGCTTCGGAGATCGTTCACGAGGATATGTTTCCGACCGTCCGCCGGTAGAACGCCCGATGCTTGATCCGTCCGAATCGGTCAGTATTTTTATGAGCATCGGTAGAAGCCGCCGTGTCTTTCCCCGTGATATTATCACCCTGCTTATCCAAAATGCAGACATAAGCCGCGAGCGAATCGGCGATATCCGTATCCTCGACAACTACTCGTTCGTGCAAGTCATGAACGAAGACGCGGATAAGATAATCGAAAAGCTCAATGATTTTCCATATCGCGGCAGGAATCTTTCCGTCAGCTATTCCCGTAAACCGGAAGCAGAAGATCTCGTGACTGAAACCGTCATCGAAACAACCGGAAGCGATGCGGAATAAATGAAGCTGTGGCCTGTCCTTATTGTCTTTATCTACACGGCGTGCTCGTTTAATTATCAGGAACTGCCGGAGCAAACGGTGCCTCAACCTGATATGATATTTACAAACGTCACGTTAAAGCGATATGAAAATACACTCGTCGATTTAAGTGTGTATGCACAAGAACTCGAAATGTATGATGAAGAAAAAATTTGGGCAGGCAAGCATATCAACTTTGTACAGTACGATAACAAAACGCAAAAAGAGTCTATGAAGGGCGAAACGGGTATCTTGTACATTGATGAGAAATCAGAAGAATACTCGCTTGGCGGCACGGTATCCTTTCAACTGATTAAAGATGATTTTTCGATCCGAAGCCCCGCCCTTATATGGAAAAAAAAAGAAAACTTCTTATCGGCGCCTGCCAATGAAACGGTAACGATTACTCAAAAAGATGAAATTACCATCGAAGGCAAAAGCTTTGCTGCAAATACCGCCGCAAAAGCATTTGCCTTTAACGAAGGCACAACCGGAACTATCTTGATAAAAGAAAAAGAACATACACAGGTATCCGATTGACACGAATTATTCTGTCTTGAAGATGGGAGCCCATCGTTTTTAATCCCCCTCAATACTGAAACGGCAAATTTTCTCAAAAAATTTTCATAAAAACGGTAGTTTTTCCTCAAATCTTTAGCCGAATTGCCGCTCGTGCTCTATATCCTTTAAGAAACTGCAACCATCGTGTTTTGTTTTTTATGAGACGGTCGCAGGATGAGGAGCTGAGCATGACTATTATGAGTTTTGCATCCTTCGGCTATGAGGGAGAGATTATCAAGGTTGAAGCGGATTTGCGGCGCGGGCTACCGATTGTCGATATTGTCGGGCTACCGGGTTCGGCGGTGAAGGAGGCACGGGAACGGATGCGCGCTGCCATTAGTAATTCCGAGTTGCCTTTTCCGCAAGAACGGATACTGATCAATTTAAGCCCTGCCGACCAGAAAAAAGAAGGCAGCGGGTTTGACCTGCCGATTGCACTCGCGGTATTACAGGCAGACTGTGCGCTCGATACACCGGTGATGGTAATCGGAGAACTGGAACTATCAGGGCGGGTGCGTCCGGTTCGGGGTGTCTTGGGAGCTTTGATTTCGGGATCTGCCGCTGGGATCGAGTTCTTTATCGTACCAAAAGAAAATGAAGCGGAAGCCCGTATCCAGCAGGGGGTGCGCATATACGGTGTTGAAACGCTGCGGGAAGCTTTGGAATGCCTCTATGCGATTGAAGCGGAACTGCGTGTGGAAAACAATAGCGAATCAAACGGCGGCGACAAAAACAGCGGCGCACCGGCACGGGAAGCTATCGGACACACAGGCAACTCGATTTCCACAGCCGCTTCATGGTCGGAACCGAGTCAAGCGGATGCCGCCGCAAATACGGGTACGGGCGGCTTTTTTGAGGAGGTGTACGGGCAAGGCGAACTGGTGCGAGCTTTGCACATTGCGGCAGCAGGCGGACACAGCGTGCTTGCCTACGGACCGCCGGGCTGCGGTAAAACGCTTTCGATGCAGCGGTTTGCCAGTCTCCTTCCCGACCTAGACCCGAAAACGGCGGAAGAAGTTACCCATATCTATAGCATCGCAGGTCTTTTACCGAGTATGCGCGGTCATGATGTGCGGATTAAACGCCCGCCGTTTAGAATGCCGCATCCGAATGCCAGCCTTGAAGGAATGATCGGCGGCGCGGGAAAGTGTATGCCCGGCGAAATTTCCCTTGCGCATGGCGGAACGCTTTTTTTGGATGAAGCCGTGCAGTTTAAACAAACCGTGCTGCAAACGCTCCGTGCGCCGCTGGAGACGGGTACCGTCACTTTGAGCCGTGCAGGAAGGACATCTACCTTCCCTGCCCGCTTCCAGCTGCTTATGGCGCTTAACTCATGCCCATGCGGAAATCTCGGCGCAGACGGTAAGGTATGCACGTGTATGCCCGCCGTGGTTGAACAATACTGGAAAAAACTGACGGCTCCGCTGATTGACCGCATCGACTTGCGGATTCCGGTGTTTCCGCCTCAAGCATACGGGCTGCCGGAAAAGCCGTGTTACAATACCGCCGATATGCGTAAAAAAATCGCGGCTTCGGATAACATACAAAGAGAACGGTATGCCGCATATCTGCGTAAAGGATTAAACGGCGGAGCGGCGGAAACACCTGTACACAACAAGACGGTAGACTTCAACCTCGCCGGTACTGCGCAATCGGCAGCGCAGCTGTCTTACAAAAACGTACACTTGACTCCGTCAGCCCTATCGGCATTGTGCCCGCTTACCGGCGAGGCGGAGCGTATTTTTACCCATAATGCCGAAAAAAAAGAGCTTTCGGGAAGAGGGAGTCACGCAATTTTGAAGATTGCGCGTACCATTGCCGATCTTGCGCAGGAAGATGTAATCGCCGCGGCTCACATCGAAGAAGCGATCCGCCTCCGCGAATGGAGTTCTTTCTTACCGTTTTTTATGCACTGAAAGGGAGAATAAGCAGGCTCGGCATTCCTTCCATGTAGTAAAAAGCAAGGCAGCAAATATCTCAAACAACACCGGCACTGCCGTGCGGACACTTTGAAGGTCTTGCCTCCCCTGCCCTTCCATAATCAACAACCTCGATGCGGCTTGTGAGTATTGCTCAATGTTTCGCACTATATGTTCTATATTTTTCCAATACAAAACGGCATGATCTGCATATAGTTCAAGCTGTGCTTCTTTCTCCTTGCGGCTCCAACATTTTGCAGCAATCCATGCCGGCAGCGACATAGCAATAGGAATTAAACCGAATATCAAATAAACAGCATGTCTAGGGTTCCATAATATACAAAAGTTATATTGATGAAAGAAATTTCTAATTTTGTATGCAAGCAGAATAAAAGCGGCAAAAGTATTCTGAACAAGAACTTAGCATAGATAAGAATATCTTAAAAACCGCTACGGCGATTGCAATAAATAATATTATGGAACACTAGCTATTATAAATTTTAGACTCATTATCCATGCCAGGTATAACACATTCCCCGACTAATAAAATGTTTATTATTTTTCAATCCGGTAAACCATATCTCCGGAATTCCAAATATACATAATTGCGGATACAGGTTCTTTTCCATCTGCCCAAATCAACCCCGTATATGTTGTGTTAAATCCATAGTAGCCTTCTGTCAAAATTTCAAACTCTACATTGGAAAATTCTTCAATATATTTTTTCAATCCAATGGCTTTTCCGGAAAAATCACCTTCATAAACTGTCTTATCAAATATCAGAATATTACATTCATCTAAATCGCAGTCATAAAATAGAACAGATCCGGAATATATTTTTTCTTCACCTTCAGTATATTGAAATAATTTATTAAGCTTTAATGTTAAAATTTTGTTTTTGAATTTGATACTCTCTATCCTACTATCATGTAAGCTGAAAAGGATATTACTTTCTCTATCATGTATTAAATCCATCGCCATCCTCATACATTTCTATTTATATCTTCCATCAATCTGCGCAATTATACTGTTTTTAAGGTGCTTGTTCTATCGGATGTAAATAATCATATTTCTTGATATAATAGTGTGTTAAATGGGAGCGTTATTATGTACATAAGACCTGAAGATCGGCGTGAAAAATCGAATGCAAAAATAAAGGGAATGGGCATTGCCTGTATGGAAGCGCTGCCCTTGGTGGAATCATCAAAAGAGGCGAAGCTTAAAAGCCTTGAAGAAATATGCGACAGAGCCATCGCATGTCTTTTGTCAATTCAATTGGCCGAAGACATTCATAATGAGCAAGGATATGAAGAATCGAAGGAACTGTTTTTACGTTTGCTTAAAAACTACGAAGTATCGGACTGCCTTTTGGAAAAGGAAAAACGACTTTTTGACGGAACATACAGCGAACAGGATGTCATCGATGTCTGCTGGACTTATGAAGCGTATTGGTCGCTTGTGTGGGCGTTGGGCTTGGTCGAAGATATTTCCTATCCGAATGACATCTGTGATGTGGAACGAGCGATAAAACTGGTTGGCGATAGCGATGGGAAAGCTGCGTTTAAAGCACAATGTAAGTTACGCGGAATAGAAGAAATACTGGATATGCTCGATCTTCACTATCGTTACCATTGGGCAACGGAGGAAAAGCGGCTCCGCCCGGAAACGGAAATCAAAGACTTAAATCCCGATGTTTTAATGGAACGGCGGCGCGGACTTGAGTGGCTTATTTCCGAAGAAAGCGATTGGTTCGATATTTCGATGGATACGTAGGCGGGTACCGCTCGTCCTTTAGTTTTTCCTTTCCATATCTATTGCCATGAGGTAATTTATATCTTCCTTTTTTATCAATCGTCTTACTGATATTATTGGAATCCTTATATTTCTCCCCAAAATCCATACATCCATTTCTCTGTATTCAAAGGATAAATTTCATTCGCTTGGTTTAGCAAGAGCAATATTTTTTCTTTCCGTCTCATTTTTGCATTTTCACTCTTTAAATCTTCCATTCCTTCAATCAGTTTTTGTGCCTTATTCTTTAATCCGTGCCATTTCTGCCAGTCTTTAATAGACATTCTCTCCGATTTTTCTTTTAATATCTCTCTCCATAAAATTTTTTCTCTCACTTCTTCCGGATTTTCAGGTTCTCCCAATATTGCCGGCTCTAAATAAATCTCATTTAAAAAGTATATTTCGGGACAAAAAGGCGCAGTCCTCAACAAACAATGTTCTTTTTTCTTCTTATCAAAATAATAAATTCCTTGCCACAGCACCTCCCCATAAGATGTCCATGGCATTTCTTTGTTTTTGAGTGCATAAATCATCACATATTCTCCATAAAAATATCTTTGTTACACTAAAACTTTCCAATACATCGCTATTTTTATCCGACGAAAATATATTCGATGACAAGCAGTTCCTTCACTTTTTCATATTTTTCAATCCATTCTTTTGTCGGCATCATATAAACCTCCACATAAAGATTAAATAATATAGTATTTATCAGTACATGTGTCCACAGACAAAAGCTTCATTTTTTGATATACCTACAAAAAGTTTTTATTGGAGGTGAAACTATGAAAAAAATGGAACATCGATATTTCGGTCAGTTGAATCTTGCGACAACAGATGATGTAGAAGTAATTTGGGAAAAAGAGATTCAGGGGATAGACACATGGCTTTGGCTCGACAAAAATGTAGAACTGTCTACCGGCATACTCGACCTTTATGCACAGTTTCTTGAGAACATAGACGATAAAATAAAAGAAGCAAGAAAAGCACTGATAACATATTTAAAAGATGACAGTTACTATATCGACTTTCATATTGAAGAATGCGGACTGGAAGATTTACCGACTGATATTACCGAGTTTGTAACGAAAATGAAGATAACCAATATCGGCTTATGGATTGAAAGTGAAGGGCCGCATATCACAATGGATTTTACGATTGCGCCTGATGAAAGCGATGAAATACTCTGCGTAAAATTCGGTGAAGATGCAAAGATCATAGCCATTGATTGGGAAAGTTAGCGGTTAGAAATGTTACAATTCTTCTATGAAAACGAGGACATTGACGATAAACTGATAGATTACATTAAGAATAATCCCGAGAAATTTGTCTTCATCGGCACTTACAAAACAGATGAGGATTAGAGAGAAAGCAACAAACTATGATTTATGTTAAATTCTATAGCAAAACTAAAGATTGTTTTTTAGAGGGCATCAACAGGAAACCAAGTGCCGAGATTAAAAAAATAATAAGCTGCGAAGCTGACATTATCTATCAATCTCCTCATACAAATAAGATTATTTGGGCATCAAAACGGCTGGACGAAAATTGCGTAAGCATAATCGCATTTGATGAAACTGCAAAAAAAATTGCTTCTATAAAATTGGAAGATGAATTGAGCGATTCAGATATAGCTTTTACAAGTTTAAGTGAAGATAATCGCATAGTAGTATCTTTTACAGCAGGACAGGACGGATCCCAAGATTATTGCATAGAATTAAACAATAATGAGCTGAAAATAATATATAAGTTTCCTAAAAATTTATCTTATATGTTTAGCTTCGATAAATATGCTTTTCTTGCTGATTTTTACAGTTCGGCTTTTTTTAAAATTTCTTCCTCGGATTTTACGCCGATTGCTGAAAATACATATTCTTTGTTTAAAGAAGATTCATTATCCAATGTACAGAAAATCAATGATAGTTTCGGAATATTTTGTACCACTGAGGGGAAATGCTATGTATTTGGCTTATCCGCACTTGAATTAATTGATGAGCTTATTATTGATTGTAAAATAGATGATTTAGAAAAAAATTGGACTGTGAATGCATTATTTCAAACAAGGGATGAGATGATATTCCAATATCGCAATTATAAAAATGGGAAAGAAAGCATTGAATGGATAAGCGTAGATAAATTATATTTTGATAAACTTATCAAAGAACGGAAACTGTAATATAATTAAAAAAAAGGATAAATTATGAAAGCTAAAACCGGCGATGTGTACTGTGTGTATAATTCACATTTAAAAAAATATACTGCGTGCCAAATAACCAAGATAGAGGAAGGTGAGAAAAAACCGAAAGCAGTGCTGCTCTGGTTAGATTGGTCGGGTGAACAGCCTCTCAAAGAGGAAGAATTACCTTTACTAAAGCCGCTTTATCAGGACTTTATGTACTGGAAACGTGGTCTGCATCTTTGTAATGTTGATATCATGGTGCCTGCGAACCATATGTTAATCGGTAACATGCAGCCATTAACCGATGAAAGCACAAATACCTATGCAATGTTTTGGGGAAACGGATATGAAGTATATCGTCAACTTAAATGGCAGGAGATTCCTAAAGAGCAAAGAGATGCGTTTAAAAAAGCGGAGAGCAGTAAGGAAAAAATTATATTTGCCGGAAAAGAAATATCGGTTTCCAGACATCGCATACATGATGATGTTCCTTTTGAAAATGTGCTGGAATTAAAAGCCTTTCCATGCTTATCCTATTTGGCATGTAAAAAATGGCATATCGGTTTATATGACTATTTACAATCATGTCCGTTTTTAGATGAGCTGGTACTTGAAAATCATCAGCAAAAAAGATTGGATTTTTCCAATGCGCATTTGCACAAACTTTCTATTGATATGAACGGCGTGGAAGACCTTTATCTGAATAACGAATTGGAAGAACTTATTCTGTTAGGTGAAGTAACAAATAACTGTAAAATACATGCTGTTGAAAACGGAGCTTTATTACTTTTAACAGCAACTGAAATAGTGCCTAAAATACAGGGGCTAAAAGACTTGGGCAAACTGCATTGCTCAGAGATTACAGAACTTGATGTAGCCGATATTTTAAAAGCATATCCGATGCTGAAGGAATTGCGGCTATGGGGTAAACCCGGTATTCTTTCTAACCTTTCTATGCTATCCCGGTTTACAAAACTGGAGGGCTTTACTACGGTTGATTTATTCGGTTTTTCTGCCGAAGACATTCCGGAGCCGGATCGTTTACCTAACTTACATTGGTTTTGGATGAGCAGCTTGCCAGAGGATGCGGCAAAAAAAGCAAAACAACTGTATAAAAAGAAAACAGAACGAGGTCTTAACCTCTGGATACAAAAGCCGAGAAAACCCGAATGGCTGGCGCAGAACCTTGACAATCCGTTCCGCTCATGGGACGGACAGGAAAATATTTCTGCAGCGAATGCCAAGAAAGCGGCCGATTTATATAAAAAAACAAGAGCCGAAATCCTCAAATTGGAACAAATGTCCCCAAGCGAAGCCGCACAGTCAGCCGAAGCTTTGGTGAGGGCATACACTGAAGCCTTTAATAAGATGGACAAACGCAAATATTTTATTGAAACAGTAGAAAGAGAGGATATCTATTGTGCTCTTACAGAACTTTTAGATTTAATACCGCCTTCTCTATCTATCAATAAAGAAAAACTCTTGGAAATTTTTGACCTGACACGGGATTTTTAGGATTAAAAGATGTTTCCGAATTATTTTGACGGCGCAACTATTTTAACGATTGCTCACTTAGCCGATGATTCTGAAAATGAATTTGTAAAAAAGATATTCGCAATGATAAATCAACAACCCCGACGCTTGCGTCGGGGCACAGTGCTCAACGTTTCGCACTGTGTGTTCTATAAGGTGGTTGCAGTCGGCTTTAATACCCTTTATTACGACGCAAGTATCGGGGTATTAAACTCTCCGCACGAATAAAGACTTCGAGAATCTTTCTCCAAAAGAACAGGAAGTGTTCACAGTAAATTTTCCGCATATCTTTAGAAATTAATATGAATAAAATTGTAACTACAACAGTAATAGTAATTTTTACTCTTTTATTTTTTACAGCCGATATAGTGTTAATCACAAGATTTTTCATACTGATAAAGCAAAGAAGATATAATGATTCGGCTCCTCTTTGGGGCGGACTTCCCGATTTATTTCCGAAAATTGAAAATAAATATCTTAAAACTTTTTTGAACTACATCATGCTAAATATTGCGGTGTATATCATCGGGTACTATCTCCCAAAGACAGGGGTTTTTACCGGAACTCTTATCTTTTCTTTTGATATTGTTATCGAGAGCTATAGATTTTTAGTATCGTTTATAATAACGAATTTATTTTTAGCTATTAGTCAGCTTACAAGAAAAATAAAAATTTTTCAACAAAATACAATTTCGGCTAAACTATACTACATTGAACTTATCATCATTCCCATTATTGTTATTTTTTCTCTTTATTTTTTTGACAGTGTTTTTGATAATCTTGCAAGGAATGGAACAATATAAAAGAATAGTACACTTACAAAAACGGTTGAAAGATGATAGAATAAATATATGGAGGCACGATAAACAGTTCGGCAGAAATTCAGCCTCACTGTTTATCTTCGAGTTTGCCTTTCAGGCAAACATCGTATTATTATATATGTGTGCTTTCCGGCACACATTTGAAAAAACTTTTTTCAGGATTTAATAATCCTTGTAAAAAGTTTTTATAGGGGTAAAAATATGAACGGAGAATTATATCTAAAAAAGGGTATGCTTCAACTAAATAAAAAATTGTATGATGAAGCCTTGGAAACTTTGAATAAAGTAATCAAACTCGATGATGATCTTGCCAGTGTTACATCTGCAAAATGTATTTTAGGTGAATATTATTTTATTCATCAAAACTATGAAAAATCAAAAGAATTTTTATCATGGATTTGTGACAGACAAGATGAGCTTGAAGAAGAGTTTGACGATTTACTTTCACAAGAAATTGATACAGCCTCGGTACTGATTGATATGATGGAAAGATATAAGCTGTAAAACACAATTTGCTAAAAATATGCAAGGAGTGATATTGTATGCAAAACAATTCTTATATTCATAATTTAAAAATGGAGCATGCAGAGCCTCTCCCTCTTTTTGAAGATATGTTAAAGGAAGGAAAAAGTTTTGCAAGAACTTGAAGCGGAGCGGTTACGCCGTCAAAATCTTACAAAAGAAGATTTGCAAAAAAAGTATGGCGAATTACAAAGAGCCGATTTTCCTCTTAGCGAATGTATCGGTTTTATAGCCGATTTAGGCGGCAGTAATCAGCTCGCTTATCATTACGAATTGATTTGCGAAGACTGGGGGCGAGATGATCCGTTGCATTTGAGTAACAGTTTCGACAAACACGATTTAGCAGGAATTAATTTTCTTTTTGCGACTATAAACAAAACAGCAACCGAAAAAATACGGGTGTTCACCGCCTATCTCATTGCCGAAATTCTTGTGAGGTCGAAACATCGCGATTTTCATACGGCTGCATGCAATCGTCTTGTGCCGATACTTGTTTCGCTTACAAATACGAAGGACTGTGTTCTGAGGCGGAAAGCGTTGATAGCTATCGGGTGGGTTGGGACAGCGCAAGAGATTGGTATTTTTAATGACAGAATGCTTCACGACGAGGATAGTCTTTGCCGTGCATGGTCAGCTTCGGGGCTATGGCAATTATCATGTAACAGACTGCATAGTCAAACAATACTCCCGGAAGTAAAAGATGTTTTGAGACAGGCAATCGCTGTGGAAAAAGACCTTTTTGCATGCGGCGTAATAATAGAGTCGGCACAGAGTTTATTCGGTAAAAAATGGATATCGTCTATCGCTGTTGAAAATGCAGATGTTGTAAAAATAGAAAAGGCTCGCAAATCGGCTGTCAGATTTTTAAGTAAGGATTAAATATAAGGAGTATAATCATGAAACAAATTCCCGATTTTCTGAAAGAATACGAAACCGCTTTACAAAAATACAGGCAGCGTTCTGTCGAAATTCTTGCGACAGCCCTAAACGACGGTGAAACAACGGATATAAAAAGCTCCAAGTTTTTGGGAACCCCCTATTTGCCTGTCGGTACGGACTATCCGAAAGACAAGGATGGAAAATATGAACGAAATTTATGCAATTAACGATTTATCGGAACTGGAAGATTTTTTACATTCTCAAAACTCCATTGAAAACATACGTGAAAAAGTTTTTGTAGAGTTTTTAAAATATGCGGATTATAAAAGCGTCTCGGAGTGGAACAAGGCAGTACGGCTTTGTGAATGTCTTGCTGTAATCGGCTGGGGAAATTATGAACCTTTGGAAGCGTCAAGAGGTGTGTTTTTTAACGGTAATCCCCGTACCTTTTTTTGTAACAGATTCGGAGAGCTCCGGTTTGTCGAGGCAATATGGTCAAAAAGAAAAACAGGATTTACCATGGAACAGGGTAGAACTTCCTATTACCCCGCTCCCGACTGCAAAGACAAAAAACAACCGATGTGTTGGGATTACCCCGTAACTGAAAATATAGAAGACATAAAAATTGAAAGTCAACGTAATTGGATTCCTAAAAATCCTGTTTGGATTGTGCATACAATATCAAACTGTTATGAAAATTCAAAACCGGTTATAGAAAGCATTAAAGAAAAACTTCAGGACGAATTAAATAAAAAGATGCGTCCCGAAAAATACGGCAAAGCCATAAATTGTATTTTATTGAAATGTGCTTTCAGCTATTATGATAATAATCATTGTAAAACAAACTATGTCATCGATGAATCGGGACGCAAATTATCAAGTCAAGAAGCTGCAAAAGAATTACAGAAATTATACACAAAAGAAGAAATTTCCGAAAACGGATATTACTTGCGCCCCCGATTTCAATACGGGTCATTTAAAGCAGATACGGGCAAGATAGAAGCCGTCATACATTTTGAAAAAGAATTCAGCCTATTAACACATCGTCAGCAAAAAGAAAAACTGGCAGAGTATTTTTTAATTGCACTTAAAACCATTGCAGAAAGACAAAAAAAGAAAATACCGAATTATGATTTCAATTTAATGATTTCCGATTTTACTGAAATAATGAAAAAATGGATGAATTAGGGAGATGTAAACATGCGCTATTCATTTCTGTCAGTCAATCTAATTTTCCTCTTGTTTTTCAATAAGATCTTGTACCACCTTTTCCAAAGTCAATAATTGAGCCATGTCTGATATATCGCTTATCCCGAAATGATTAAAGGATGTAGCGCCTGTAATTGTTTTGTATTCTTTCGGTCTTGATATAAATGATATTTTTCGATTATCAATTCCTATATCAACCTTTACCAATTTGTCATGATTCGATTTTATTTTACAAAATAAGATTTTACCGGCTATAATTTCTTTTTCATTTTCTAAAATTCTTATATTAAGCTTATCGATATAAACAATAAATTTTTTTGCTACACTTTTACGAATTTTTTTTATAATAAGATATGATATAACAAATGCAGGTAAAAACACTAAAAATTTAAATAGCGGATGAACTTTGTAAGTAATCATTCCAGAATAAAATAACAGCAGGTATGTTAGTAATATAGGAAACATAAAGCCTATCGGAAAGCATAGTCCCATAATCATGTCGCTTTTTGGTGTTCCTGCCACAAATTCAAATTTTTTCATCATGTATGTATCTACTATATTATGTTAATTTCTTTTATCAAATGATAGGTTTCTATAAAGCGAAGTTGCCAAATCTTCTTGTCGGCGGTAATTTCTTCGTATATATTCTCCAATGTATGCGCAGGCGCTAATAGTCCTAAAGAATAATCTTCAAAAACGACTTCACCTATCTTTTCAAGTTTATCTAATAGAAGTCCTAAATCTTTGTGATTAAACCAGCAATCCGTATCCAGAGCATATTTCGTATTTTGTTTCTTACAGGCAATTTCGCTGTTCAAAAAATCATCCATAGTCGGCTTATCTTTTTGTAACAAACGCGTGCAGGCTAAATGATATTCTATCTTTCCTGGAGTCTGATCAACATCTGAAACAAAAAGGACGCCATACTCATTCTCAAATTTAACGGCAATTACTTCTCCCACGTTAAAATACGGATTTCGTTTAATTTTTGCCTTCGGTATCTTAATCGGTTTTTGATTTTCACTTTGCAGCTGTACTGCCAGTTTATCCAGTGCCTTCTGCCTTTGCGTTAAAGCTTTGCTGTCAATTTCAAGCCAGAAATCATCAGCGCCTTTTGAAATTATTGTTAATGCCTTATTCTTTATCTTCTCAGGCAAATGTCCGACCTTCCACAAAGAATAAGCGAATGCAGTCCAGTAAATCTCTGTGTAAAATGAATCTATACAAAAATTATTCTCGTCATTTAAAATATCTTCAATTATTGCGTCGATATTTTCACCGTCTTTATATCGTTCTACTATAGAATTGTAAATATCATACCCATCGTCACTGTCTATAATTTTTACACCGTCTATTGCCATTTCACATAATCTCCTTTAATTATACATTATCCGCTTTTGAGTGATAAAATTCCCTGTATAAATTAGGATACTCATATCCTACAGGATTTTTTCTGAAAATAAAATAGACGAATACAGCCGCAAGTAAGCAGAAGAAGTTGATGATGTATAAGTATCTAAGTGTATGATGTCTGTGAAAAAACAACATAACGATTAAGAGAGTCATTATACCGAGCGGCACATAGAGTCTGAATGTAATATAGTTATCTGTCATAGGTTTCTTTCCCATCTTTAATAACCCGTAATTCAGGTATTCCTTATTTTCTTTACCTTGCAATTCATCAAATGCCTTCCTAAATGTTTGTAAGCAAAGGCTTTTATTCCTGACACTTCCTGATGATGATGTTTCAATAATTCATCAGGAGAATTCCATACTCCAAAATCTTGAGTAATTCCTTCGCTTTGTATGTACGTGTTGTTCCTGTCAAAATCAATTATTGGATGCCGAAAATCTTTTACCGCAACACCATAACCGCAGAAAAAACCGGTGCAGTTTGCAAATTGTTTTTGCAGTTTTGATAAATACTTTTGATCCAGTATAAAGGCTTCAAGTTCATACCACTTATCTTCAAAATACACTTCAACCCAACTGTGAAATATATTCTGCGGTGCATTTTTATAAACAAATCCGCTCATTACTCCTTTCTGTAATTGTTTGTCTATGGTAAAACCATGAACTCGACAAGGAATTTCGCAGGCACGTAACAAAGCCATGAAGAGTGTTCCTTTTGTATTGCATTGACCGTATCCGTCCTTAAGAACTTTAGATGCGCTGATATCATCATCTGTATTATACCCGAATGCGATATCATCTCTTACAAAGTTATAAATAGCTTTAAGGCTGTCAAATTTATTTTGTTCTTTCCAATGTTTTTCTTCTATTAATTTTTGAATGCTCGGATTTGAAAAATCCAGCATTGTAGTCTCTTGCAAGTATTGATTCATATCCATTTTATTTCTCCAATGCTTTCAGCAAATCGTCTATAGCCAAATATCCTTTTGCGGTATCATCACAAACCATTTTCTTACCTTCTTCTATTGCTGATGCTGTGATTATATTGGGAATATCCCTCTATTCTTAAATAGTATGTTCATTATTTTGTGCAACGTCAATATGTCGTCATTACTTATTTATATCTCATCTTCGCTTAATTCTCTAAAATTTGAAATATGATATCCAAAATAGCATTTCCCCGATTTGCCTATAAAAATTCCATGTTCCGGCATATTAGCTATCTCGCCCAAGTAAATCATAGGCATGTCATCAGAAAACGGATATAATACCATTCATTTTTGCCGGATAAATAATCTCGCACTGTGCTTCATTATTTTTGCCGCCTCAAAGAACTATTTTTATAAGTTTATATTCTCAATCATCTGTTATAATTTGTTTTTCCTAAAGGAATAGGAGTAGGATTTAACAATACCCAGAGAACCGAAAGTTCACGCAAACGCTCTGTTATAGCATCTTCATCACTACCGTTTGCACGTATGCTGGAAATAAGCTCTTTGGTCTCTTTCAGTTCTTCCTCAGAAAGCGGCGTACCTGAAGCAAAATGATTTGGCAGAGAATTAAGCATATTTCTATAATCTTTATCCCAGTTTACTCCGCCGTTTCTATATAGCTCATCCTGCACCCTGCCTGTTATACGGATAACTTCGCCTTGTACTGTTTTTGCAGCTCCGCTTGAAGGAATCAGCATCTCCCAAAGTTCATCGTATTGTTCTCTCCAAGAACCTGTCTTTACAATAATAGGAGAAACGCCGTCATGTATCTTACGTTTTGGAGCAGGCTTTACATCAAACAGTGTATAGAGTTTCTCAAGTCCCGCTTCTGTTTCAGCCAAGTAATCTTTATTAAAGTTTTCTCTGTGAAATTCAAAATCCTTACCGATTATTTCGACTCTTTCAGCCATTTCAGGCACTACCTCAGCACCCGCCTTTATCAGCATTTCTGCAATTTCTGCCGCCTGTACAATATTAATATTTCTGCAAGTAGCAAGGGCTTCGACTAACGGAGTTCGCCCCATATCATTTTTTGCATTAACATCTGCACCTTTTTCAATCAAAAAACTTACTATCTTAGGTCGGAAAAATCCTGCTGCCGTATGCAGAGGTGTACTTCCATATGTATCAGGTTTTTGTATATCTCCGCCTAATTCATACAGCAGTTTTACAGTATCTCTTCCCAGTGTGGCATGTTTATATAATGGCGTACGCCCATAATAATCGAGTGTATTTACATCTAAGCCCTGTTCTACCAGCCAGATAACAAGTTCATCAGGAACACCGCCATAATGAAGTGCCGTATTTAAGCTGTATCTACCGTTATGAGCAGTAAGCTCACATTTATCATAGACGGCTTTAAGAGCTTCAACATCTCCTGCTGTAATCAGTTCATCAAAATTTTGTGGTAAGGTAATTCTTTTCTTTGCCATTATTCTTCTCCTTAGTTATAATTCCAAATTATTAAGTTTCCATTATACTATGTGGGTATCAAAAGTATTTGACACTTGTATATTTTATATTTCTAAACCCACTTAAGCCCATTAACATCTTTTAAAACCATAGATTTTCCATCATAATCATTTTTTAATTCAACTTCTTTTTCCTTAACCGATATGTTGTTGTACCAGTGTTCCAAGCTTGCATACTTTCCTGTATGGATATTGATAAGCATGCTTGTTATGGGATCCCAAGTGCCTTTTTTTACCGTTTCCGCCAGTAAATAATACGCATCTAAAAATATAAGATTTCTCCCATATATCCAAAATGGAAGTTTAATATCTAACAGCGGCAATTTTACAGAAAAAATATCATCTCCATGCGGCGGCACTGTTTCGTAATGAAATTCTATCTCACTCCCATAATATGCAACCACCGCCCCCTCACAATCGATGCTTTGAGGAACACCCTCCTCAGCTATGATAAATTCCATCACTTCTCCTGATATTTTCTTACCCTTCCATATCGGCTGACACAATTCCCTTCTTTAAGCTTCCGCATACTGTTATACAATGCCCGAAGAAAAGGTCGTCATCATCAAAATAGGCAGAAAATGAACCGCCTGATGTCATACAAATTGAACTGAGGCTAATCCTTTTTGCAAAACTTTTTTCTGTAATTTCAGAAGTTTCATCATCAGATTCTGCCCATTCGCAGGCGAGTTTAGTAAGCTTTTTTGCAGCAAAACTACGCAGGTCTGCATCCCATTTTTCCTGCTCTGAAAGCATTGTTTTCAAGGCTTTTTTCGCCTTTGTTATTTCACCCTTATTATCCTTATCTACATCTAATATAATATTTATTTTTTCCATCCTGCCAAAGAATATTTCCCTTAAAACTCTTAATTTGTTTATCATAAATCAGTTCACCTAATATATCATCTTGTAAAATTATAGGTTTTCTATACTCTGCAAGTATTTCTTCCAATTCCTTACAAGCCGCATTTTTTTCAAGAACTTCCACAACTAAAAAATGTTTTTTTGTCGGTAGTACACCGTTTGGAACTTCCTCAGGAAGCTTTGCACGCACCTTTAATTTGTAAATGGTTTCGTCTTCAAATTGATATGGTAAATTTTCTTTGTCTGTGACAGGATATACTATACGCCCTTCTTCTTTATGCAGTTCACCTGTTTCACAGTCCACATAAGCTAAGAAATAAGCAGCCCAGTCCCAAAAACCGTTTCTCAAACTTCCGCCGCCGCCTTCGTGCCTTAGAACAATAATCTCTCGTTTCTTTTTCTCAAAAGAGTCTTCCCATTCTTTTTGTGTCATTTTATTTCTTAGCCGCATGTATTCAATTAATTCCATTAAGTCCTCCAATCAATCCCCTCACCTGAATGTTTGACAAACTCATATACATCTGAGGCTACACGTTTCATTTCAATCGAACCAAAAGCTCCCAAGTCATTCATATAAATAGTATCATCAGAATCTTTTTTTATAAAGAAAGCCAAGTCACCGTCCTGTCCAATCATAAAAAAATCCGGCTCCCATTCTTCTATCTGATAAGTAGTATTTCTTTCTACCAAATCCGCCTTTGAATATAAAATGATACCGGTATCCTCTATTGTAAATTCTCCATCCTCTCCTATTTCTAATAAAAATTTATCATATAAAGTAGGCAGTACAAAATCCATCTGATTATTCATTGTAAACTTCTCCAAATATTTTCTGTCTTAATATTTTATATCTCATCTTCGCTTAATTCTCTAAAATTTGAAATATGATACCCAAAATAACATTTTCCGGATTGACCTATAAAAATTCCATGTTCCAGCATATTAGCTATTTCGCCTAAGTAAATCATAGGCATATCATCAGAAAACGGATATTCAAAAGATATTTCATCTTTAAGAGTAACCAAAGTTTTTTCTTTCATTGTGTAAGTGCTCAATTTATTCGTGCGGAGGGTTTAATACCCCAACGCTCTGCGTCGTAACAAAGGGTATTAAAGCCCGACTGCAACCACCTTATGAGAACAACATACCCCGATGCTCTGCGTCGGGGTTGTTGATTACTCCATTTGAAATGCGATTTTGCATTTTGAGTTCTTTAAATTTGGAAAGCCATATTCCTCTAATCGATTTAATGTTTTTTGAATAGATTCGGTTATATTCTTTTTGCTAATAGGTAAATTGCTTACGATATATATAATACCACTCAGTTTTGCCGGATAAATAATACCGCAGTTAGATTCATTATTTATAATACGGAGCAGGTAAACATCATATTTTGTTTTAACATAGAAATCAAACTCTTGATTATCATAAATCTCCTCCGGGATCAGGTGGACTGGAGCTACGATACAGTCTTTCATTTGAAAACTATCATTTCCAAAATGTGCTTTACAATTGTGTTTTCGCTTTATTCTTTCTATCCATTCAGTAATCATCATCATCTCGGTTTTAAAATTATATAAATACAAACTAACGAACATGGTCATTTTGTGGAATATCTTTAAACTTTTCTGCAAATCTATCATTCCATATTTTGTAGTCATAAGCAGGCATATTAACAGATAGGAATTCTAATTTTTCAAGTTCTAAAACAGGCGAATAATCTCCATTCAATAGCCTAAATCCCGTTGTATGAAGATTTTTAATATTCTTCAAACTTTTTAAAAAATCAAAAGAATCTACTTTAATTATATTTTCCATAGAACTATGAATTCCCAGTTGTTTAAGATTTTTTAATTTTCCCAACGGAGAATAATCCGTTACGCCGGTAAAGTTAGATAATATAAGTACTTCTAAATTTTTTATTTCGCCTATGGGCTGCAAACTTTTTACTCTTGATGAAGCATATACTGAAAGTGCCTTTAAATTTTTTAATTTTGCAATACACTGTATGTCCGAGAAATTGCCCTGAAATATAACGAGTTCTTCAAGTGATGTTTGATTACATATCGATTCCAATAACTTCTGATTTACAATACCTGTTACTAAAAGCTTTTTAATGTTTGTTTTTGTATTGTTAAAATAATCTATCCAGCTTTTTAAAATGTTATCTCTATCTTTTTTTAAAGGATATTTTTCTTCAGATAATCCGTAGCAATATAACTTTAAAATTTCTTCTCCTGTATAATCTTTTAACTCTGTAATAGAGTTTCCTGCCCATTTTGCATTCCAATTATAGTAATTCATAATTATTCTCCCATATTCACATAACAGTCAGTTCACCACTTGATTTAAACTCCGACAAAGGACTGTTTTATTTCAGACAGCTCTTTTAACTTTCTTTCCAAAATCACTGCATTCATTCCGTTTTTGATTGCAATTTCATAATACTTATCAAATTCGGGATGATTATTTTGTTTTACAACTGCTAAAAGTTCTGCAAAATATCCCCAAACATTATTATAGCTTTTTGTTGAAGTATAATCTTCTCTTTTCGGCATCCACTTGAGTTTTACAAAGAATTTGTAAAGTATCTTACTCCATGTTTCTACATCATCATCATAGCAAAAAAACTTGGTCTCAAACAGACTGCCGAAACGCCTGTCCCAAAATTTTACATTGTCAGGCAGATACCAACTATTACGGGTGTCGCGGCATATCAATTCTGTTATTATTCTTTCAAGTATTTCGGATGGAAAACCTCCGGCACAACCATAACTTCCGGCAACTGAAGTTTGTGCCGCTTCCTCTTTAAGTTCTTCATAGGCTGTGCTGCTATCAAGCAACAACAAAGCAATTTGGGCACGGTGACCAAATGCTTTTCCTGCACTCAATATTCTATATTTCTCAATCTCGTTCATAGTTCCTCCGCTCGCCTAACTTTTTCTATAATCCGAATTTTTCCCAGTCCTTAACCGATTCAATCAACATACCCCGACACAAATGTCGGGGTATGTTGTTCTCATAAGGTGGTTGCAGTCGGCTTTAATACCCTTTGTTACGACGCAGAGCGTCGGGGTATTAAACCCTCCGCACGAATAACAGGTATCCAACTATCGATTTCAAATTTTTCCTGTTCATAGGGTTCAGTATATCCATCCACTATTAATATTCCGCTGCATTGGATATGAGCCTTGCTATTCCTTATTTCAAGAATTTTTAATTTGTATGAAACCATCGGTTCGTGTTCATAAATGTAAAATGAATCTTCTCTGTCATTGCTTTCTTCTATTGTCATTACAGAAAAGAATTCTCCAATTAATTCTGCTGCTGAGTTTTTGTTTGTACCTATCCAATTTATGCAAATAGAAGGTGCTATTGTTTCGCCCCTAAAATTACCTTTAGCAAATCCGACATCCACTGACCATGATGCAGATCCATCTTCTTTTAAATACATCAGACAGCTCTGTCTTCCGTTCCAGTCATCTTCAAACGTATGATTTTCTCCGATCTTTAGCATTTGTTATCTCCCTTTCACTGATAGTATATGTCATTCAATGCTGATTTATTTGAAAATTCCTTGTAACCATTTCACAATATCATCCGTCGTTTTATCACACGATAATACCAATTGATTACAGACATTTTCAGCTCCTCCTCTCATTTCTCTGAACGATTTGTAAAATACATCTATTCATCCTGCAATCAATTCCGATAATTCAAAATCTGATAAAACGGAATCCGTATATAGTTTTCTCAACAAATTATCATCGAATTTCATAGAGTAATATTCTGTAACAAATTCTCGAAATCTTTCATACGAATCGAAAGCATATCCCAATAGCCAATAACCTCTATCATGTTCATCCGTCTGATTTTGGTGAACTTCCCCATCATACCAAATGAAAAATGTCGTTTCCGCCCTTTCGTCTACTGAAAAAAGATTCATCAATTTCTCGTCAAGCCCTTCGTACATCTTGTCTATAATACTTTGATTCCATTCGTCGGCAGCAAATTGGTTCAGACTGTTTTCATGCGCAAAGCCTTTTACCAACACCACTGTTTCCGTAAAGATTACAGATAACGAATCTCCTGCTCCGTTATCAATAACATATTTGAGATTCGAGTCGAGTTTCTTCTTTCTTACCAATCGCAAGTCATCTTCCGACGGGTCAGTCAAAGCATTATCCAAAATATATAGCGCCTCCAATCTTGTATGCATATTATCCCAATCCATATACTTCATATCGTTTCTCTTCCGTATTTCTTTGTCGTATCTCTTTTGTGAAAATAATGCACTGGCAGAACGTTCCGGCTTATCGATTGATAAGCCATTCTTTAAATATCGATAATCAACATTTCTATAACTACATTCCACGCACAATTCTCATTTCATTACATATTTGACACTATTCTACCCTTTTTAAGGTGTTTTTTCTACTGTCAGATTTTCATCGTCCCTCTTAAAAACGATAAGGAAAAATGATACAATAGAATATGAAAGGAAGAGGATTAGTTGATGAAGAAGCTCGGTTGAAAGGATTAAGTATATTGAAACAAATAAGGAAGATAAAATATGAATAACCTAAAATTAAGTTTATTGAAAAAATGGGAATTGGATAGTGAGCTTTCGTTTGTGCATAGCTCTGTTTTGTTGCCGGATGGAACTGCTATAATTCTGACTACAGGCGTGAAGAGCGATTGGGATAAATTTTACCTCCTTGTGCTTTCTGTCGATGGTATAAAAAAGATTCCGATTGAATATGAGAAAACATTAGGCAGAGATTATCCTGTGCTTTTTCGATATGGTACAAGTTTCGGACTCATCATTTCGGCAAAAGAAGTGCGGTATTACTCCGGCATTCATTCTTCTCCGGAAATAATTCCGATAAAAAATAATTCACAGCTAAGAAGAAGCATTGTGCCGGAAAAAGCTCAACAGAGGTATTTTCAAAATATATCCGACAGCAAGACAATTCCCGTTTGCTTTGAAAATGAATTTTATTGCGGGGATGCAAGATATTTTGCTCTTTTGGAATTTGATGCTGCTGCAAAATCTGCCGAATGGAAATGTTTTTCTACAATAGATAAAAAGGTATTTACACATCAAGAAGACAGATTCGGCGAGGCACCTAAAATAGACAGCATTAAAATATCGGATAAAGAAATCTATGCCTTTACTCCGGGCGACAGCCAAACATCGGTTAATAAGTGGGGAATGAATTATTATTCCCTTGCAAGTATTTCCGAAGATGGGAAAGTAATCGAAAAACTTATCGAATCAGATGACTTAAAAAAAGACGGTAAAAAAGGCGGCATCAACGGATGCTTTACTGATTCTCAATATGTGATAATGACTCCTCTTTTTAAAACCGATGATTGGAAAGGCAAGCAAAAAGTTTTTTCACTCAGCACACGTGAATATTCCGATATTACCTTTCCAAGAGGAATGTCAAAACACAAACTCGAAAACATCTCAGGCGAAATATGCCTTACCTCGTTTTACGATAGAGGACTAAAAGAAATAGCATTATGCAATGTGAATTCATAAATCAACATACCCCGACGCAAGCGTCGGGGCACAGTGCTCAACGTTTCGCACTGTGTGTTCTATAAGGTGGTTGCAGTCGGCTTTAATACCCTTTGTTACGACGCAAGCGTCGGGGTATTAAACCCTCCGCACGAATAAAAAAAGGAATGGAATATGAATGGAAAAAATATCGGTCGAACTGTATCGTGGGTGTACTACAAAGACGAAAAACTCATAGGCGGGTCGGCATTTGATATACAACTCTTTCGGCAGATATTGGAAAACAACGCAAAGTTTTCGAGTCAGGCTCAAGAAATGATGGAGACACAAATTAAAGAACAAAATATTTTTGATTGTATTTCACTTAAAAGCTCAAAATACACCAATCGCTTTTACGAAAATGGCGGCCATAGGGCATTTATACCCGAAAGTATCTGTATGGTTGATTATTGTAAAGATGAAATCTTTGCCGTTGTGAGAATCGGAGAGCGTTGTGAAATTGTTTCTTATGATTATGACATCACAGGCAAGAAGGGACAAGAGTGGTTCAATTTTATAGGAAAGAATAACCCTGTTTTTGATAAAAAAATCATTGAGAATATAAAAACAGCTTTAACACAATACGGACAACTGCAAATAAAAATACTTGAAGAAGAAGACAGACGTATTTTTGAGGAAAAAGAAAAACTTGCTTGCCGGAACAAAAGCTTACCTGCCGATACGGAACAAACTTTTTTATCGCTTTGCAAATTACTCGGCATATCTCCGCAAAAAGCCAAGAAAATATACCATACAGCATTGGAGCAAGAAGATATTTGTGTCTCTTTGATAAACGATTTTATAGATTTGAACTATTTGGCAATGTTCGATTGGAAGGCGAATGTGGGAGATATTGTATACGGTTACAATCTATTAGTAAAAAAGATAAAAGCGAATATGCTTCACTTGGATAAAGATACGGAATTTGAACCGCCGGAAGTTTTCCGTAGACTTGCTTCGATGAGTGACAAGGTATTATATCTTATCGACACAAATAGCGATTGCTATATTTTAGGTTTGTCAGATAAAGAAAATAGAGAAAAAATCATAAGTGCTTATAAACGACTGTTCAGCCTGCTTCAATCTGAGAATACGATTGAAATTGTGAACATGCTGTAATAAAGGGAAAAAATGAAACAAGTAATTGCATTTTGTATATTTATATTCATTACTTTTGCACTATCCACTGATGGAAAGGATGGCTTTATGACTATTTCAAAACAATGTATTATAAGCCTTGATGAAATTGTATCAATGCAGTTTTCCGATAATACGGATACAGCCTTACGAACAATTAAGCATGATGATATACAAGCAATAACGGATATTTTAAATACTGCAAAATATGATGATGAGCGTAATGATGGAAGGATGTTTAAAATGACTGCACCGCATTTAAGAATAGAAATACGATATAGTGATGACAGTGAAGTAAAAATCCAATTATGGGATGCGCTTATGCATGTCAATAAAATATGGTATAAAATTGACATAAGAGCTATTAAAGAAATATTATATGGTAAGGAGTTATAAAATGAGTATTATAAAAAATTGGGAATCGAACAAACAAGATAAACAGTCGGCTATGCCGCAACAGAAGCTTCATATCAATTTAACTAAAAACGGTTTGTATATTAATGATGAGTTTATTGAAAACCTGTCAATGGATACTCTTGCGGAGAAATTCGGTGAATATAGAAAAGTATTGCATAAGACTCCTGATGGAACAGTAAGTAAAGATGATTTAGAGGAAATATATATCTGGGATAATATAGGAATAAAGAGTTTTGTTTCCAAAGGATGTATCAGCGAACTAGACATAAGAATATGTGAAGATAAGGAATGGGAGAAAAAAGTAAAATTTTCGTTTTTCGATGTAAATCCCAAGCAGGTGTTTCCCGGCATTTTTACGATAAACGGTAAAACTATTTTGGAAGCTATACCTCAAAAAACATTGAGAGATGCTTATATATTTTTAGAAATGAAAGTGGAAAATTGGAAAATAAATTGCTCATTGTCGAGCAAATTAAACTCGGTTCTGGGCGCAATATCTTTTCAGGAGCGTTTAAGAAAATCAAAAACCGATGAGATAGCCGATTTGGTATGTGCCGAACCTGAACCTATACGGGATATAAGTTTTTGGTATAAACCGCCGAGGGTGTCAAGCGGTAAATGGGCGCTGCCAAAGGCGGAAGGTGAAGTGTTAACATTTACAAACTTCAATTTTAAACTTGCTGTTATCCAAGAGCTGATGTACAAACAAGAACTGCTTAAACCGAAATTTGATGTATATGATTTTTGCAATGATTATGCAAAAAAAGAAATAGATCCCGATGATTACTACGATAAAATGATACCTGAAGTAAAAAGCTGGTTTCAGCAATTGGAGATTCCTGCTGAATTGGCCCCAAAGGTAACACAGCTGTTTCTTGATGGCGGAAATGAAATTAATATGCAGCTTATTCCGCAATGGGATGGCGAGGATAACTTATTTGATATTAAGTCTATTTCTGATGAGGAGTTGGCACAGTTTCCAAACTTAAAACTTATTGACGGAACCGTTATTTATATTTCCGAAAAAGCAAAGAAAAAACTTATCAAGAAAGGAATTAATATTGCAGAATAAATTTAAGTCATAAAGGATATAGCATGCTTCATTTTGAAAAAGTAAACGGGAAAAACATTTGGGATATTCTGAAACTGCAGGTATCGGAAACACAGAAAAGCTTTGTTGCTGCCAACGATATAAGTATCATTGAAGCCTATATTACAATCACCGCAAATGGTTATGCATTTCCATTCGGGATATATGACAATGAAACACCGGTCGGATTTTTGATGATCGGTTTTGATGTTCATGACTATTGGATTGATGCACCTAAAATAGCAAAAGGGAATTATAATCTTTGGCGGCTGATGATTGATAAAGCGTATCAAAACAATGGATTTGGAAAAGAAGTAGTTAAATTGGCTCTAGATTTTGTTAAGACTTTTCCTTGCGGAAAAGCTGAATGTTGTTGGTTGTCTTATGAACCTGAAAATCAAGTTGCGCGTAAACTATATAGCTCATTCGGTTTTGTTGAAACAGGAGATACGGATGGGGAAGAACTTATCGCAGTGTTAAAGCTATAATATAAAATAGAAGATAGATTATAAACCGCATGGTTGATTTTGGAAGAACCTGTTGTTCGTATTCTCAACATCTTATACTACCCTATTCGTCTTCTCTCAGTATTTTCTCGTACTGTAAGCATAGGAATTTCGATTTTTGATATACATACTTTTATCCTGTCTTGTAGCGTAAATAGTCTGGTCTCATGTAGAGCCGATACGCATTCAAGAACCCCTTTTTCAGTGGATTACATCTGCATCAGTCCACTTACAATAGCGAGAAATCCTATTACCATACAAGCATAACAAACAAATTTGTTATTGTTTGAATTTCTTTTTTTGAATAACAACACTGCTCCAACAAGGATTAGCAACAATCCAAACCATACACTTCCCAAATATAATTCTGATGCCATTCTATCAAGAAAATTGTCCACTGTTCCTTCTATTTTTTGTTCCATTATAAAATCTCCATCTTATTTATTTTTTTCATCAAAAATATCGAACACAAGATACCAATCATTACCATTGCCGCTGCTAACACATACATCGCTGCTCGATTAGGGTTTGCATTTACCACAATATTACACATTAACGAAGCAAGGAGAACTGCAGAAATAATAGTTGTCGGCACTGATTTTTTGATAAATCCGATTCCTACTGCTATCACTCCGATAGTTGCAGCTATCGCTGACATCAATATGGTATTTTCAACAATGTTCAAGATAATAGAAACTGTAAAGTTGTTTCCTACAAGATGAATGAAATTTTCAGTGATACCGAATATCAAAAAAACAATAAAGTTACAGATAACCATTGATATAATCGTAAATCCACACACAATCAAAAGTTTGGATAACACAACCTTTTTTCGACTGACCGGATAGGAAAAAAGTAAAATAGGTCGCTTACCCGAATAATCTTCAATAACAAACCTGCAATACATCACTGCAGACATCACACAAAATACTGCCATGTTAAAAACACAAAATAGAGAAATAAGATTATCATATCCTGCAAAAATTGCCATGTCTTTATCATTCGGCTCTATCAAAGGGGCATATGCAAAAAGAAAAAGGAAACCAATCATCGTAATCGCTATGATAATATCCGCTAAGATATAAGTGTTGATGTTATTCTTTTTTAATTCCAATCTAATCAGCGTTTTCATTTTCTTTTCTCCCTATCATAATATCCATAAAATACTCTTCCAGACCTGATGGATACTCTACCTTCACCTTATCCATCGAGACCTCTCTCACTATCGTTCCGTTGACAATGACCCCTATTGTATCCGCAATATGCTCTATTTCTGTCAAAATATGACTGGAAATCAGTAATGTCATACCCTCTGTTTTTGCAAGGTACAAAAATAAGTCCCTCATTTCCTTAATTCCCATAGGATCCAGTCCGTTAATCGGCTCATCCAGAATCAATAGTTGTGGTTTATGGATAATTGCTCTTGCAATCGCTAAACGCTGACGCATTCCCAAGGAAAAAGTAGATACCGGCTGAACACCAATATCCTTTAATCCGACTTTTGACAAGACATCCTCTACATTCCCACCTTCCTTGCCCATGTAGGCAAGATGCATACGCAAATTTTCTGCTGCCGACAAATGTTCATAAAAAATGGGAGTTTCTATCAAAGTACCAATCTGTGATAACATATCACTCGGTGTTGAAAGATTATCTATTCCAAACATTTGTAATTTTCCCATAGTCGGTGTAAGAAGTCCTGAGAGAAGTTTGAATACCGTTGTTTTCCCCGCTCCGTTCGCACCTAAAAAACCATAAATCGTACCTTTTTCTACATGCATATTACAACCTTTAATTACTTCCTTACCGCCAAAAGTTTTTGTAAGGTTATTTGTTTCTATAATGAAATGATGATTCATCGGTCTTATCCTCCTTTGGATATAATTTTTGCAATAGCTCCAACGATTTTTCAATAAGTTCATCACTGAATACATCGATGCCTATCGACTTCATCATATATTGTAAAAATCCGAGTCTCGAGGATAACTTCTCACCATCACAATCAAAAACAGCCGGATCACACCACACATTGAGCAATAGCATAAAAACTTCCGCACATTCATCCGGAAAATCTGTAACGATAGAGCCATCTTGTATTCCTTTCTTAATAATTTTTGAAACAAAGTTAGAATCCTTATTGACACAAGATTGCATGTAGGATAGGACAAACTCTGCACTTTTCATGCGTACACTCATTGCATCATCTAAATAATGTGCTTCCTGATTCTCGATATTTTTCTCCAAAATAAGTTGCAACTGTTCTTTTCCACTCAAAAACCGGGTCTCTTCCATAAAGTTTTCTATTGTACCCTTTACACTTTGCTCCTGCTTCTCCATAACAGATTTGATAATTTCATCCTTCGATTTAAAATGATGATAAATAGCCCCCTTGGATATTCCGGCAGCTGTTGCAATATCCATCATGCTGGTCTTATCGAATCCCTTTTGTAAAAACAGCTTCGCTGATACGGATAAAATAGCCTCAATGGTAGCCTTTGCATTATATTCTTTCGCCATAGCTGATACACCTTCTTATTAAATTCCGACCGTTCGGTTTTTTATAATATCTTTTATCTGTTATTTTGTCAAGAGCTTTTATAAATTATTCTCTCACAGTCTCTTGCATCATACTTGGCTCATAGATGTTATCTATCATTGTTGTAACTACAATGATAGATAACTTAGTAGGATGATATGATGTATCCTATTTTTAATTTGTAATGCTGAAACTCAATATTTTGTTCAAAAAAATAGAGCATTTCAGAAACTTAAAAAGTTCCAAACCGACTCTATAACAGTCTAACAACAGAGAATCATCAAATCATCAAAAACAACCCTTGTAGAGATTGAAGCGATTCAACTATGCCATCAGTTTTCAATTTTACAAACAGATTCCCTTCCTTGCATAAAGTTACTTTTCATGAAAAATAAAAAAGACCATGTATCTTTGGTAAAAACGCCCTTGCTAACTGCTCTAACGGATATAAAAACGCACATTATCTTAACATGTTATCATCTTAAGACAATGTGCGTTATCAAAATTGCTCTATTTTAATCACTCTATTTTAATTGCTCTATGAAGTTTGGAGTGATACAATAAAAATGTAGAATATTCTACAAAATGTTGAAGGTAATTTTGGGAAAGGAGACTGTGGTAAAGCAGTATTATAAAACCGAAATATAAATATATTTGGAGGAAAGAAAATTGAATAAAACATTATTTTTAGGAGCGGTGCTTATTGCAATGACGGTCGGCAGTACCGGTGTAAATGCCGAAAAAGCAGACATACCGCTTGCCGGTAAGACGTATACGGTAAGAGGCGTATCGTTTACGATGATCACCATTCCTGCCGTAACGGACGGTACCCTCGGATACGGAGAATACGACGTAAACCCTGCACATACGGTCAGCTTGCCGTCCTACCGGATCGGCGAAACGGAGGTAACGCAGGAGTTGTGGCAGGCGGTGATGGGCAATAACCCGAGTGGTTTTAACGGTAATGACGAAGAAACGAAACCTGTCGGCGACGAAGAGCAAAAAAGGCGGCCGGTAGAAATGATAAACTGGTATCAGGCTATTGCCTTTTGCAACAAGCTCAGTTTGAAGCTCGGCCTTGAACCCTGTTATACGGTAACAGTGAAAGGAAAACCGATAGACTTTGCCTCACTTCCATTCGATAAAATTCCTTCTGAGGATGAATATATGTCCGAAAAGGAGACGGCAGTAAAGGCATGGGATGCCGTAACCGTAGATATAAGCAAAAATGGATTCCGGTTGCCGTCGGAGGCCGAATGGGAATGGGCAGCAAAAGGCGGTGCAGAAAGCCGATGGGCGGGCACGGATAATGAAGAAGAAGTCGATCGATATATGTGGCATGATGGGAATAGTGAAAACCGAACCCATGAAGTAAAAAAACTGAAACCGAACGGATACGGGCTCTACGATATGAGCGGCAACGTGTGGGAATGGTGTTGGAACCGCTTTAAAGATTTTTTGCCCGACTCGCTTGTAGAAGCAGATATCGTTGACATTGACGATATCCACGATTCCTGCCGTGTCTTTCGGGGCGGCGGTATAGATATCGATATATATAACGCAGCGCTGCCGATCAGGCTCTTTTATACTCCCGATTTTCATGCAGGTAGTCTCGGATTACGCTTGGCATGCAGGTTGTAATTTTTGCATCTTTCGAATCGCTTATCATACCGCAAGAAAAAAAATACGGCGCGGCTTTGTGTAGGGGGGATTATAACGACTGAGCTCTCTCATTCATTCCAATCACGTGCTATTTCGGTTGAAATCTCAAAACCGGTCATGTCATTGCTTTCATTAAAATGAATATAAGCAAAGTATTCATTCCAAAAAAGATGATCGCTTCCGGTTGACCATTTAATGCCGTAGTGCAGCTGGGTTATGTCTTTCGTATTTTTCGGCGGTACTAACCATAGTTTTTTATCGAATGTTTTTTGCAATGTTTCTTGTTGCAATGGAACGAGCAGCTCAACATCATCAAGACAATAACGAATTGAATTTTCTCTTGCATCGGAAATGCAGTATTCGTCAATTTTTAAATGAATGATTTTACAATCCTCTAATACCGTATCCTTCTTTTTATGACCGTAAAGACCGATGCTCCCGATCACAAGGCCATCTTTTACAAGAAGATAATGAGCATAAGGTATAGCAGTATTATTTCTTCGGAATCCTTTTTCAACGAGAATACTCCGATCAACGGGATATTTTTTAAAAGCACCACAAGAAAGCAGTTTTTTATAATCTCTGCCGGAAGGATTAGCCTGTTTTACATAAATATCGAATCCGTCTGCGGCTATATCGGCAACAGTTGTATGAGCAATCTTAATCTTTGTGTTGTTAATCGTAAAAACCGGAGCCCTCACCGGAACGCTGATTATGATATATACCAAAAACATATAAAGTGAAAATATTGCGACAGCCACAAACACAAAAATACTTCTTCCGGTACGCTTTCGTGCATTAAAGAGAGCCATAACCGGAGGCAAAATAATATATGTTGCCAAATTAGAAAATCCTGAGCCTCCCTTTTTTATCACCTGTAAGGCAAATAATACCGCCCCAAGTATCGAAGATGCATATACTAAAAACTCACTGAGCGCCATTTTTGTAGTATCTGTCTGTTCATTTACTGCTTCTTCCATCAATGATTTTCCACCGGAAACAGTTCGTTTCATATAAATATACATTCCGAAGATAACCGCTAAAAAAATAAGTCCTGAAACGGAAAGCAGTAAAATAAAAATTAATCTTCCCAATCTATCGTCTCCTCATCTATATTATAGAAATATCTGTCTATGCGTTTTATATTCATTAAGCTTTTTTCTCATTATCGGTCATTATTCCAAAATCAGGTTCATATATTTTTTCATATCCTCTATAAAATCATCAAAGACTGCCAAATCGATGAGCTCTTCATGTTCCATATCATAGCTTGCAATCTTTTTTGTTTTCGGGTTCCATACAATATAAATATGACTGTAATCTCCGAGAGAGCGGGAAAGTCTTAATAATTTTTGTCTGCCGAATTTAAACGGAATAGTATCAATCAGTTTGAAGAACTCAAGATATCCAAAGTCGGAATCCTCTAAATCAAAGTGTAGGTTTTCACCGGTTAAAAATTCAATTATTTTCTTTGGCAATTTATACAGTTTTAATTCATCCAATTTATTTTGCGTTTGATGAAACTCGGGAGGCTCTAATGATTTAAAATATTTTGCCATTTCCTCATCGCCTTTTTCCAAAGCTATGCTATATGGACGCATTCCGTCTTTTTCGGCAATCGTAACATCCGCTCCATGCTTTACTAAAAATGTACACATTTCCAAATCAACATATCTTGCAGCTACACACAACGGAGTCGATTGATCGGAATATACCATGTCGGACTTATTGTAATTAATATCTGCTCCATGTTCAATTAGAAATTCCAGAGTTTTATAATTACGGTCAGAAACCGCGTGGCGTAAGAGCTGTCCGCCGTATTGAGCTGCGCTATGCCCAAGTTCTTGTATAATCGAAAAATTATCAAAGCGTTTACCATAGTACGCTTCTAAAAAAGCTTCCGAACCTACGTTGTTCGTTACATCTATCTTTGCTCCATGGGAAACAAGATACCTTATTACCTCTTCATTACAATATCTCACTGCGAGAAGAAAACTTGGATGCTCCTTTGCATTAAGGTTTGCTCCTTTTTCCGTCAGCCATTTTATAGATTGAAATTTTTCCATTATCAATGCAAAATCCAAAGGTGAGAGAGCGGTGTATTTGCCTACTCTGATTTCTTTATTAAGCTTCCATCCCTTTAATAGATGTTCTTCCAATGTAGAAATATTTTCATTTAGTACATCATTTAAAATTTGCGGTATAGATTCAAATTTTCCGATGTTTCCGATTGTTATCATACTTAAATCCTTGTTTACCTATTTCTCGAAGTGTTAAGCACCTCTCTTTTAATCTTTAAATAATTCATATATTTCTCTCTCATATACAGTATTGGCATCGTGTGTTAAAAATTAATTTTTCAAACATCCTATAGGCACTATAAAAATACCATCCTCTCGTTTATATGCAAACTCACCTATTCCAATAACTATCAGCAAAAAAGAAGGAGCAGGCATTTTTGATGTATCAATTTTATTCGACAGCGATTTTAAGTTTTCTGCTGCATCTTCAATAAATGTTTGTCCTCCCAGTTTAATTTCTACTAAACCATATCTGCCATTTTTCAGATGAATTACCGTATCACATTCCAAACCTGATTTATCCCTATAATGTAAAACATTACCTCCAATACTTTCTGCATATACTCGAAGATCTCTGACACATAGTGTTTCAAATAGCAGCCCCATTGTGTTTAAATCATTAATCAAATCTTTCGGTCCAATTCCAAGAGCGGCTACTGCTATTGAAGGATCTACATAGTATCTTGTATCGGAAGTTCTGATTGATGTTTTTGATCTTAAATTAGGATTCCACGCAGGCATATCTTCGACCACAAAAATATTTTTTAGTGCATTAATATAGGATGCGATGGTATCTTCATTCAAAGACTCCGTATCATTTGAAATTATATCATCCCTCAGCATAGTGTTGGAAATTTGCGTTCCTTGATTTCTTGCAAAAGACCTCATCAATCTTTTTACTCTTTCCGGATTTTTACTCACACCATCAGCTCTATTAATATCGGATTTTATGACTGCTTCATAGTAATCTTCAGCTTGGAGTAATGCCGGTTTTTCCTTCATTCCAACGGCATGCGGCCACCCGCCTCTGCAAATTAAAAAAGCCAATTTTTCTATGCTTAAATTATTCATACCGTCTATCACACTAGGATTTTCAAAAAGCTGATTTAAACTTACTTCTCCTGTTGAATCTCCTGATTCAAATAAAGACATTGGCCTCATCATTAACCATGTAAAACGTCCTGTTCCCGAATGAGTTATTTCTTTTGATTCTATCGGTACTGCCGAACCTGTAAGTATAAATTGACCTTCTTCACCTCTTGTATCAACCTCATATCTTGCTGCATCCCATAGCTTTGGTGCTATCTGCCATTCGTCAATAAGCCTTGGGGCATTACCTTTTAGCAATCTTCCGGGATCTATTTCAGACATTTGGATATTTGTTTCTCTTTTGCTTGGCTCATCCATTCTCAATATACTGCCTGCAACTTGCATTGCCGTTGTCGTTTTTCCGCACCATTTAGGGCCTTCAATAACAACAGCTCCTTTTGACTCAAGTTTGTCTTTTAACATATCGTCTACTATGCGGGCTCTATATTCTTTCATTAAACTTTACCTCTGCATATATTATGTCGTTTTTTCGGCGTTTTGGCAATATTTCTTTCGTCGTTTTGGTTGAAAATCTTTCGGCGTTTTGGCAGTTATTTTACATTCCATTCAAGTAACGGAGGTGGTTGTTTTAAGTAATTTGAGTGATTCGGTTGTTTTATTTTATTACAATCCATTTTCCGTCACGTTTTGAACCAATCCTTTCTATTATGTTTTTTTCTTGTAAAGTTTTAAAAGTCCTTTCAATTGTTCTTTTGGAAACTTCTATTTTTTCTGCAAGATCAGCGGAAGTATAGCTTGGTTTTTCTCTTAACAGTTCAATTACTCTTTTCTCTGTTTTATTCAAACCGACATTCAAACCGACATTCAAACCGACATTTTTATTTGTCAACACAGCCGTAACTTCTTTTTCAAATGGAATTATGCAGCGGATATAGTTACTTTCAATTTCAAAAACTTTTTTTCCATACTTCTCGACAATTGTCGGGATTCCATGCCCCGTATGTTCTGTCAGACCCATAGTTAGAAAAATTCTCATCAATGTTGCATTTCTCGGTTTACTGATACCCTCGAAAAATTGTTTCTTAGTTAAGCCGTTTGGAAGACCTCCGTGTGACAATATTTCAAGTCTGTCGTTATACATAGATATTTGCGGTTCGGTAACCAGCCAATCATTATGAACTAGAGCATTTAATATGGCCTCATTTACACAGTCATAATCAAATAAATAGGTATCTTTTCTAGGTCTAACTGTTGTATTTGAAATACAGATATTTTCAGCTTGTAATCTATTTTTTATTTTGCTATAAGTTGTTAAAAGGCAGCCATAGCCATAGTCGCTTCTTTCAGAAATTGAAGCTTTGTTTTTCCCTTGAAATTTTACAAATATAAAAGGGATATTATTTTTATCCGATAATAGTTCAGCTAATAAATTGTATTCTCCGATTTCATTCCGTAAGTTCAAATTACTTTCAAAGGTCTTATCTTCCAGATGATAACCTTTCTCAGAATAGTATATTTTGAGCTCCCTAAAAGATAATTCTTTTGAATTTGATTTTTTCTTAATCATGTATTCTCTATCAATAAATTTCTGTTCATATCTTATTTTTATCTGTTCCGGAGTCATTTCTTTGCAAGTTGTTCCTATCCTTATCGAACATCCGGTAGAAGAAAACCCATACTTCTTTTGGCAATAAATATGGTTTTTGCCTTTATTAATGTGAATTACAATGATTGGTTTTTCATCATCAAATTTTATCTCTGATTTTATTTCGTCTTGCGGATTCGGCTCTATTTGTGATGTAATAATATCGGATATTTTCCTAAGCACTTCATCACTTTTATTTACACCAACTACAATACCATTATCTTTCACTCCAACAAAAATTGTCCCGCCGTCTCCATTAAGAAAAGATACTATTTCTTTTACAATCGTCTCCCTATATTTTTCTTTTAACTCTATTTTTTCCGATTCAATGTATTTATTCATTTTTGTTATCCTTCTGATATGGTAATTATAGCATATCAGTAATATTTATAAAATACAAACGCGTTTAACACCTTAATTTTAAATTATATTAAACATTTGAATGTACATTAAATTTATAAATATCGTCTTCATTATCACATTTTATCAAATTATTATTTATGTTGTTAATTCTCCGATATAGTGCATTATCATTTTCTCCGTTATTTCTTTTCTCCGATAAAATCAATTACATCTGACCAACCTTCATCTTTTGCATCATAAGCCCAGCGTTTATCCGTCAAGGCTTCAAGAGCATCAATGCTTTTATGTAAAGCCTCAGACATTTCTTTTCTTTTATCTGCAGGAATCGAATTTAAATATGTATCGCTTATTCGTGCGGAGGATTTAATACCCCGACGCTCTGCGTCGTAACAAAGGGTATTAAAGCCGACTGCAACCACCTTATGAGAACAACATACCCCGACGCTTGCGTCGGGGGTGTTGATTTTGAATCTGACATTTTGAAGAAAATTGACCGTATCTACATAGGTGCTCGAATCTTCAAAAACCGTATTTTCAGGGAAACATTTTATCACGTTTTCAAAGGCTGTTTTCATATCGGATAATTTTAATGCTGCCAATGTGTCGGGAACATAACGGATAAGCTGCGGGTAGTTACAGATAAATTCCCACCAACCGTCACCCTTCCAATTTCCTATGATGTTAACGGCAATATGAAAAAGAAATAAGTCTTCATCGGTTTGATTTTTAATTTCTTCTATTTCTCCGATTTCCCATAGTTTATCCGACACTTCCGCAAAGAAACTTTCATTAAAATTTTTTTGATTTTTAATTAATTCTTTCAATGTAAGCATTTTATTTCTCATGTTTTGCTACTTCGAAACATCAAATCCCAGTCTCTTTAAATTGTTCATTTGTTTTTGTTGATGTTCTGCCGTGCCGGCTCCGGTTAGAACGTCGCTGTAAATTTCACTTGCGGGCCAATCATCGTAATAATTATTGAGGAACTGCGGGACTTTTTCGTACATAGGTTGAATGATTGAAATAAAGCCCTGTTTAAGGCATTGAATATAAGTTTTTTCATCAAGTATTTCAGTATGGCCGTATTTGTCAAATGAAGTTCGGCGGTTGAGGGCACCTTCAATGTCCCAAGGTGTAAATACAACTAAATGCAGAGGTCGGCTCCAGCGCTCAATATCCGTTTTATCGGGCGAAGGAAAAAGCTTTTTCCAAAATCCTCGTTTTACTGCATAGCTGCCGATAGAAATATACAGGCGGTACGGTGTATCCTCAAATGCTTCTTCTGATATTTCACCGGAAACAGGTTCGAATACTCCGTATAAATCACAATTTAAAAGGCGGGCATAATAGGATTTTTCGCCTGCATCTATTTCGTAAATTGCGCCAAGTTCGTATCGTGCCATTTTATGTCTTCTTTTAAAGTATTTATTTCTTTTGCCATGTAAAAAGCCCTTCACCAATTAAATATTGTTTATATTATATCATTTTTAATCGGAATTTTCTATCCGTATAGAGGCGGTTATTTTTACGAGCCGGCTGTAACAAAAGTTTGTAAGAAACTCCCGCACACAAAAAAACCGCCCCCGAAGCCGAAGTTTTCTCCAACTTGAGAGCGGTCGATTTAATTGTTAATTTGTAATGTGTAATTTGTAATTAAATTATCCATTACCAATTTCTAAAACCCCACAATCGTGCCGAAGTCTTTCCAGCCTTCTGCGGCTTGGTAGAGAGCTTTGGAGCCGGCGGGCACTTTAAGCGTTGCGGAACTGATGGGCGTATCTTCAAACACGTGGCCGCTTGCCGTAATAGCCGGCGGGGTTGTCGCTCTGCACGTTACCGTTGTCAGGGCACCACAGTTGTAAAAACATGCCCAGCCCAACTTAGTAAGCTGTGACGGCAAATCTACCGTCTGCAGCTGAGAACAGTCCTTAATCCCTGAAATCTCCGTTATCCTTTGCGGTACGGTAAGTGAAGTGATTGCTATACCTTCCAGTGCACGAAATCCCAGATATTCAAGCGAATCAGGCAGCGTAAGATTTTGCACGTTTGTGCAGTAGGAAATCGCTTCTTGTTCAATACGCTTTAAGCCGTCAGGCAGCCTTATGGTTTGCAGTGCGGAAACACCTCCAAAAGAATCTTTTGCCAATGTCTTTACGCTTAAAGGAACCTCGTAATCAGTGCCCGGTTTACCCTTCGGATACCAGCGCAGTATGCTTTTATCGCCGTTAAAGATAACGCCGTCTACTGAAGAAAGGTAGGTGTTATCGGCTGCGACCGTTACGCTTTGCAGCGTATCTCCCCATCTGAAGGGAGCTTCTATATCCGTTACCGTGTAGGTTTCGCCGTCGTGGATAACTTCTTTGGGTATGGCAAGCGTTGTTCCCGTGTAGGCCGTGTAATTCCCTGAATCAGTATTGGCGGTTACGCTCACCTTTAGAGCGGTTTTATCCGTTACGTGGTAGCGCACGCCGGCTTCTGCAAAGTAGTCGGGGATAAAGGCGGAAGGCTTTACGGTAATGGTACCCGAAAAGTCGGTCTGTCCGCTTAGCGTGTCGGTTACCTTTATGCGCGTTGCGCCGGCTTTGCTGAAAGTTATCTTGATGTTGCCGTGGCCGTTCAAATTCGACGTATCGAGCGTGATGATGCCCGCCGGTTCGGGAACAGCCGTGTAACTGCCCGATCCTGCCGTTACCAGTCTGTAAAGAAAAGTTTCCCCCTTATTTTTGGTAACGTCCCGCTTGTCCAGCGTGAGGTCTGCTCCCGCATATTTGAACTTTACTTTGATGTTCGCATTCGCCGTTACCGTGTGGTTGTACGTTTCGTTCGCTCCCGCTTCGGGTATGTCGCTGCCGCCGTTTGTCCACTTGTCTACGGCAAAATTGGTATCGGCGGGCGTCGCGGTAAAGACGACGGTTTTGCCCTGTTCCACTTTATTGCCCGAACTGATTTCGGCACCGTCAACTTTTGCAGTGAGCGTGCCGTGTCCGCCGTCCACGCCGAAATTGATAGTATAAAGCAGCGCCCAGTTTGCGGTATATTCCGCATTTGCAGCGGGGAAGACCGGAGTTGAAGGCAGTGCGGGATTCCATCCTTTAAAAACGGAATCCGCTTTTACGGGATCGGCGGGAACTTCCAAAGCTGTGCCGTATTTGCCGGATTTTACGACATCGGTCGCATTGCCTGCAATGTTACCGCCTGCAAGTTTAAAGGTTACGTTCACAGTATTGCGCTCGTAATAGAGTTCTACAACGGTACTGCCGTCGGCGGCTATCGTGCCGGCTGTCTGTACGGTTCCGTTTACTTTGGTAAGAGCGGAATTGTAGGTAAAGCCCTCGTAGACTCCGCCGGTTTTCGGCGTGTATACGACGGGGTCTCCCGATGTGCCGCTTTTATTTTCGCTTTCCGTCGGCTCTGCAGGATAGGTGCCGTCCGTTCCTTCCTGATAGTGCTTTACCGTATACGAAGCTTCGCCGGGCGGAAGCGCTTCAAAGCTCACCTTTACGGTAAGATCGGCTTGAAGATTTACCTGCGCCGTGTTGTTTCCCGCAGTTCCCGTACCCGCTTCAAACACCATTCCCGTGCCGATTATCTGCCACTCCTTTACTTTGTAACCGGGGTTGGGATTTGCCGTAAAGGTTACGGTTTTGCCCTTTTCGACTGCACCACCCGAATTGATTTCGGTGCCCCCGACTGTCGCTTTGATCGTACCGTTTGGCGTAGTGCTGTCCACGCTGAATGTTATGCTGCACGATACGGGCACGGGCGGTGTGGGCGGAGTTCCGCCGCTTTCAAAGTTCACCTTCACGGTTACCGCCTTGGTAACAGGAAATGAATAGGAATTGTTGGTGCCGTTTACGGCCTTGCCGTCAAGCGTCCAGCCCTTTACCCGGTAGCCTGAGTTAGCTGTTGCCGTAAAGACAATCGTTTTACCCTGTTCCACCTCAGCACCCGAATTGATTTCGGTGCCGCCAACTGTCGCTTTGAGCGTGCCGTTTCCGCCGTCCACGCTGAATGTTATGGCGTGCTTAGGCTTTGGCGTAGGCGTTCCGCCTCCTCCACCATTTCCGCCTCCGCCCGCTGCATTCGGGCAGGCGGTCATTCCAAAGAGCGCAATGAGCGCTAAAACTGCGGCTGTGATGAGCGCCGCCCCTCTTTTCTTGTGTTTCATAGAATAACCCTCCTTATATTTTTAATTTAACCGCTAAGCACGCCAAGGACGCAAGGTGTTTTAAGAGAGGCTTTGTAAGACATTCTTTTATAATCCTTTGCGTTCTCTGCGGGCGTTGCGGTTTCCTTAAACGGTGTAATGTAAAAAACGCACAAAGACAGTGCTCCTGTCCTGTGCGTGTTATTAGTTGAGGAAATTTGTGTGTGTTCTGGGTGCATTGTGCAGATTACGCGCTTATACCGCTTTGTCCGCTTGTTGCTTGTTGCTTGTTGCTTGTTGCTTGTTGCTTGTTGCTTGTTGCTAAAAATTGTGTCAGGCACACTGCTGCGTGTCAAGTACTTTACTTCTCTTTTCGCATTTTTTTGGTGAGAATGGTTGTAGCTGCTGCTATCAGTGTGTTTTTCTGTCATTAGTGTACAGTATAGCACGGTTTTTTAGATATTTCAATCTTTTGAGGATTTTTTTTAATTTAACCGCAAAGATACAAAGAGCGCAAAGGAATTTTTAATGATGTTTTGATGACATATTCTTTTATTTACCCTTGGCGTTCCTTGCGGTTTCATTTTACATCTGCACCGCCTATTTTTAAAAAGGCTGATTTTTATAGAGCTTTTATTTCTTCAACGGAAAGCCCTGTAACCTTTGAAATTAAGTCAATGCCAAGATTTTCATATCTCATCAGCTTTGCCGTTTCAAGCTTTGTTTGGTATGAGCCATCTGCGATGCCTTCAGCAAAGGCGATTTCCCGTTCTTCGGCACGCTGTACCGCAATATCAGTATCGTAGTCGTATTCTGCTACTAACATGTTTATTACCTCCCGTGATTTTCTCTGTAAGTATTCTTTTAATATTCCTTTTTCTATGCATATCTTTACCGCATTGGTAAAACCGTTTTCGCTGTCGAGTTGGGTTTGCTTTCTTACCTCTTCTACAAAGAGGCTGTATTCTTCAAGTGGTTTGCAGGCTGTTAAAACTTTATTTGCTTTGTTCGTGTTGATATTGAGAACCCGTACCGTTAACTCCAGCGGCACTTGTTCAGGTTTTGTAATAAAGGCATCGGAAAGTTTTAAAACTGTAGTTTCAGGCTCTTTTACAAATATACGAGTATCTACTGCGTTACTTCACAAAAAACAGTCCTCGACGTGCAAAAAGCACGCCTGCGGGTGTTTTTTGTTTGTGCCTTGTATCTACTTCGTCTATTTGCAAAAGTCATTTCAGTACCGCCACGGATGGCGGTGGTTTTAGCTTTACGATGTTTTGAGCATAGCTCAAAACTCGAAGTCAAGGAATGTACACGGAAGTACATTCCTTGACTGGGCATATTTTCGTTTATGGTTGATTGGTGCTCTGCAAGGACGATAATCTTATTGTCTACAAGGCAGGAAACATCGTTGATTATGTTCATATACATAACATTATCGAGCCTTATGTTTTCTACAGGACAAGACATTTGCAAATTCGTTCCATGCAAGGCATTATAGAGCGATAAAAAATTCTCTTTTGCCTTTTCATCTTCACTGAAAAGATCTACAAAAACCGAGTCTTTATATTTTCTATTTGCCGTACTCATAGCCATCCCCTCATTGATTGTATTATACCACAATTACCTCAATTTTGTAAGGGAGTATTTTTTTTAACCGCAAAGATGCTAAGAACGCAAAGACTCTTTGATGGATGGAAAAACACCGTAAAATCATGTATAATTTGAAAGATAAAAACGGATATGAATTATGTTCGGATTAGGAGAGAGAAAATAAATGACCACTAAAAAATTTGCTCAGTATATGGAAAAACAATGCAAAGGAATAAATAATTTTTCACTGGAAGCCATTTTTGAAGATTATATTGTACTTGTGTCAGGGAAACGAATCGGAGTACTGTATCAGGAAAAGTTTTATGTCCTTTATGCACCAACTTTTGAAAAAACGGAAAATATAGTGCCTTGTTTTAAACCGGTAAATTTATTTAATTGGAAGTATTATCAATTGATTGAAGTTACAAATCTTGAAGATAAGGAGAATCTTGAAAAAATCATACATTATGTCTATCATGAATTATATTTTCTAAAAGAAGTTGTCCTTGATATAGGATTTTTATTTCAAAGTTATAGAGGTTATCCCGAAACTATTTATACTCTATATGAAGAAAATATTACATTCCTTAATTTTGCCTATGAAAAGAAGCTGATAAAGGAAAATCCTGTAGACAGAGAAGGCAGAATTGTAAAACTTTTATATACGAATCTCGATTTAACCGAAACCGGACAGAAAATTTTATATGACTTATATAATAAATGGCTGACCTATACGGATAAAAATGATGCCGATTCTTTAAAAAGAGCACGGAATATAAAACAATTGGAAAAGTATTATGAAAAACTGATGGTATAAAAATAGATAGATGGACACGAGAATGGATAACTCAAATTTTAATATTCAAGAATGGGTAAATTTAAATTCTTATACCGACAGTAAAGGTTGGAAAGGATATTGCAGAAGAAATAAACCTTTCACTATTTTTCGCGCAAATAAAATAGTCGGTTATTTTATGCATTTTTTTAGAAAACATACAAATAATATAATTATAGTTTCTAATATTTTCAAAGTAAAAGAATATAATCTAAATAAGAGCAACATAAACAATTACATAAAATACATAGAAAAGTATCTGATTGATTTTGGATATATAGAAACAATTAGCGCTTCTATTTACGATAATGATAATTGTTTATCTTTGGGATTCAAAAAATTTCTCACTACGGATTATGATGTTATAGCTATGTTCTCTTTGTTAATGATGATGAATGAAGGAATTGACGGACATTGTTTTTTTGTTTTTGATGAATTAGGACTTATTGCTTATCCTCATGATGATACAGGTTTTGGATTTATACGCATCAAAAATACGAAAGTTCACTATGAGGATATGTTTCTTGAAAATGTATCTCAATTTTCAGATTTTACAAGCGTTTGGTGATTATTCCAATCAACATATCCCGACGCAGAGCATCGGGGTACAGTGCTCAATGTTTCGCACTGTATGTTCTATAAGGTGGTTGCAGTCGGCTTTAATACCCTTTATTACGACGCTCGTGTCGGGGTATTAAACCCTCCGCACGAATAAACGGCCTTAACCGGTATACGATATCCGTACATGGAATGAAGATCATACCGAATGGAAAGAAGGCGCCATTATTACCCATAATGAAATGTTTAAATTTCAAAAACTGTTAACGGCCTATCTTAAAAAGAGATTGGGATAAAATTACCGCATTTGACTGTGAAGATTTTGAAATATTAGAATTTTTGAAATGAGTTTTTAGGAGGAAGTTATAAAACCAAGAGAACTTTGCGAAAAAGCATGGCAAGAAATAGCACGCAATTTCCCCGACTTTAAAGTGTTAGGTAAAGGAAAGACTTTACGAAAAATTGCAAATAACAAAGACATTATTTTTGAAATATATTTTCAAGCCAATAGATACAACTGTGAATCTAATGTTGAGTTTATCCCGCATATCAACATTTATTCAAAGGCTATGAAAAAAGCAGGCATAACCAGTGAAGGAATTATTTACGGCGGAGAACTTAGTTCTTTAGCCGGACGAGAAGCGGGCGCTTGGTGGCAGTTGGCCGGAGCAAGCTATAGAGATACCGTAACGCAAATTACGGGATTATTACATAAACACATTATGCCTTTATTTGCAGACTTTGAAGATACAAATAAAAATATCGAAAGAATTTTAAACGGCTCATTAAAAGGGTATGCTTTGCCCTACTATATCTACTATTTTGGCGGCAAAGAGCCGGCTGAAAGATATTTTAATAAAGTCATCAAAAAAGATAAGTTAAAGAAAAAATATATTTCGTTTTATAGCTCATTAAAAGAAATTCCAAAAGAAAATATCGATTTACATTTTGAGGACTTTTACGGTGCAAGTTTAATCAAATTTGCGTATTTACATGGTTTAGAAATTATTCAATAATCTTTAGAAAAATGGGACAGGAGGAGGTAAACTATGGACGAGCGTATTGAGCAATGGATAAAAAATAATCCTACTATTTTTTGAAAATAATAGCGGTTGTGGTTTTTGTTTTCGGCGTTTGCCTCATTGTAGGCGCCGTCAGAGATTGGGATTAGCTGTATGCGCCGGACGCACACTATTTCGGTATTTTCGTAACCGTATTGTTTGTCTTTTTGCGATAAATGTATCGGCAAACGGTTTCTTCCGTTAATTTGATTGCTTTTATACTAATGAAGCAGGGAACTTCTCAAGCATATTTTCCATTATCCGTATAACAGAAGCTCCCTGTGTATCGTCTTCATTACAGCGAAAGCTGGTTTAGATACTTCATGACGCTCTGTGCAGCTTTTCGATTCCGTGCGCTGCTGTCGCTTACCTCATCGATAACTTTTCTAATCTGTTCCGTGTCGCCGCTTACACTGCTTATCGTACTGTCGATATTTTGAGAAATTTCAACAAGCCTTGTCATTTCTTTACCCACTTCCGTATTACCTGAGCGTATTTGTAAAGAACTTTGCTTAACCTTTGCCGTTATGACATTGATTTCTTTGACAGCTTCGAGCACTTGTGCATTACCGTCATTTTGTTTCGTCACCGAGTCCATAATAGTATTACTGCCGCTATTAACCGTCGAGAGCTGCTGCATAATTTCTGCAAACTGAATAGCAGTTTCTTCCGCAACCGAATTCAATGCTTCAATCTTTTCTTTCAGTGTTTTCAACACTGTCGTAATGGTCTTACCTTGCGTGCTTGATTCTTCTGCAAGTTTCCTAATTTCATCAGCGACAACCGCGAACCCCTTGCCGATATCCCCTGCATGAGCTGCCTCGATTGCGGCATTCATTGCAAGCAAGTTGGTTTGACTTGCAATATGTTGAATGACATTACTTGCTTCCAGCAAGCCCTCAGATTGTTCACTGATGTTTTTTACAATTGCATGAGCATTCGATACTGCGGTATTACCGGCATCGGCAGCACTATTTAGATGCTTAATCGAATCAACGGTATTTTCTATCGTATGGGTAACCGATTGAATATCGGAAACCATCCGTTCAATAACGAAAACAGCTTGGCCGATAGAAGTCGATTGTGTTTCAATACTATTATCAAGGTCTTCGATATTCTCTATAGCTTGATGGATGTTTTCCTGCATTTCTAAAACACCGCTCAACTGCTCTTGAATATGGTCTCGCACAAAAGATACACTCTCGCCAATCTTCTCGGCAGCCGTAGAAGTTATCTTCATATTGGAAGACAACGCCTCTGCCGTATGAGTTGAAACGGTAACACTTTCATTCAGTTCTGTTAAGAAGTTTTTATTAAATGTAAGCAATTTATTAAAGTCTAATAATAACAGAGCTATATCATCCCGTGTCCATGCACTAAGAATTTCTTGCCGATAATCTCCGTTTGCTAATCTCCTGACAATTTGCTGTATCAACACTATTCTTCTTTCAAATGAACGTATGATGGCCAATAAATTAAATACTGAAAAAATTAAACCATATATAAAAAGCGGTAAAACTGCTGTAATAAGCTTGGTGTGGGTATCATGTTGCTGGTACCGTACAATCGGTGCAAGCACTAAAAGAACCACTGCGAAAATACAGGTAACGGACATAAACGCTACGCGCTTTAACATAGAAAGAGAGAGCGTACCTTCTTCGATCGGAACGAATGATGCCCATTTTTCAAAACTTCTAATCGCACTTGAAGCAAACAAACTTCCGATTAAAAAGATATTTCCAATCGTACTAAAGACTGCGGATAAGAAGATGCCGACATTTCCTATTAACCCCATTTCTATAGAAATAAAAAAAGGAATGGTAAAGGCTATTACAAGCGGGATAATCATAACAAGTCTTTCATATAGTACGATATACTTTTTTGCTTTGTCCGGATTCCGTTTCCAGTCTATGATTGCAGGAATCATAATTTTGTAACGTATGATAGGATTGATCGCTGCCAACAGGATGCCGATAATAAAGGCTTTTGTTCTGACAACTTCGCTTAAACTACCGGTACTTCCGACAAAGGGTGATGTAACAAAATTAGCTGCTATCCATCCGAGGTTGGTACATAAATCAAAAATAAGAATTTGTTTAGGGGGATTTTGATATTCCTGCATTGCTGTTGTTTCTGCCATAATACTCTCCTCTCTGTGTATATGTGCCAACTTTTTTATATGGTGAAACGGGAATGTCCCAAAAGTTTCTGTCTTTCGGGACATCCTCAACAAATTCAAAATTAAATTTTTATATATCAATGATTTAATTTTAAGTATTGCAGCTAAAGATATTACTCCTCTTGTTCTTCGATAAATGCCTTGGCCGCGGCAACTACCTCGTCGGCAATTTTACCGGATATCGGATCGTAGTGATCAAACGACATCTCGAATGAGCCGGTGCCGCTGGTCATCGACCGTAAATCGATAGCGTAGCGGAGCAGTTCTTTGTGCGGTACTTGTGCGCGAATTTCTTCAATACCATTTGCAAGCTGGGATTGACCGAGAATGCGTCCGCGGCGTGAAGAAAGATCACTCATAATATCGCCGAGGTAGGCAGTTTCCACGTAGACCGTTAAATTCATAATCGGTTCCAACAGAATCGGCCCCGCATTGCGCATTGCATTTTTAAATGCGTTTCGGGCGGCGATCTTAAAGGCCATTTCCGAAGAGTCTACCGGATGCTCTTTACCGTCCAATACCGTCGTACCGACATCGACAACGGGATAACCCGCCATAACGCCGTTTTCCATCGCTTCTTTTACACCCTTTTCGACACCGGGAATGTAACCCTTGGAAATCGCCCCGCCGAATACCGCGTTGGTAAAGCTGTATTTTGCACCACGCTCCAGCGGTTCAATCGCCAGTACGACCCGCCCGAACTGACCGTGTCCACCCGACTGTTTCTTATGCGTATATTCTGCCTGCGCTTTTTGGCGGATAGTTTCGCGGTAGGCGATGCGGGGAATAGAAGTTTGTACTTCAATCTTTGTCTGCTTTTTAATGCGGTCAAGCACGATAGAGGTATGCAAGTCTCCCATGCCGGAGAATACATTCTGCTTTGTTTCGGGGTTGTAGACAAAAGAAAGCGTCATGTCTTCTTCGCAGGCGCGAAGCAGCTGTTCCCCGAGCTTGTCGTCGTTTTTCTTATCGACGGCGGCTACCGCAAGCGAATAGATAGGATCGGGATTACGCAGTTTCACAAACGGCGGGCAATCTTGAGAGGCGGCAAGGGTATCGTTGGTTTTTGCTGCCGCGAGTTTAACCGCAACGCCGACATCTCCGGCTACAAGTTCCTTTACTTCGGTCAGTTTCTTTCCCGCAGCACGGTATAACTTACCGACGCGTTCTTTCTTTTGTTCATTGATGTTATATACTTCCGCGTCCGATACGAGCGTACCGGTAATAACTTTGATGTATGAAAGCCTCCCCGAAAACTGGTCGTTTGCGGTTTTAACGATAAAGCCGGAGAATGCAGGTTCCGGATCGATTTTGATGGTACACTCTTCTTCACCCTTTACTGCGCGTTCCAAACAACCGGCCGGAGAGGGTAAAATCTCTGTGATAAAACGTAAAATCGCCGTTAAACCGAGTCCCATTTGCGCGGCTCCGGCAAAGATCGGCACGATTCTATTGTTTTTCATCGCAAGTGTGAGTCCTTTCGCAATTTCATCGCTGCTGAGTTCTCCTTCGTCGATGAACTTTACTAATAAATCTTCATCGCCTTCCGCGGCTGCCCCTGCGAGTACCTCGCGCATTTCTTCATATTGTTTTTTTGCCGAATCGGGAATAGGTATTTCCTTTTCTTTACCGTTTGAATCTGTTTGATAAGCAACACCGTGCAGGACATCGACGATCCCTGTAAGATCGGCGCCTTTGCCGATAGGAAAGGTAACCGCAAATACATCAGCCTTAAACTGAGTTTTGACATCCTGCATTGCATGATCGAAATCGGCGCGGTCTTCATCCATCTTATTGACAAACACCAAACGGGGTTTATTCCGGCGGTCAAGGTCGCGCCAGTATTTAATGGTTTCAATCTGTACTCCCGATTTTGCATCGAGTACCATCAATCCCGTTTCCGCCGAGCGGAAAGCTGCAATAACTTCACCCATAAAGTCAGAAGAACCGGGTGTATCCCAAAAATTGATCACCATATCGTTCCAGTTCATCGACACCAGCGCCGAATATATCGAAATTTTTCGCTCTATTTCTTCGGGCGTGTAGTCGCTGAGCGTTTTACCGCCTGCAACCGTTTCCGCCCGTGCAATTGTACCCGTTACTGCCGCAAGATTTTCAATAAGCGTTGTTTTGCCGGACTGTCCATGCCCTGCAATCGCAATTGTTCTTATATTTTCTGTTCCAATTCCCATCACGAAGCTCCTCTTATGATGTTAAAAATATTTATATATATTGTAAGGGCTAGTGATAGGAGTTGTCAAGGAAATAATAGAGAACTGTCATTCGTTTTTTCTGTGATCTACATCTTTATAAACTTTCATATTCTCACGTTTTCCGATTCCCCAAATTTCTATGATTTCTACTTTTTCCGGAGTCAGAAGTCGATAAACAATACGAACACTTTTTCCACAGGCATAAAGTTTATAAAAACCTGTTAAATCCATATCAGCTTTATTGCCTAATGGAAAACCAAGAAAAGGATTTTTATCAAGTTTTACGAATTTTTTATCAACCTCAATTTTGATACTGCCATCCAAATTATTATATTCTTCAGCAGCTTCCGGAATTAATTGGATTTTTTCGAATTGCTCTCGTTTTTCTTCCCATTTTTTTGTCATTATTTATTTCTCAACGATGACAAGCTGACTGTCTTTGAAGAATCATAATGCTTCAGTCTGTCTTGAACCATCGAAAAAATTTCTTTATGTTCTGCAAGTTCTTCTAATTCTGAAAGTTTTTCGTAACGGTCGAATGGAATCATAACAGCTTCCATAACATTGTTTTTCATAATAAAAATCGGCTGTTTGTCTTCAGAAATCTTTCTGACAGTCTGCGTAAGAGTTTTCTGCAACAAGGTTATCGGCATAATTTGAGCAGTTTCCACTAACATTTCAGCATCTCCTAAATATATAATAATACATATTTTTCTATATAGTCAAGTATTACCTATAAAATTATGTTGCACTATAGTCAAAATGATTTGATGCGTTTACCCTTTAAAATCCAAGCCGAGTAGGTAGGTTTCGAAGCTGCTGCGGCGGCATGCTTCCGGTTTAAAGGCGCGGGCGGTTTTAAACAACTTCCGCATCTGCTGTAGGTATTGCTGCTCGCTGCCGCCTTGAAATATTTTAACGACAAAGCTGCCGTGAGCTTCAAGTTGTGTTTCGGCATAGTAAAGCGCCATATCGACAAGGGCGGCAGAGCGGGCAGTGTCGACGGTTTTATTGCCGGTGGTTGCGGGCGCCGCATCGCAGATAACGGAACGGTAGGGGCCGCAGCTTTTTACCGCAGCAGCCATGGCCGCCGCTGTCAGATCCCCTTGGAAAAACGAAAGCCGCATATCCTGTATCGACTCCGAAAGCGGCTGTAAATCAACTGCGCACACGCGCCCTTCCGGAGAAAGAAACCTAAGCAAAAACGTTGTCCAGCTTCCCGGCGCGGCGCCGAGGTCAAGCACGCTGTCGTTTTTTCCAAATAGATTAAACTTTTTTTGCATTTCTTCCAATTTATAAACCGACCGCGCAGGATAGCCTTCCGCAAAAGCCTTACGCGACCAATAGTCCGGTTCCCGATACTGATTTCCCATGTGTTCCTTTTTGTTTACTCAAAAAAGTGCAAAGGTATCGAAAGAGTGAATCAATATCGCAGAATAATAGAGGTTGGGCGACCATTTGAGCCGCAAAGCGGCGAAATTTTGGTTGAACAACCCCTATTTATTCTGCGGGCTATATTTAGAAACTATTCGATGCCTTTGCACTTTGCTAGAGTAGTTCTCTATCAATAAAATATGAAGTATAATAGTAGTATGAATGATGAATTTAAGCAACGGCTTGAAAAAATTGAAGGCGCCCTGCGCACTGCATTTTTGCCCGATGTACCGGAGTCCGCTACGGAACAAAATCCTATTGCACTTCTATCCGCTCCATGCGCCTCGTTGGTATCCGGCGGCGGAAAACGCTGGAGACCGCTGCTCACTGTTCTTGCCTATCAGCTTGCAGAGGGCAAAAACGAGGATATCTACACACTTACGCCGCTGGTCGAAGGAATCCATACGGCAAGTCTTATTCATGATGATATAGAAGACAATTCAGAACTGCGCCGGGGAAAGCCTGCCGCTTACGTAGCCTACGGACTCGATTCGGCACTTAATTCGGGCAGCTGGCTTTACTTTCGAGCATTGCAATCGCTTGAAAGCTATCAGGCTCCTGCAAGCATAAAGCTCGATTTATATGGCGCAGCGCTTACGCATATCCGAGCCCTGCATGAAGGACAGGCGCTCGATATCCACTGGCATCGGACTGCCGGTTTTTTTCCTTCGCGGCAGGATTATGAACGAATGATCAGTTTAAAGACAGGGGCGCTTGCCGCACTTGCCGCCTATACCGGTATGCGCGCTGCCGGAAAAGAAGATGAAGAAAGCCAATCTTTTGCAGCGCTTTTTACAAGGGTTGGAGTCGGCTTTCAGATACTCGACGATGTAAAAAATATCAGCACGGGAAATGCCGGAAAAAAACGCGGCGACGATATTGTAGAAGGAAAAAAGAGTATGCCCGCAATACTGCATATCGAAAAACATCCCGAAGATGCGGCAGCTCTTACCGCTTATTTTGAGCAGGCGCGGCGAGAAGGTATTGATTCCCCTGCGGTAGAAAAAGCGATTGCGTTGTTGAGTTCAAGCGGTTCGATTGCCGATGCGGAAATGCAGGGAAAGAAAAAGATCGATTCCGTACTGGAGCAGCTTGACACACGGTACGGCAGCACGGTAAAAGAGATGTTTGAAGCGCTTTTTAACCTTATGCAGGGACGGAAAACTTTTTAAAAATCGATAACTGTTTAAAGCCCATAGCATCTCTAAAGACTCGGTTTAGCTTTTTAGAGATGCCCTGTAATCAACAGCCCCGGCGCAAGCATCGGGGTATTAAACTCTCCACACGAATAAAAATCCGAGTGATAACCCGTTTTCCTACCCCCGCGCCAGCGCTCCCATCGGATCCCATGGTTCAAGCTGAACAAGCGGCTGTTTTAAGGCGTCGAGCCATTTTTGATCGACAAAGGTCTTTTCTACCATAATCTGATAGGTATACTCATCGAACCATGCATCGGACATCGAGAACATTCCCTTTTTGCCTGATTCGTCGCCCCACGAATTTTCTACCTGCCATTTAATCGGCTTTCCTAATTTATCCAGATCAACGCCGGTCAATACCATTGCGTGGGTAAGAAGGCTGTCGCCGTAATCGAGCCGTTCCGCTTTGGTGAATTCAGGTAATTCGCCGAGCGTTTTAGCGTAGAGGTATACTTCCGTGTCCATAATACCTTCGGGGCGGCAGATATACGGACCCATATCGCAACCGAACCAGACCGGCTTACCGGCTTTAATCGATTCGATAGCTGCCGTTTTAAGCACGTCAATCGGCACGTTGATGTAGTGAATCGGCTCCGCTTCTTTTACGGTGCCGAGGAATTTTACCGTGTAGGCTCTGCCGTAAGGCTTATCCGCCGTGGGCGCATTGATTAAGCTGATTTTATTGTTTAAATCCCAACCGACATACTCTTTAAAGAACTGCTGCGGGGTAATCTGCTCCGCTTTATGAAACTTCTTATCCTTATCGCGGCATTCAAAGTCGAATACGCGGGGAGGCTCGCCGAGCGCCTTAACCAAAAAGCTGTATACATGTGAAAGATAGGTTTCCTTGTCTGCGCGGAGCTCTTTGACGGACTTTCCCGCCTTGTGCCCATCCCGCAGCAGCTGTGCGTATTTACGGAGACGATGGGTTAATTCGGCAACAAAGAAGCGCGTGTCGGAAGAATGGAAGGTTTCGGGCATCACATCCTTAGGCACGGCGCCGTATTTTTGCAGAATACCGGAGAACATATCCCACTGTCCGCCGTCCTGAATAGGATTGGCCAGCAAATGCGCGAGCAGCCGTCCTTCGAGCGGTTCGTCAAGGGTCTCCAAAATGCTTTCAAAAAAGTAATTGGATTTTTCGAGTTTATCCCAAAATAGCGTGTAGTTCTGGGAAAGCTCGAAGGTTTCCAAGTTGAGCTTTTTCATTATTTCTACACGGGCTGCATTCAACGAAGCAAACATCCAGCAGCGGCCGCTCTTCTTTTGATTGGTAATTTCTCCACGCTCCGTTTCGTGCGAAAAACAAAAATTGTGGCGGCGGCGGACATCATAGTTAAACGATGCATCCTCGATGCCGCTCTTAGCGACAGCCCCTGCAATAACCGTATTCGACGGCTCTGCGCGATAGTCGCGCTCAAACTTTTTTAAAAGTTCCGGTGAAATATTCATATATACCTCCTCGCTTTAATCAGCACTTCCTTAGTATACCATATTGCGGTTAGCTTTCCGCTTCCCGATAATTAAAAAAAATAGGATATGTTTTTACGGTGCCATCGATAATTCTTTCTATACGGCGGTTGTCCCAGCCGGAGGCAGGTTCTTTTCCGAAAAAGCTTTTCCCAGCAAAATAGGCACAATCATAGAAGAAACAATAATCAGCAAAATAACCGGTGCAAAATATTCAGCCTGAACCATACCGACAGCGAGTCCCTTTTGAGCTACGATGAGAGCCACCTCACCGCGCACCATCATTCCCAGCCCTATCTGGAGCGATTCCTGCCGCTTAAAGCCCAAAGCCAGTGCCGAACCGCCGCAGCCGATTATTTTGGTGATACAACCGACAAGCACAAAGGCGATCGAAAACCATATCAAGCTCATATTCAGTCCGCTTAAGTCCGTTTTAAGTCCTATAGCAGTAAAAAAGAGTGGGCTAAAAAACATATACGAATTGATGTCTATTTTTCTCTCCATATAGGAGGCATCATGCAAATTGCAAAATACAACCCCTGCAACATAAGCCCCGGTAATATCGGCGATACCGAAGAAACGTTCGGTACAGTAGGCAAAAATCAACGCGACTCCCAACCCGTAAATCGGAATACGCTGGGAATGCGGGTGCCGGCCATCATACCATTTAAAAATTCGGTAAATCAGATATCCCACAACCAACGAAGCGGCAAAGAATGCTGCCGTTTTTATCATAAGCCCGAGGTAGTCGCCCTTACCGGAACTTGCACCGAGGACAACCGTTAATACAATGATACCGAATACATCATCGATGATTGCAGCGCTGATAATTGTTTGACCGACTTCCGAATTTATTTTCCCTAACTCTTTCAATGCAACGACGGTAATACTGACCGAAGTTGCCGTTAAAATAGTACCGATGAACAGCGCCTGATAAAATACCGGTGTCCCGAAGCCGTCAAACCCCCAAAAACCTAACGCCATAACCGTACCTAAAACCAATGGTACGATAACACCGCATGCAGCAATCACGGTGGATTTTACACCGGATTTAACAAGCGATTTTAAATTAGTTCCCAAGCCGGCGGAGAACATAATCAGGATAACGCCGATTTCGGACATATATTCGATAAACTGGTTGGTTTCAGCGTAGATAATATTCGGTTCGACCCCGCCGAAGTTACGGAAAAAAGGTAGATAGCGTAAGAAAAGTCCTGCAACAATTTCCCCTGCAACCTGCGGAATATTGATTTTTTTAGCAAGAAGTCCCAGATACTTTGCAGCGATAACGATAATTCCAATGGAAAGAACAATTTGCAGCGCGATTTCTTCAATCGGTATTTCCTTAGCAGACATAAACAACTCCCATAAAAAGTCAAGAAGAAAGTATCAACTTTCGATTGACTTTTTACGCACGTTCGCAACGAAGCGAGAACGTGCAGATGATATACAAGTTTGCGTTTGAGCAAACTTGTGTAAATAAAAGTCGTGCTATCTGTACGGCTTTTATTTACACTCCTCGAATTAACCGGCGTTTCCCGATTCTGAGGGCATATTATAGTTAAAAAGCAAAGGAACCGCAAGATTTCCAAAACTGTCTGATGCCCTTTGCCGCCGCCGTAATATTGACAATCGGACAAAGATATATAAATATGTCAATATGAAGATATATATGAAATCAAAAAAAATTCCGTATATTGGTCTACTGTGTTCCATTCTTTTCCTCTGCGTTGCCTGTAAGGATAATGCCTTTATACGGCGGATGCAGGATATGGAAATGGGTGTCAAAAACCCCTCTTCTATAGAAGAATTGGAATCGGCCATAAAAAAATATCAGGGAAAGGTCAATGAGATACTGACTATGGAGCAGCGAGTCGGCATTTGGTACAAAATTCTCGGCCGCCGATACATGGATAAAAAGATGTACAAAAAAGCGATTGAAGCCTTCCGCAGCGCATTGGAATACTTCCCGGAAAATCAACATGTATTTTATCAAATCGGCGTATGTGCCGCTATTATCGCAAAAAGCACCCTCGATTACCCGAATATGAGCCTCGACGAGCGGCGCTCATATTTTGACCTGTCGGTTTCCGCCTATAAGCGCGCGGTGGAGCTTGACCCCACCTATACGCGGGCGGTGTACGCGCTGTCCGTTCTCTATGTCTTTGAATTGAACCGGCCGGAAGATGCCATCACAATTATGGAACCGGTTGCCGCCCGCGAAAAAAAGCCGCTGGACTCCCTGTTCATCCTCGGGCGCGCTTATTACATGACCGGTCAATATGAAAAAGCGATTGCCGCCTACGACCGCATTATCAAAACGAGCGGGAGCGCCGAACAGCGCGCCGACGCCGAACGGAATAAAGCTTTTGTAGAAAATGCGCGGCGCTAAGGCTTTGACGGTCGGCTATGCGGTAATAAGCAGTAAACAACAGGATTCTCACATACTTTGATGAACACAACAACCGATTCCGAAAAGCGGAAACTCTACATAGCCCTCTCTTATTGCTCTTTTCTCAAAGGCAGCGAGAGGCTTTTACTTGCCCGCACGCTTGACACTTCGCAAGCACTTACAGTAAGTTCAATAGATACGCTCAGCCGGATGATACAGCGACCACTCCGCACGCGCAGTTATAAACCCGAACAGCTGCCGCAGGCAGTGGAAAGAGCCGAGTCGCTGATGAAGTATTGCCGAATCAACATGACGTTTTACGATGATCCCGACTTCCCTCCCCTGCTGCGGGAAATCCCCGATGCGCCTTTCTTGCTATACTACCGCGGCGTCTTACCGCAAGCCGATACGCCCGCAGTAGCAATTGTCGGTACGCGCCGCCCGACAGGGAACGGCATTAAAGCGGCACTGCAGCTAGGCACCGAATGCGGGCACGCCGGTATTCCCGTTATTTCGGGGCTGGCACGCGGCATCGACACTTTTGCTCATCGGGGAGCCTTGGAAGGTGGCGGCCTAACGACAGCTGTACTCGCCTGCGGGCTTGACCGGCTCTATCCGCAGAGCAATGCACGGCTCGCAGGCCGGATACTCGAAACGGGCGGATGCATCCTCAGCGAATATGCGCCCGGGGAACTGCCGCTTGCCTATCGCTTTCCGCAGCGTAACCGAATCATTTCGGGGTTAGCCCGCGCAACCGTTGTCGTCGAAGCGCCGACAAAATCGGGAGCGCTCATTACGGCTGACTTTGCCCTTGAGCAAGGACGCGACGTGTGCATATACGGCGGACTGCAGGATTCCGTGCAGAATACCGGCTGTAAAAAACTTGCTGAGGACGGGGCAATTCCGGTTGAACATGCCGGCGACCTTTTACGCGAATGGGCAAACCCAACTTTGCAATATTTGCAGAGAGAGCAACAGACACAACTACCTTTGTTTTAAGAAAGGAGCACGATAAATGGCGAAAAAAACCGCGGCAAAAACGAAAAAAACAAACTTGATTATCGTAGAATCGCCGGCAAAAGCAAAAACAATCGAAAAATATTTGGGCAACGGCTATACGGTTAAGGCTTCGATGGGGCACTTGATCGATTTACCGAAGTCTCGTATCGCAATCGATATCGAGCACGGCTTCCAGCCCGAATATATCACCGTACGAGGTAGAGCCAAGTTACTCAAAGAACTGCAGCAAGATGCAAAGAACGCCAAACACGTCTTTCTCGCCAGTGATAATGACCGCGAAGGGGAAGCTATCGCCTATCACCTCTGCCATGCGATACGGGAAAAATGCGAAAATGTGCCGATAAACCGTATCGTCTTTAACGAGATCACCCCGCAGGCAATTAAAACCGCCGTGCAAAATCCTATGGATATCGACGAGGCAAAGGTCAACGCGCAAAAAGCCCGCCGCGTACTCGACCGGCTTGTCGGCTATAACCTTTCGCCCCTGCTCTGGCAAAAAGTAAAGAACGGACTTTCCGCAGGGCGGGTACAGTCGGTTGCGCTGCGCCTCATCTGTGAACGGGAAGCGGAGGTGGAAAATTTTATCCCCGAAGAATTTTGGACGCTGGAAGGCGCCTTTAAAAAAGGAAAAACCACCTTTGATGCCCAGCTCGCGTTATATAAAGGAGAAAAACCTGCGTTAAAAAATGAGCGTGAAGTACAGGCTATCATTGATGTATTGAATGGAAAAGAAGCAACGGTTACCGATGTCAAAAGCACCCAAAAGACCATCCATCCTAAACCTCCATTCACAACCTCTACGATGCAGCAAACGGCAGCGAATCGGCTCGGCTTTACCTCCCGTAAAACAATGCAGATTGCGCAGCAGCTGTACGAAGGTATTGCCGTCGGTTCAAGCCGCGTCGGGTTAATCACCTATATGCGTACCGACTCTGTGCGTATCTCCGACGTTGCCCTTGCGGAAGTCCGCAAGTGGATCGGCGAGCAGTATCCCGCCTATCTACCGGAAAAAACCAATTTTTACAGCGTCGGCGCAAAAGCGCAGGATGCCCACGAAGGTATCCGCCCCACATACTGTAGTTATACGCCCGACTATCTGAAAGACTACCTCAACCGCGACCAGCTGCGCCTCTATACCCTTATCTGGGAACGCTTTACCGCAAGCCAGATGACCGGCGCAAAGACGGAAACGCTCAGCTATGAAATTTCCGCCGGAGATGCGGTCTTTAGAACGGTTTCTACCAAGGTAACGGACAAAGGCTTCTACGCCGTGCTCAATCTTCTCCTTTCAAAAGAAGAAAAAGGCAAGGCATTGCCGGCGTTAAAAACCGGCGACACCCTGACGGTGGACAGCCTTACGCCCGAACAGCACTTTACGCAGGGGCCAGCCCGTTATACCGATGCAAGTATCGTTAAAATGCTGGAACAAAAAGGCATCGGGCGCCCGTCGACTTATGCACCGATTATTTCGGTACTGCTCGACCGCTACTACGTCAACCGCTCCAATAAGCAGCTTGTTCCCACCCAGCTCGGTAGAATAATCAATGATCTTTTGGTGGAAAACTTCAACGATGTTATCGACGTCAACTTTACCGCCGGTATGGAACAAAAACTGGACGAAATAGAAGAACACAATGCCGACTGGTCAAAGATTATCGGCTCATTTTATACCCCGTTCATCACGCAGGTGGATTCGGTGACGGCGCATTTAGGCAGTTTGAAAGGGAGCCTCGATGAGCCGACAAACTTTACCTGCGAAAAATGCGGCAAAAGGATGATGAAAAAACTCGGCCGCTTCGGTTTTTTCTTGGCGTGCGAGGGCTTCCCCGAATGCCGCAATACCAAATCCATTCCGTTGGCAAAGTGTCCGCGTCCCGGCTGCGGCGGGGACATCGTATCCCGACGGGCAAAAGGACGGGGCAAAGAGTTCTTCGGCTGCACAAACTTTCCGAAATGCAATTTTATCTCTCATTTTAAGCCTATCAACTCGGCGTGCCCCAAATGCGGCTGGTTCATGGTAGAAAAATACGACAAAAAGAACGGCAGCTATAAGGCTTGCGTCAATCCCGACTGCGATTACCTGCACAGCGTTGTCGAAGGTGTGGAAGACAGGGATATCGAATAGCCGATGGATCAGGTCTTTGAAGACTACCTCGCCTATAGCGCGGGCGTGCGGCATTTTTCCGAAAAAACAATTGAAGCGTACCGGAACGATCTCAAGCTTTTTTCCGATTGGCTTGCGGAAAATGAAATTCCCTTTACCGAGGTTACCAAAACACAAGTACGCATCTTTGTTGCAGACCTCGGCAACCGGCATTTTGCTCCAGCAAGCGTCAACCGTACCCTCTCCTGCATACGGGGACTGTACCGCTATGCCCTGCAGAAAGGACTCTGCACAACAAACCCCGCCGCGCTTATCCGCAACCTCAAACAGCCGGACAAGCTGCCCCGATTCCTCTTTCCCGACGAAGCGGAGCGCTTTTGCGAATTTCCCAAAGAAGCGGGCATTTTATGGTACGCCCGCGATGCGGCGATCTTTTCGTCGCTCTATTCAACCGGATGTCGTGCGGCAGAGCTGCAAGGACTCAAAATAACGGATTTAAAGGGAGATTGCAGTTGGGCAATCGTGCGGGGAAAGGGCAGCAAAGAGCGCAAGGTGTTTTTTGCGGATTTCGCTCAAGAAGCGGTGCAGCGGTATTTAACGGAACGGGCGGAATTGATTGCCTATTTAAAAGAACAAGACGGTTTAAAAACTTCCATTGCGGAAGATGCGCTTTTTTTAAACTGCCGCGGCGGCGCGCTTACGACGCAGGGCATCCGGTATATCATCAACCGGTACACCGCGCTTCTCCCAAACTATAAAAAACTGACGCCGCACGCCTTCCGGCACAGCTTTGCCTCCATGTTCATCACGCGGGGAGCGGACATCCGGGTAGTGCAGGAACTGTTGGGGCACAGCAATATCACAACCACCCAACGGTACACGCATATCACGGCAGCCCAGCTCCAAGACCTGTATCACAAAGCCCACCCGCACGGGTAGGTATAGCCTATTTATTTTGCGGGGTGATTAAAAATCTGATGCGATTCCCTTCCTTTTGCGTAAAATTTTTCCCAAAATTTCACGTTTCTTTCCCTGCAGCAGGGTAATCGCATCAGACACTTATACATAAGAATCGCAGAATAATGAGGCTGTGAAACCATTTGAACCGCAAAGCGGTGAAACTCTGGTCGAACGGCCTCATTATTCTGCGGGAAATACAGCAAAACAGTTTGATGCGATTATCCTTATTAATCAATCACAACAGCGCCTTGGCGGAGTACGCGGGGAGTGCCGGAACTTAAATCCACAAGAGTAGAAGGAAGCCCCTCAAGATTACCGTCATCGACAATTAACGAAACGGAATCCTCAAATTCGCGGCAAATAGCTTCTATATCGGTAAGGGGCGGGGTTCCCGAACGGTTAACGCTCGTCGAATACACTGCATCCCCTGCTGCAGCGACAACACTACGCAGCCACTCATCTGCGGGACAGCGAAAGGCTTGAGTCCCCTGCCCTTTTAACGGTACGATAAGCGTGAGCGGCGCAGGCCACAAGTTCAAAATATGTTCGGGAATTTTTATATCGGTATAGCGGTAAATATCCGCCGGTTCGGCGATGAGAGCGATAAACGGTTTGTTTTCTTCTCTCCCCTTAATGCGGGCAATTGCTTCGGCAGTCTTTCCAATCAAACCGGAAAATCCGTAAATCGTATCCGTTGGAATAATGACGATATTTCCGCGCTTGAGTTCTACAGCAACGGCAGCGGCCGAATTAGGAGCTTTTTTTTGAATACGCATTTTTTTTGCTCACAATCATCTCGCACATAATAACGATAATACTCATGGAAACGGCAATCGTTTTACAAACTGCATCCGGCAAATAGCGGGGAGCTTCAATCAAGTATACGACACCGGCATCCTCGGTACGCTCCGCAGCGCCGGAAAAATTCATCAGTTTGATAAGCCGTTCGTTTTTTTGGACATAGCCTAATTCATGCGCATACACAGCAATGGTCTGAGGATCTGAGGATAAATTCGCGATACGGATATTCAGATCTTCCCCAATATCGGACAAAAGCTGCACATGTTGTACGAGAGCTTCACGCTGCCGTCTTAACTGACGGCATGCAAAAAAACCTCGTGCCCCAAAGCACATACTCAAAAAACTATAAACAAACGCAAATACGAAGATCGGCGTAATAACTTTCAAATAAAATTTCATAATCGCTTCTAATAACGGCAAAATAAATATTTTCTTGAATTTTATTTAAAATACGCTATAATAGAAAAGTGATGATATGTTTTCCAACCGATGGTCGACATTTTCTAAAAATGTGCACGGCTTTTCGAGGCGCCCTATAAGAGTTCCGCTCATGTTATATACAGGGAATGCCGATACATGTTATAATAACACCGCTTTCGTGGAGAAATATTTATGGATAATTTTAACAAAACCGACGATTTATATGATCCCAATTTTTCTATAGACAGTAAGAGCACTGAAAAATTAGACATGTATGGTGTATGGCTTAAAAAAAAGAAAGATACTATCGAACCGCTCGATTCGGACGATTTTCAATCGGCGAGCGCTTCCGGCATGGAAAACGACCAAGATACTATAAATTTTGATGATGATTTCTCATTTTCGGATATGGCTGCAGATACTGAAATGCCCGAACTTGAGGAGTTGAACGATACAAATACTTCAACCGAAATACCGCTGGAAACGCCTGATCCTTCATATACCGACAGTGATACTTCCGATATTGCACTTGACGAAAACAGTTTTGAGTCATTGGATTTGGATGACTTTTTGTCGGATGACAGCCCTACCGAAGCAGCGCCTAAAGAAACAGCTGATACTTTTGTTGAAGAAGAGCCGATAGATCTTGACTTTACCGAAATCACGGATGATACCGAAAAACATTCGGGCGACAATGAACCGCCGGCAGGTCTCGAAAACTTCAGTGAAATTTCTCTTGAAGATTTTGAAGATGCAGCTCCGTCTGAAAGCTCCGAATCGGACGACGACTTTGAGGTGGTCGATGATTTTGACGATATTCTCAAAGACGATACATCCGAAAGACAAGAAGCCGAACACAGCAAGCAAAAAGAAGATGCCGTTTTCGACATTGACGTTACAGCCGATGATGAAGCGACTAAAGAGCAGCCGCTTGCGGAGCTGTCCTCACAGGTTGTAGAAGATAACGTCGATATTCCGATTTTCGGTGCAGACGACAAACAATCACCCGATGCTGAAAAACCTGCTTTCTTTGATGATATTGAAGCTGTTAAACAAGATTTACTTTCAACACAACATGTCGCCGAACAGGAAAATGCGACAGCAAAACTCAATCCGGAAAAGGATTCAAAAGAAACTATGGACACAACAGTCGTAACTACTCAACGCACTGCCGCTGAACAAGATAAAGCAACCGAATTGCTGATGCAAATTGCTCATGAAATCAGCGATCTGAAAGCAGAGCTGAATAGCTTAAAAGTGGGTATGGCGGCTCACTCAAAAGCAATTTCCGAAACAGCGGTAAAAGATTCCGGTGACCACCAAGAAGACAAAGCCGCCGATGCGGAAAGTTCGGGCTTTTTCAGCGATGATGATACGGACGAAACGATTGCACTCACCGGTGATGAGTTAAATAATATCCTTATTACGGCGGATTTCACTGAAGAGCGGAACAGTGAAGATGAGGAGCGGGCGTCGACCGATGAGGAATCTTCCGCGGAAACAACCGAAACCTATGAAGTACCGCCTGTACTTACGAAAGATATTGATCCCGAAATGCAAGAAAAGCCCCCTGCCGACCACTCCTTTGAGGAGAGTATAGCGGAGCTTTCTTCAGAAGAGAGAAATAGCGATCATGAACCGGAGACGGAAGGGGAAAAACTCCTTGCATCCGATCCGGTCTTTAATGTAGAGCCTTCCCCCATTACATCGTTGCCGGAAGATCTCAGTTACCTTGATGATCAATCGGAAGTTACGGATGAAGATATGGGGCTTATTGATGGAGATACGGCAGATCAGCAAGAAGCCGCCGAGCTTGAGGATATCGAAGAAGCTGAGCCTGTGGATGACGAAACCGACTTTGAAGATATAAATATAGAATCCTTCGATATTCCCTCGGAGCAAGAGATTGAAGTTCCCGCTGAAGACATGAAACCGGTTGACACCAAAATGGCTGCTGGAGAAATAACAGATGACCGTACGATCCACGAACTTCAAAATGACGAAGATTTCCGAAACCCGTTTGCAGACGGTTCAACTACCGCCGAAGCGGAAATAAAAGAAGAAATTATTGAAGAACCTTTTATAGCCGAAGTTCCTGCAAGTGAGTCGGAAGAAATCGAAGAAGCCAAATCTGAAGATACGGAAGATACAATTGAAGAATTGGACGCAATCGCTGAAGATACAAGTTCCGATCTTGAGGCGGAAAAAGAAAGCGAAAAAGTTCCCGAAGAACCGAAGCAGGAAACATTGTTACAAGCTGCGAGTAAAAAGCAGGAAACCATTTCTATTCCATTGGAACTGAAAAATGAGATTAAATCGGTTCTTTCCTATATGGATCAACTGTTAGAGGCATTGCCCGAAAAGAAGATTGAAGAGTTTGCTAAGTCCGAATATTTTGAAACCTACAAGCACCTCTTTGAAGAATTAGGCATTTCCTAATCCGTATATTTCACTTCGCCGCTATGCAATTCCGCATAGCGGCCAACTGCCTTCCTCATGCTTCCTTTTCGTCTCCATTCAAAATACAACCCAAATAAAGAAGCGGAACAGTTTGCCGCTGCCATTGAAGGCAATCCTACCATTATTATCATAACGGAGCCGGGAGAATCCTACCTCGCGCCCGTACTGAAAGCACAATTTCCTTGTACAAAGCGTATTGCGGTGCGCTACAGCGAAACACTTTTTTCGGATTCCGATTATCTTTGGGATGCTGTCTGGCGGCCGGGAAACGGTAGTTTGCCTTTTTTTCTGCTGTCTCACATACCCGATGAACAATTGGCAGGAACCCGTTTTTTAAGCTGGAGGGCTGCCGATAAAGCTTTTCCAAATGAGGCAGATACGGTTTGGAAAAACATCCGGTATGCAATCGATATACTTACTAGTATCATGCACACCCGATCTTTCTTCGGAAATAAGTGGCTTAAAAACACCATCAATAATTTTATCGGCCTTGAACACCCTGCGACGCTGCATTTCGGCGAACGGGATTTTATCTTAGCCGGAGCAGGCCCGAGCTTAGAACAGCTTACCGCAGCTCAGGTAGCGCCCTACTCTATCCTTGCAGTATCATCAGCGTGCACAGCCCTTACGGCGCGGGATATCTCGATAGACCTCTGCATCGGTACCGACGCCGGCTACTGGGCATTGCCTCATTTTGATAGGCTGCCTGCAATAGTCCCTGTCGCCTTTCCACTCGAAGCGGCCGTTCCCGCATCGATATTAGAGACTCATCCATGCGTGCCGCTTTCCTACAATTCTCCGCTGGAAACAATGCTCTTTACGGCGGCAAACCTGCAACCGCTTGCAGCCCGAGAAAACGGCACGGTAACGGGAACGGCCTGCGAACTGCTGTTACGGCATACAGACCGAAACATCATACTCGCCGGCGTCGATTTGGCAGCTGCAAAAGGTTTTACCCATGCACGCCCCCATGCAAGTATCGTACGCTTATTTGCTGCGGCGAATAGACTCCATCCGCTTGCAGATTCGCTTGCTGTCCAAAACTTTGCCGCGCAATCCCTTGAAACCTACCGGCAATGGTTTTTGCAGCTGCCGCCGGAATCCGCACGGAGACTTGCCCGCGCCGGTACGGGAGGAGCCCCGCTGCCAAATATCAAACCGATAGACCTAACAGCCCGCAGTTCCAATAACGCACAAACAGCAACACGGCTTTCGGCAGCCCCCCACCCTGCGCCTTCCCGCAATGAGCGCACACGGATTGCCCGCTCCCTGTTAAAGACACTGAATACCGAAATCCCTGCACTAATCGCAACGGAACCGGCGCGGCTCGCGACCGATGCTGCGGCACTTGAAAAACAGATATGCGTCTTATGCAGCTATACCGCTTATTGTAATGTGATAAAAAATCCTACGGATACAAAAGCGCAAACAAACTTAGCGGAACAGGTCAGCCGTGTACTCGGCTCGCTCATTAAAAGGATAAAAGCATGACGATCCTAGAGAAGAACCTTGCTGCGATAAACATCAAACAGCCGGAACTCGCAGAACATCTCCGGCGTGCTCAAATAGGGGCTGCTTATAAGGGTACTGCACCCGCAAAGACAGGGGAACCGGTGCCGCTCTTTGCATCGGGACAAGCGTTGCAGTCCCTCTATAATCCCGTACGGGAAGCAGAACGCACCGCTGCCGCGTTCTCCGTCGGCTTTATGCTTTTTTGCGGACTGGGGAACGGCATCCATATCAAACTTTTTTTAGATAAATCCTCCCAATCATTTTGTGCAATTACGGAATCCGATTACGAATCCTTCAAACAGCTGCTTTCGCTCATCGACTATACGGAGCTATTAGCCGACAGCAGGGTATTCCTTTTGCCGCCCTGTACCGATGCCGCTTTTGAAACCGCACTCGTAGCGGCTTATTTACCGGCTCTTCACGGCACCTTCAGCTATCACATCCTAAGGACATGGAGTGAACAGTATACAGCGCAAACAAAAGGTTTACCGGAGAAGATCGAGCACGCACTCGAAAAAATCAAAGCGGATTTTTCAGTTCAAGTTCATTTCGGGAAAATCTGGCTGCGCAATATTTTTTTAAATTTGCGCCTTGCAGGTTTCGTCAAACCTGCATACCCGTACACGGATACCAAGCGAACAGCGCTCATATTGGGGGCAGGCCCAAGCTTGGAAGAAGGATTGGTTCTGCTTAAGCAGCATCGGAAGCGGTACACGGTTTTTTGTACCGATACAGCCTTTCCCGCCGTATGCGCAAACGGTATTACACCGGAATTCTTCATCGCGATTGACCCGCAGCATATCTCATATCAGCATACCATCGGCGTTATCCCCAAAGAGACGATCGGCATTTTCGACCTTTCAGCTAACACAGCCGGAGCGCGCCGATTTTACGAAAACGGCAATGCCCTGTTCTTTACGGCAGGCGGGCACCCGCTCGTCCAAACAGCCGCACTTTTTTCTCCCATTCCGCCGCTTACCACGGGATCCGGCACCGTTGCCGTCGCTGCCTACCATGCGGCACAAGCGCTCGGTTACCGGCATATCGAATGCATCGGAATGGACTTTGCCTATACCGGCGGCACGGCGTATAGCCGAGGCACCTATCTTTCAGCCCAATATGCCGACGCTGCGATGCGCGTCATCTCGCAAGAGCACTCGTTTGTCCGCCTTATGTTCCGTACCGAAACCTACAGCGAACGGACATCAAAAGGCATCACCTATCGAACGCCGCTCTTGGATTCTTACAGGGCGGCTTTTGAAGCGGAAAAACACAGTATCATCCGCTGGCAACGGGCAGACTTTCAGCAATTCCCGTATACGGCATTCCTTGCATCCTTTACCGAAAACTTAAAACAAAACAGTCTGAATACCGTTATGCCGCTTCTTCCCGCACTTGCATGGTGTAAAGCCCATAGAAAAGGAAATTTGACCGATATGGAACTTGTATCGGAACTCATTTCGGAGTATACTGATTTATGATGAAAAAAATATTGATGTCGGTCTATGCCGCATGTGCATTGCTTGTTATTATTGGAAGTTTGCTATGGTTTGTTTTCACCCTTTACAGCGATTCCGCTGTGGGAAAAACGGAAGCGTTGAAGAACTTTAAGATATTTGCTCAGCATACCGGCGGAATTTTGTCGGAATCCATTCACGAGGCTGATTCTGCCCGGCTGCAAGTACAACTTGAGCAACTATGCCGTAACTACAGCAAATATGTTCAAGCAGTTTTAATTAGAGATAATGCCGGTATCGTATTTATCTGGCCGAAAAACACCGATATTTTTTCATATAATGAACAGTATATAGTCGAAGTAAAAAACCTACCGCTCTTTTTTACTGCTGCCCAAACACATATTCCGGTTAAAGAAATGGGTACTACCGTTACCGTCCATGCAGCGCTCCAAATGCTTCCGCTTGAAACGGTTTTTAACCGCGGTCAAATAGTATTCTTTTTATTACTGCTGATTGTGCTGATGACCGTTATAGTTCTGATCTTTTCGTACATTAACCCAAAATCTGTAGAAAAAAAATCAGCATTAAAAGATACAATTCGTGCTCCGGAAGCGGATATAACCGCTTTTGATGCCGTTCAACCCGATCTTCCCCTCGCTACAGCTGCTTGCGATAAAGAAGAAACCGCATCTTCAGCGAAAAATTTTACCGAAACGGACAATCCGGCTACCCTGCAGCAGGAGGATACGAGTACCTATAAAAACCATGCTCCCTTTAATGAAGAGCCGACGACGGGAGAACAAACAGTAAAGACGCATGAATTTGAACCTTCGTTGCCATTAGATGAACAACTGGAATCATTAAACCGTCTTCATATTTACGATGATGAACAGCCCCAACAAACCACGCCCGAGTCTCAGGAACACGCAGAACATATACAGCTTGACCACAGTACGATAGAGGAACTGGACGGCGCCGATACAGAGCAGCCGGTCTCCTCAAACACTGAACCGAATATTCAGAAAACAGCAGATACCTCGAAATCGGATGTCAACCAGAGCTTCGGCGCAGAAAACTACGGCTTCTTTGAAAATCATACCCACCCCCTAAAAGCGGTGGATGAAAGCCAAGAAGCAGCCAAACAACCGCCGATTACGACGTTTGAAAACACCCCGCTTTCGGATACAGCGCACAGCGATAGCCGTTCACTTGAACAGGCAACGCTCATCGAAGAATTGACCACCGCTATCACGGAAACCGCCGTTGCCGAAGAAGATTTAACGCTCATGCTGATCCATGCACCCGATCTTCCACATAATCAGCAAATTATCCATTTACTGCGTTCAACACTCGATCGTATTCATAAGATATTTATTTTTAATAAAGATACCCTCGGTATCATCATTTTTTATGCCCCCTTAGATCAGGCGATGCAAATTGCGAGCAGTCTCTATGATGAAATCCATGCGCTTTTAGATGCTTCCGCTAAAAAATCACTCGGTATCGGCCTTACTACAAGAGCAGGACGGCTTATTCCTGCTCCCCGCATGATCGAAGAAGCCTCGGCGGCAATCGGCAAGGCAACCGAAGAAGGTGGCGATCCCATTGTCGCCTTTCGAGTTAACCCGGATAAATACCGGCGCTGTCTCGCACGGTTAAACTAAGGGAGTGCTGATTAAAGCGAGGAGCGCATTTAATCAGTGTTTCCCTAACACAAATCATGCCGAAAGCCGGTTGACAGAGTAGTATTCTCTTATTATTATGCAGTTGCTGTTTACCGAACGGCGGCGTTTTACCTGTAAAGCGTTTTTATAAGATATTCCAAAACACAATGGATGGTTCACTATGAGTAACAAAGTTTCTTTCTTTTTCGGAAATCATTTCTTATCGACCGCGCCTTTCGATGATGATGATGATTTCAATGACGATTTTGACGATGATTTCGGCAATGATGATTTTGACGATGATTTTAGCGACGACGACTTTGATGATGATTTCGACGATGATTTTGACGATGACTTCGATGATGATTTTGACGACGGCGATTTTGATGATACCTATGACGATGACGACAGTTTTGACGACGACTTCGACGAATAAATTACGGAAATGAAAAAAGGAGCTGCTGAAAAACGGCAGCTCCACACACACGAGTAAACGTTATCCTATTGGGCAGCTGCAAAAACTCAAGTTTTAGAGGTGCCTGTTAAACAGAAGCAGTATCTTTGCGATGTTGATGCAGAAACTCAAAATCTGCAAGATATTGTAAACGGGACTGTACCAGATACAGCAATTCATTATACATATCAAAATTTACTTCCAATGCAATCGGAAAGACATATATCTCCGTTTCATTACAATACCGTTTAATAAACTCTGGGTCGTTGACAAACCCTAAACTGATCATATTGCTGATTCGGTCGGCGCACTTTAATACCTTTGCACGCTGTGAACCATGCCTAATAATATGCTGTAGATATTCGGGCTTTGTCTGCCCCGGCCGACGGGTAACTTCCATAACCAATTCATAGACAGCAGGAGATTCCGAGTCAATAGAGAGCAGTTCATTCACATTAAAATCAGGCACGTCTTCCAATACATCATGGACGATTGAGGCTTTAAGCAAAATACTATCGATATAGCCGTAGTCAATGAGCGTTGCCATAGTATCAAGCTGATGCCGGAACATATTGCCGCCTGCATGCCGAGCTTTTCCGCGAAGGCTGGTTGCCAAATGAATATAAGGGGCAAGATACATTCCTTTTAACAATGCTACTTCATGTTGTTCCATCTTCTTCTCCTTTTTCCCCTACTCTATACAAGGTCGTGCAAATACAGCGTGAACTTCTCAATCAGCCGTTCCGTTTGGCGCAGTTTTTCTCTTTCCCCTTCGACAACCTCAGCCGGAGCATGATCTGTAAAATTTGCATTAGAAAGTTTTGCCGTTAAACGGGACCGCGCCTGTTTTTCTTTTTCGAGTTCTTTTGTAAAGCGTGCAGCCAATTGACTGCGATCTACCTCGGTTCCGGTAATGATAAAGGCTTCAAAACCGGCTCCTACCGTCCCGATAGAATTTGCAGGTTTATCAGCAGGCGTTTCGATAAAGGCAATATCCGCGAGTCCCGCCAATAACTTAATTAAATCGATATTCTCAAACGCCGCCGCTGCGGGAGAGCCTGCTTCTATATAGAGCGCAATATGCAGTTTAAGCTGAGGATCGATACCGCATTCTGCTCTGAGCGCACGGATAAGCCGCACGATATTTTGCAGCGCTGAAAAACGCGCGGCTGCTGCCGTATCGATACGCTCTTCACAATAGACGGGATAATCAGCGGTTATCAGTGCCTTTGCACGGTGTGAAGCTCCGGCAGCGCAGTGTTCGGGAAGTTTGCGGTAAATTTCTTCAGTAACGAAGGGAAGCACAGGATGCAGCAGCCGGAGCGATTCTTCCAAAACGGCAAGCAGAACCGAGGTTATCCGGTCTTTTTCCGCATCATCTCCGCTCTTATAAGAAAGTTTTGTCCCCTCGACATACCAGTCGCAAAAGTTATTCCAGAAGAACTCATAAATGCCGTGCCCTACCTCGTTATAGCGGTACCCTTCAAAGGCTGCCCGCACATTTTTGACCGTTTCGTTGAGGGTATGGTAAATCCATCGGTCAAGCTCGGTTAATTCAGAGGCGGGAACGGGAACAATGCGCCGCCCTTCGAGGTTTCCTAAAATATAGCGTGAAGCATTCCAGATTTTATTGGCAAAGCGGGAGCCGAGTTTAAAGGATTCGTTATCGATAAGAATATCCTGCCCCTGCGTACACATAAAGGTGAGCGTAAATTTAAGGGCATCGGCGCCGTACTCATCGATAATATTCAACGGATCGATACCGTTACCAAGCGATTTGGACATCTTGCGTCCTTGTTTATCGCGCACTAAGTCATGCAGATAAACATCTCGGAATGGAACGGTACCGGTAAACTCAAGCGCCGCCATAATCATACGGGCAACCCAGAAAAAGATAATATCATGAGCGGTGATGACGGCGGAGGTCGGGTAATAGCGCTGTAAATCTTCGGTTTTTTCAGGCCAGCCGAGCGTCGAGAACGGCCACAGCCAGCTTGAAAACCACGTGTCGAGCACATCGCTATCCTGCTTGAGGGCGGCACTCTTACAGTGGGGACATTCGGTTACATCTTCTACCGAAACGGTCATCTTACCGCAGTCTTTACAATACCACACCGGAATTCGGTGCCCCCACCACAGCTGCCGCGAAATACACCAATCGCGGATATTTTCCATCCAATGGCTGTAGGTATTTTCCCATTTTTGCGGATAGAACACGAGTTCGCCTTTTTTCCACGCGGCAAGCGCCTTGTCTGCAAGCGGCTTCATTTTGACAAACCATTGCTCCGAAAGATACGGCTCTACGACGCTGTGACAGCGGTAGCAGTGTCCTACGGCATGTTTAATGTTTTCTTTCTCTTTAAATAAGCCCATCGCCTCCAAATCGGCAATAACCGCTTCACGGGCGGCTTTCACCGTCATGCCGCGGTATTTTTCGGGTACCGCCGCATTCAGCGTACCGTCAGGGTTTAATATATTGATAACTTCGAGATTGTGCCGCTTGCCGACTTCCCAGTCGTTAGGGTCGTGAGCGGGGGTTATTTTTACAGCGCCCGTCCCGAATTCCTTATCGACATAGCTGTCTGCAACAATCGGGATACAGCTGCCCGTCAGCGGCAGCACGAGTTTCTTCCCTACCAAATGAGTATAGCGGGGATCGTCAGGATGTACGGCAACCGCGGTATCGCCCAAAAGCGTTTCGGGACGGGTTGTCGCTATTTCGATATATTCCGACGCGGAAGGGGCACCGTTTTCATCGGCGAGGGGGTATAAAATATGGTACATTCCCCCTTTGGTCTCCTCATGGTCAACCTCATCGTCTGCAAGCGCAGTGCCGCAGGAAGGACACCAGTTAACCAGATAGTTGCCGCGGTAGATAAGCCCGCGTTCATAGAGGGTAACAAATACGGTGCGGACGGCATGGGAAAGCCCTTCGTCCATCGTAAACCGTTCCCGGGACCAATCGACAGAAGCGCCGATTTTACGCAGCTGATTGGTGATAATCGAGTGGTGCTTTTCTTTTACTTCCCATGTGCGTTTGAGGAAAGCTTCCCGCCCGAGGTCATGCCGTGTTTTGCCTTCCGCCTTTAGCTGACGTTCAACCACATTTTGCGTTGCGATACCGGCATGGTCGGTACCGGGTATCCAAAGCGTTTCATCACCCTTCATGCGGTGGTAGCGGACAACGACATCCTGCAACACGTTGTTTAAACCGTGTCCCATGTGAAGCACACCGGTTACATTGGGCGGAGGAATGGCTACGACATATCTATCGGTACTGTCAGTCTTTTTAACCGGCTTAAAACAGCCCTGCTTTTCCCAATCCGCATAGATTCTATCTTCAAAATCTTTAGGATTATATGCTTTTTCCAATTCAATCGTGTGCAATATGTCTTCCATGACGCCAATCTCCTGCTTCGCTTTTCTGCAATAAGTAAATATTTTAGTTATTTTTCGGTTATCGTTCAAGGGTGCGCGTGTAAGCGGATAAGTAATTAATTGGTCATGGGAAATAGTGAGGGGATAACTGAATCCTTTTATCTACGCATATCACATGTATTCATAATGCTTGCGATACGGTTGTATCCGGCAAAATATCCTCCCAAAAGCTTATCCGTGGCGGGAATCGGCGTAGCCGCTGCGGAGTAGTGCAGGATTTCCGTGGTGCTCCACAGCAATAAGCTCGGCGGCGATGGAAACCGCAATTTCTTCAGGGGTTTCTGCCCTGATGGGCAGCCCGATCGGTTTATAGATGGAATCGAGGTACTCTTTGCTGATGCCTTCATCGGCAAGCAGCTTTACCACCGCAGCATTTTTTTCAAATGAGCCGATCATACCGATATAGGCAAGTTTTTTACCATACAGGTACCGCAGTACATCCGCATCGCAGCGGTGCCCGCGAGTTACCGCAACGCAATATACGTTCTCGTGAAACTGTAGAACGGTGTGAGATGGCAATACGTCTTCTTTGGAAAACAGCTGCTCCAAGGGACAACAAAGCCGCCGCGCCGTCGGAAACAAATCTTCCGTAATACAATCGGCACGGTCATCCCAGACGGTAACGCGAAATCCGATAAAGGCAGCAACTTTTGCAAGCGCGCGGCCGACGTGTCCGCCGCCGAAGATAAATAGTTCAGGGTCATTCCCTATCTTTTCAAGATACACTTGGATTGAACCTCCGCAGGCAAGCCCTTCCTCTGCTGTAAGATTTTTCTTTATGATACAGGTAGCATCGCCTGTTTTCAGCATTTCACGTGCTTTTTTGATCACTTCATGTTCGGAAATACCACCGCCTACCGTGCCGCGGACAGCTTCCGCAGTTACCCACATCGACGTTCCGGCTTCTCGCGGAGAAGATCCATGCGCTTCGATAATTGTGCATAATACGCCCGTAATACCGTTTGCCGTATCGGCTGTAACATACTTTAAAATCTCGGTATCCATAGACTATTTATCCTCTTTTTGTTCCAGCGCTCTCTCGTTTTCGAGTATCATCGGTATATCGGTATAAATCTCTGATTGATACGAACTCTTTGTATTCAGCATATTTTGGGTATTCAAATAGGCCAAGCCGACCGATTTTGCACGGATCATCGTCTGAGGATTTCTGGTTAAAGCATCCCACGCACGGGTAGATTCCGCATACAGTGCAAGCGCACGTCCGTTCTTCTGAGAGTCGCCCGTTCGCTCGGACAATCTGCTCAGCGTTGCGCCCAAATTATTAGCCGTATGCATATAACGCTCAATAAACGCAACATCGTCAGGGCGAGTATTGGACAATGCTTGTTCTTTCCGCGCACGCTGTGCATTCAGCAAGCCTAAAAGCTCTTCATACGCAGCCAAAGCAGCAAAATAATCGCCACGCTTAAAGAACGCATTTCCAAATCCGTACAGCAAATTCTTATCGTGTGCTTTTTCTGCATACGCATGACTCATTGCTTCTATTGCCTGCCGGTAATTTTCCTGTTGATAGTGTATATAGCCGATTCGGTAATTCACCGATGGCGTGTTATACAGTTCTTTTACCGCATTTTGATAGCTGTCAAGCGCCGAATCAAAATTATATGAGATAAAGTAGTCGATGTCGCCGTAATCCGCATAGAGCTTTCCGATAGCTTTGTTCGGCGGCAGCGGTTTAAAGGCTGTATATTCGCGGTATATATTTAGCGCGTCAGCATAAAGGGTTTGGGCTTCAAGGTATTTTTTCTGATCTACCAACTGCTCTCCCAATAGGCGCATTGCATCGACATAATTACCGGTACGCCGTGCGGTCATCGGGGCGGCGGTTTTAAACAGCTTAATCGATTCGGTCAAATTTTCTATTGCACCGTCCTGCTTATTATTGTAGATAAAAAAGCGGCCTAAATTATAATACGCTTCCGGCATCGTTTTATCTGTCTGCACGGCTTTTTCCAACAGCATACGCACATCGTCGATTTTTGAGCGGAGTTTTTCCGAATCGAGCGGTTTAGGATTATACCGTTTTTCGAGCAAGTAACCGCTCAATTCAGTGAGATTTTCCGCGCCGATTTTCGTTATGCGGGAAGAGAAATGATCTTTGAGATTCAGCACTTCCGCCAGATTATCCGTGCGGATAAAATAGCGCATCATCCGTACAAGGAAGGTATCGCTTTCACCGTATAGCTCGATTAGTCGGCTGTAAACCTTTACCGCCTCGTCGTACTTTTCAGGATCTTCATCGGCCCAATTCATAAACACATCGCCGAGAGCGAGCATTCCATCCTTATCATTGACATAATGATCGAGTACGCGACGACGCAAAACCGCTTCAGCTTTTTCGTAATTACGCAGATCGGTACTCAACATATCGGCGTATTCCAAGCCGCCCTGCTTATCGTTCGCAAAGTCGTAAATGAGGCGGAGATACATTTTTTCCGCAGCGGTAAATTGTTTTTTCGCTCTAAACGCACGAGCATACGAAAAATACCATTTTTTCTTTCGCTTATAATCACCTGCCCGATTAAATTTTTCTATTGCAGTTTCATACTGCCCGTTTTCCAGATAGGAATAGCCGGTCTTATAAAAGGCTTCCGAGCGTATCGGTTTATAAATAAACTGCCATGATAAGACTGAAATACAAAATACCAGAATAAGCGCAATGGCAGACATAACGGCAACAGGCAAGAACCGATGCATAAACCAATATTTAAAGGTCTGTTTTTCCCGTTCATACTCTTCAACCGTCTTCCGTTGAAATCCGCGTGGAATAGGAATCGATCTATTGATTATCTTTTCGAGCTTATTGACAACTTTTTTAAGAGAATCTTTTTCCAGTACAAAGCGGATAAAATTCATCTTATTTTCAGGTCGGTCGTCGCCATTGGCGATATAGTCCTGAATAGCAAGCTGCACATTAAACGGGAAGGTTTCAAGCTTGTTTAAAAAATTAAAATAATCATCATCCGATATTGTTAACGCTTCGCCGCCATCCGAAGAACCGGTACTCTTGGCAATAACGGAATCGAACATCTGCGAGTGAGCATCAGCCGAAAAATCTTTAAAGTTATCAGGAAGATTGAATTGATCGTCAGCTACTTCCGTTATATCGCTGTCAAGCGGATTTTCTTCCAAAGAAAAACCGCTTTGATCCCCGCTATCGCCCTCCGGCTGGTTAAAAAAGGTATCGGTTATGTGCTCCGGCATACCGATTCCGTCAAAACCGACATCAGTACCGGCAATCGGTGGAATGGCAATCGGCGGAATACTGATAGGTTCGGTACTCGGAGTATCCATGCTAAACTCAAATGACGACGCATCCGCTCCGTCATCCGCCGATTCGGCTGGAGGATCATCCCTATTTTCGGAAAAGAGTGAAAGTTCATCCATATTGTCCAAACTATCGGATTCTTCCGTAGTACTGCCGCTTTCATCCTCATTGACAGTGGAAGCTGCTGAGGTATTGGACTGGGTGGTTTCATCGGATACCGGAAATTGAGCGGTTTCTTCATCATCATCCATATCAGGAACATCAAAATGAGAATGATCATCCACTTCATCCAAATCGCCGGAAACATCAGGATTGCTTGAAGCATCATCAGAAGAGGAATCAAAAGCCGATAAATCAATGTCGGGAATAGTAATATCAGGGATGGTACGCTCTTCTTGAAGCATATCTTCATCAGCCGGAACTTCATCACTTTCATCTAACGTTTCCACATCTTCCGGAATCGTATCATCATCAATCGTATCATCAGCCGGCGTAGATTCATTTGCTTTTATCGGTTCGGGCGCAAAATCAAAGGAAGAAAGCATATCGTCAAAATTAAACGGATCATCACGCTCCGTTGATGGTTCATCGGTAGCCGTAGATTCGGCGATATCGGAAGCATCTGAATCATCTCCGGAAAGATTGTCAAAATCAAATGAAGAAAGGAACGTATCCATGTCTGAGGTATCCGGCATTCCTTCTTCGTCAACGGGATACGCATCTCCGGTTACCACTTCGGGTTCGTCGGGCTTGGCGCTCGGTTCCTCGGCTTGAGGAGATTCGGTATCGACCGAATCATCTGCACCGGAAGGCGCAAGAGAGCCTGTATCGTCGATGCCATTATCGCCGAAATCGGTGGGAAAAGGGGTATCCATCGATATGTCGGGAGCATCCGTAACCGGCACCGTATCGAACATATCGGGAACCGATTCGGCAGCCTGTTGCGATGCGGGCATAGACTCGGAAGATTTGTCAACGGCATCATCAGCAGCAGCGGTTTGCTCCGGCTCCGTTGCAGGCAGTAAGGCATCGAGATCAATATCGGGAACCTCTTCCTGATTCGGCAGAGGGAGTTCATCATAGACTCGCTCGCCCCACCGAGCAGTTACTCCATCTTCATGAGCAATCTTTTTCAGATCTTCTCTAAACTTAGTAATTTCATTTAAATTCGGCATAAACGCGCACAAAAGCCCCTTTCTCTTGTAATTTCGGCATTTTTAGCATATATCTTAAGGAGCACCGTATAAGGGGTGCTTCAAAAGCCGTTACTTTTTCGAACATCCCCTTAGACGTTCCCGAAGGATGCGAAGCAAATCCAACCGAGTTTTAGAGATGCCTTATTACTCTTTATAATACTGATTAAACACCTGCGTGATATACGCTTGATCCGCAACGCCGCCCAGCTCGCGAATGGAATGCATCGACAAGATGGGGTTCCCGATATCGACCGTCTTAATCCGCAAGTTTGTCGTCGTAATCGGTCCAATGGTTGAACCGCCTTTTATATCGGAACGGTTGACAAAGTTTTGGCATGGAACGCCGGCCCTTGCACAGAGATCTTTAAATATCCCCGCCGAAATACCGTCGCTCGCATAGCTCATCGAAGCGGCAAGTTTTACCACCGGTCCGCCGTTTACAAGCGGGAAGTTGGTAATATCGTTTTTTTCGGGATAATTGGGATGGAAAGCGTGCGCCTGATCGGCGGAAATAAGGAAAGACCTGCTCAACTGCTGCTGGAACAGTTCAAACCACTGCTCACCTGCTTCACACTGGGCAATCGTAATTCGCTTGAGCGTATCCGCAAAGAACGGGCTACCGGCGCCCTGCATCGTTTCCGAGCCGACTTCTTCGTTATCAAAGATACAGGCGGCTTTTACATAGTCTAACGGAGCATCTTGCGCAATCAGCGCATCGAGGGATGCATAGGCCATACCGAGGTTGTCGATTTTTCCCGTCGAAAAAAATTCATCGGAAAGACCGCAAAAACTTCCGGGCTGCGTATCATACAAATAGAGGTCAAAGTCGAGGATTGTGCTCACCGGAACATGCAGCTGTTTAGATATCAGTGAAATAAGATATCCGTCCTTTTCAAACTTTTTATTGATGATACCGAGCAAGGGCAGCACATCTTTTTGACGTTCAATTTTATACCCGTCGTTTACTTCGCGATTCATGTGGATAGCGAGGTTCGGTATGATAAGCGGCGAACCTTTAAACGAGAACAGCATCTCTTGAGGCGCAAGCGGATCATCCGTCCGCACAACTACACGTCCCGCTGCGGAAAGCGGGCGATCAAACCATGTTGAAAGAATTGCCCCGCCGTATACTTCGGTATTCAGCTTGAGGTAATGATCTTGCACCGTTACTTCGGGATGCGGCTTTATCCGCAAACAGGGGGAGTCGCTATGGCTGCCGACAAGCTTAAATCCGCGCGCTTTCTTCCCGCGGCTCATCTGCCATGCGATAAGAGCGCTGCCATTTGCGGTTACAAAGTATTTTCCTGCGGGCTTTAAATCGAAAGCATCCGAAAGGTCAAGACGGGTAAAGCCGACCGCTTCGAGCTTTTTACCGGCATTTTCAATCACATGATACACCGACGGGCTTTGATCGATAAACCGCATCAGTTCACGGGCATACTGTTTTTGCATCGCCATACCTATACTCCTTAGGGGGTTACCCTGATTATCTTCTTTAGTATACCTGCCTTTTATAATTTTGGGAAGGTTGCGGGATGGAATTATCGGGTATCCTCAAGGAGCAGTTTCAGAGAAACCTGAGAAAGTATTGTTGAACGTGTAATAAAGCTTACACCTGTTCAAACGAGGCTTGCAGATAGGCAAGACGGATGCGGCGCACCTTTACGGTCAGTTCCTGATTGAGTTCCGGTTCGGCATCAAGCGTTATGTCGCCTTCATATCCAAGCGACGGAATAAAGATATGAGCCTTTTTGCCCATTGCCTCAAGCACAACCGCCGTCCCCCGCCAATCCGGATTTTGCAGCAGATACACGAGCGTCCAATGCTGACGGGATGCCCGTTCCGCAGAAACACAGGCGCGCCCTGCGACGTCCCCCGCCGCTATTTTAAGGATGAACTCTGCCGCAGGCGTCAGCGGTTTACCGTCAATATAGTTTAACAGCTGGCGATGACTGACCAAGTCCCCGTAGCGGCGGAGCGGGCTTGTTACCTGTCCGTACATAGCAAGCCCGAGCGCAGCGTGCATCGAAGGAATGGTACCCACGCTGCGCGGGCGCATGGCGCGCCGCTTCCGGTATTCCCCTGCAAGGCCGGACGGCAGCTTATTCGGCAGTTCGGGCGCCTCCTGACTGATGTACTGAAACGGAATGCTGTGCTGAAAGGCAAAACGGGCGGCAGCTTCCCCTGCAAGCAGCATCATCTCTTTAATCATTGCAGACGCTTCAGTCTGACCAATGGGCTGCACCCGCACCCGTTTTATGCCGTCCTGCTCCGCCAGCGTAATAGACACTTCGGGAAAATCGATGGATACGGCGCCTGCATTTTCCCGTCTGATGCGGTTTTTCTCTGCAATGGCAAAAAACGGAGCTAACGCGGGTGAATCCTTTTGCGCATCAGCTTCTTCGTACGTCATCCTAATAACCGAAAGTTTGGTACGGTGGATTGAAACCTCTTCGATTGCACCGTCACTACCGAGGAGCAGCTTAAAAGAAAGCGCATAAGATACGGGTTTTAGCCCGAGGGCAAAATAGTCAACCGCTTTTTCGCCGAGCATTCGAGCTGCCCCCTCAGGTGTATATAGTGTTGCGCCGCGAGCACAGGCATCGGCATCGCTTTGCGTATCCGCCTGAATGGTGTCGGCAGGGTTTGCAATGTGAATCCACAAGTATGTTCCGTCAAAAGAAACCGCATCGTCGGGATCGGTACTGCCGGGATTATCGATTGCATACGCAGGGATTGCCGTTAAATCGAACGGATCGGACGGAAACACAGGCGCGGGGATATCCGCCTTAGATGAATGAAGCGAATGGCCGAAGCGTGCAGGATAGGGATTTTTTTCGATAGGCCAAAAACCCGTTTTTAACAGAATCTCGTGCGCCTGTTCGGGAGTTTGCTCCATCTTTGCATCTTTTAATATTTTGGAAGCGGAAGAACTCCCCAAGGCGAGCGCCTCAAGCTCTTGAAAAAACGGCGTATATAATTCTTTACTTTCTGTAAACGGCTTTCCCTGCATACAGGCGCGAAGGGCTGCGATAAAATCCTGCCGCAGTTTTTCGGCCTGCGCTTTCTCCGTCTGCTTTTGATTAAGCCGCTCTATTTCCGCTTGCGTGCGAATACCGATCGGATCCGTAGGCGAAGTACAAATAAAATAGGGCGAACGACACAGAGCTTGCCACAACTGCCAGCTTTGCTCCGCCGTGTACGTTCCCCATAGCAGCTCCGCAAGCTCGGTGAAAGACGGCGTTTCTCCTTCAAAGAAATCCGCAGCTTCGCCAAAATCCGCAGCGGGAACTTCGGCATCAAGCGCCGCCTTAATGCTCCGGCATTCTCCGCTATGGAGCAGCACAATGTCTTTTTCGCGTACTTTCTTTGAACCGGATTCCAACGCAATTTCAAATTTATCAGCCTGTACATCGGTAATGAGCGCAGGCTGATTTTTATAGAGAACGAGATTACCTTTTTTCATTTATATTCCGAATAGTGATGTTCCGTATTTTGTTATTACCGTATACCACCTGTAGAAGATTTCCTTGCCGGTGATACATCAGTGCATCGCAGCTGCGGTACACCGCTTTTCCGCACACTTTTTCAAAACCATCACGAGAGTCGCCGGTGCGTATATCATTAAAGAGCGTTAACGATGACGGAAAACCGACACTCATCTGCAGTACCGCTCCGTCCCCGTCTTTAGAGCGTATGATAACTTCGGTATTAAGCAGTCGATACAGCCAGCGTTCGTTGTAATAATTGTAGATAATTGCAGACGGTCTATTCCACGCACTCAACAGTTTATCAACCGTATCGCCGACAGACACATTGCGGAGCACAATCGGAGTAACCGCTTCAGGTTCTTTTAAGATATCGGCAAGCCATTGCCTTTCTTTTGCAGCGCCTGTTTTATTGTTTAATTTTTTTAGGATACGGAAATAATTGCAGCGGATTAGCCGTTCATCGGCAGGAAATCCCGTCGTTACAAACAACACTTTACCGGTTGTTTTTCGAACAGATGAAGAGAGACAATCAGCCAGCAGCTGTTGCGCCTTTGTATAGTCTTTTCTTAGTAGAGACAACAGCGCAGCATAGTTTGCCCGCGCTGTTTTATCATCAGCACTCGTATGAAAGAGATCAGCCTGTTCTGCAATGCTGAGTACTGCATTCCGTTCATGAGTCAGCGGAGACGAAGCGAGTAGATACGCATACCCCGATGCGATTCCCGCCTCGTATATCATAGTAAGATAATCGCTATATGCTTTTTTTGCCTGCTCGTATACAGCGCTGTTACTCCGTGTCGGCATTGTCTTTGAAACGTAATCGGACTGTTCATCGTCATCATTTTCAAACATGAAATCCGCCGACTGAAAAAACGCAAACACCGATGCATTATCATACACTGCAGCAGGAAGAATAGTAGCCATCTCCGTATCCCGCTTATCAAGACTGCTTAGCCATGCTTGATGAGAAACGAGAGCATTCAGACGATTGATATAAAGGCTCTGCGGAAAGAGTTGCAGTAAATTACCCAACACAGTACGCGCATCGGCGGTTCCTCTGCGATTCTGAAGTGCAAATAGTACCCCTGAAATTTCTTCGTACAGATGCGTAATATCATCTCCGTTACTGTTTAACTGCTCAAACCGTACAGCAGGTTTTATGGAGCCGGTTGCAAATGATGCGAAGACTTTTGCCGTTTCCGTATCAGCGTAAAGTGAAGCCAACCGATTAAGCCATGCTTCCAATAACCCCTGAGGATAACCGGCAACATTAAGTAATACGCTTGCCATGATGTCGGCGGTATATAATTTTTCAGGAGAAAGCGAGATGATCTTAGCGGTACTGTAATAGTTGAGCGCAAACTGCGCCGTACACACTGCAGCGATAGGGGCAAAAAAATTCTCTCGCTCGTTATTCAAATTCCGTATCCTACGCGCAGAACCGGCGGTATCCATGAAAAGAACGGAATCGATATAATCCAAAAGACCGGTACTTACAAGAAATGTCCCGTCGGGATACATCATACAACGGGCATTTTTCCGGTCAGTTATAATTAAGCGCATCGTGCCGCGAAAGAGTTCGGTTCTGCGTATCAGCATAAAAAGAGATGTTTCGATAATGTTATACCATTCGCCAACTTCGTTCGCCGCTATTTCATGTGAAGAAGCCTCCGCTATTTCGTCGCGATACACCTGCATCAGCCGCTCACGGGTATACATTCCCTCCGTCAACGGATCCGTAAAACCGGAAATTGCAATAAAAAAAAAGGAAAGTAAAACAAGAACCGTTCGGCGCATATCTTTCATACGCTAAAGCATATCATAGCGACGCAAATATAGCAATCCACGGTAAACGCATCAGACTCCTTTTGAAATATACGGCACATCTACTGCGTTACCTTGCCAAAAGTGTACATCCTTGTACACTTTTGGCAGCGAGTTTCAGCATCGCTGAAACATCGCTTCTGATGGAACCAGCGGCATCCGTGCCGCTTCTGAATATCCTCAACGTATCAGTACCGCCACGGACGGCGGTGGTTGCAAGCAGTAGCAAGTTTTTCGCTAAGAAAAACTTGTCGTTAAAAAACGTACACGGATGTACGTTTTTTAACAGGCTATTTCAAAAGGCTAACGGAAAGTATATTTTTAACAATCTCCTGATTTTGCGATCTATATTTACTCGTCTGATGCGTTTGCCCTTCCGTAAGCCTTTTGAAAATAACGAGGTAGATACAAGGAGATAGGCAAAAAAGTACCGCAGGCGTATCTTTGATACGTTGAGGACACTTTTTTGCCGTACGACGCAGTAGATGCCTTGTTATTTTCAAAAGGAATGGTTAGTCGGTCACAGAGTGAAGCCATTTACCGGATCTAATCCGCCACAGCCCTAACAGCAGTTTGAGCGGCTCCTCACTAAAGAGGCACATATAGACGACCCACGGCGGAAGCGCGGTATGAATCGATACGGAATAGGCAAGCGGAATTGCAATCAGCCACATAATGAAGGTATCGCAAATCATGCCGAAACGGGTATCGCCGCCCGCACGCACCAGCCCTATCAGAATACACATGTTGCAGGCTTTGAGGGGATAACAGCAGGCCAATACGATAAAGAGCTTTTTAACCGTTGACAATACAATCGGTTCCACATTAAAGATAAACGGAACAAGATACGAAATGGGGATAAGCGCCGCGCCGATAAATATCGCAACAATCGGAATAAATAGCAGCACTTTAGCAGCATATTGCCGTGCATCACTGTCATGCTTTTCGCCTATTTTCTTTCCGATTAAAACACTCACTCCATTACCGAAGCCGATAAAGATAACCCATGTCAACTGCGAAATAGTATTGGTAATATTAAAGGCGGCATACGAAAACGTATTGATACTTGCAAAAATTTTATGATGGAATGTAATCCCGAAAGACCACAAGGTTTCGTTTAGCAATACCGGTAGTACGATTACAAGGTACACTTTTAAGAATTTAGCATCAAAAGTAAAGTGGCTTTTAAACGTTCCTAAAACGGGATATTTCCGATACTTTGTTACGGTAAAAGTAATAAAGAGTTCAACAAAGCGGGCAATAACAGTTGCGATAGCCGCCCCGCGAACCCCTAGTGCAGGAGCTCCGAATAACCCGAAAATTAAAACAGCGTTCAGCGTCGTATTGACAACCAAAGACACCAGTGTCGCACCGACTGCAATTTTCACCTTTTCGATGGAACGCAGCGTAATCATCAGCATAAAATTTATCGCAAAAGGAATAAAGCACAATGCCGATAGCCTCAGATATTGCACACCGGTTTCAATAACGGCGCTATCCTTTGTATACAGCGATAGTATTTCTTTCGGCATACTCACACAGCAAACCGTAAAGAAAACAGCGAAGAATACGGACACCAGCATAGAAATACCGAGCGTTTTCTGTAAGCCCTTAAAATCTTTTTTTCCCCAGAACTGTGCCGTAAATACCATGCTACCGGAACCGATACCGTATAGAATCAGGTTGAGCAAAAAAAAGAGTTGGTTCCCCAAGCCGACAGCCGCAAGCTCGATAGTACCGAGCTTACCGATCATCACCGTATCGAGGATATTGACAAAGGCGCTCAGAAAATTCTGTAGCATAATCGGGAGAGCGATTGTGAATAATGTTCTTAGAAAATTTTTATCAAAAAATACCGCCCTGAATCGCGCTGTCATCGTCATATACGCATTCTCTCCATCAATCAACAACCCCGACGCAAGCGTCGGGGCACACTGCTCAACGTTTCGCACTGTGTGTTCTATAAGGTGGTTGCAGTCGGCTTTAATACCCTTTGTTACGACGCAAGCGTCGGGGTATTAAACCCTCCGCACGAATAAACCAATAGACTTGATGTTTTAGAGGTTTTTCTATTCCGTTTCCCAGCGGCGTCCGAATAATTTTTTTACAAAGCCTGCAAAGCCGCCGGTTTCGGGAATTTCGGTTTTTTCCATACGTGATACAATGTGCTTTAGACAGCTTGCCGCTTTGCCGTTGGGCTCTGCAATAATAAAAGGTTTTTGTTTGAGGACAGCTTTTGTTACCAAAGGATCATTATAGATGAAGCCCAGATATTCAATTTTAAGATTTAAAAACTGTGCGGCAATGTTGATCATCCGATCTGCAATTCGCTTGCCTTCTGCCGCCGAATCAACCCTATTGATAATCATTTTAAGATTGAGGTTCATGTTATCGACTTCCGTTGCAATCACCTTTATGATACCGTAGGCATCGGTAATCGCAGTCGGCTCGGAGGTTGTGATAATAACTACCTCATCGGCAGCAGCGACAAAGCTCAGTACGTTCTTAGACACCCCTGCGCTCGTATCGATGATAATAATATCGACATCGGAAAGCGTATACATTTCGTTAATAAATTCATTGCGCTCCGCTTCCGCCATATTCGCAATCTTTGCAAAACCGGAAGCGCCCACAATCAGCTTAATACCGTATTCGGTGTCAATAATAATTTCCGACAATTTCTTCTGCTTTTTAATAACATGATACAAATTGTACTGCGGAATAACATTCATAATAACGTTGACATTGGCGAGTCCGAGATCGGCATCAAGCACAATAACTTTCTTTCCCATCTGAGCATACGCAATTCCCATATTGGTGGCGACGTTGGTTTTGCCTACGCCCCCCTTACCGCTGGTAACGGCAATAATGCGAGTCTTTTGCGCCGTATCCTGACTACTGCCGATAGCGTCAGCCGTTTTATGTATTTCTTTCATTAAAAGACGTAATCCGTCAGCTTGATCACCCATTCGTTTCTCCACACTTTAAACTTTTATCAAATTGATTGCGTTTCGGGCTTCTTTAAAGCAGAAACTTTAAGCAGTTGCTCTCTATCTTTATTGCATAGTTGATTGATATATTCGTCATCGATTGAAAATCCTTTTAGTTTCCTTAAAAAGACTTCGACATCGGCAAGCATAAAATCCTGTGGAACTTCCTGCCCCGCCGTTATATACGTTATCGGTATATTCGTTTCCGAAATAACACTCAATAAATTACCGATATATGAGGTTTCATCAAACTTTGTGATGATTAGCGATTTGTATTTAAAAACCGCATACTCTTTCATAATCTCGCGAATATCGTTTATCCGCGTTCCGGCGCATACTGTCAAATATACTTCGGCATCATCCCCCAATTCGGTAAAATAATTTTGCATGGTCGAAATCTTTTCGCGGTCTTTCGGACTCCGACCGATAGTATCGATACAAATAACATCGGCTTCTTCGCGATACAATGCCATATATTTGCGTACTTCTGCGGGACTTGACGCAACCATCAACGGAATTCCCATCAATTCACAATAGCGCTTCATCTGATACGCTGCCCCGATACGCCAGTTATCAATTGTAATCACTTTAACGCGCAAGGGATGTTCGGAATTTTTACGGATATACTGCACGGCAATTTTCGCAAGCGTTGTTGTTTTCCCAACTCCTGTAGGACCAACCAATAACACAACTCGAGTTTTAGGTTGACTCTCAGCAGGTTTAATTTTGATCGATTCGGCAAGCAATTCAAACAGTTTTTTCTGCACCGTCAAAAAATTTTCAATTTCGGTATAGCTTAGCTCATCCTTCAAACGGGCAGAAAGCTTTTTGATATATGAAGGAGAAAAATCATTTTCTTCGAGTATTTTTTGAATTTTAACAATATGCTCATGTTCGGCATCTACCCGCGGTGCGTTCTGTTTTTTCATTTCCGTCACAAGTCGTTCAACCGTTTCCGCCAGTTTATCCAAAGATTGTGCTTGCACCGGTGTAGGCACAGGCTTTTTTTCAGGACTCTTTTTCGAAGTCATATCAACATATTGGCGCAGTTCATCCGCCGCCGCAGGATTCTTATTTGCATATCGCGTTACAATTTTCCGCCGCTCTTCTTCATCGTTGAGATTATTTATATGAGCAACTCTGGGCGCCGGTTTTACCGGGGTCTGCTGTTCGGAAAGTAAGGACGGTCTTTGAGGTAAGGTATCGTTTATCGTAAATGTTATCTCCACCACATCTTTTTCCAAAAGCCCAAACAGCCGACTGATCTTCGCGTCTTTTCTTCTCCAGATGGTAACGGCATCGCCATGCTTTTTTGTAATTTTTCTCAGACATTTTTCATACGTCGAATCTTGCTCAACAAAAAGTTCCATTAGTTTTTATCCTGTTCCAACTTAATCTCACCGATCACTTCAACCTGTATGTCCTTCGCAATTTCGGGGATGGAGAGTACCACAAGATCAGGAATCTCCCTATCGGTTGAATTTTTAATCAAAATACGGGCGGAAGCTTCGGGCGCCAGTACAATAGGAAGGAAGCCGTTTTTCTGCATCGTTGTAACCGCTTGGATAAGCGATCGTATCCACATCCGCTGCTCGGACGGTTCCAGCGCCGCCATCGGTCCGTTTACCGTATCTATTCTGCTTTCAACAATTTTTTGAGCAAGTGCAGGTTCGACCGTCAGCACATGGAGTGTTTTATTTTCATCGGCATATTGTAAACATATCTGCCGTCCGAGCGCCTGCCGAACCTTTTCTACAAGTAGAGAAACATCGGAGGTAATCGGACGGAAATCCGCAAGCGTTTCCAAAATAACGATTGTATTGCGGATGGATACCTGTTCCCGCAAAAGCCCTTGCAGCACTTTCTGTACCTCACCGAGGCTGCATACCTTTGCCGCTTCGTCGATAACCGCCGGATAATCCTTGCGCAGCGCATCCATAATCCCCTGCACTTCCTGCCGTCCGAGAATTTCGGCGGCATGCTTTTTAATCACCTCAGTGAGGTGCGTCGCGATAATCGCAGGAGGATCTACCACGGTATAACCGGCGCGCTCGGCACGATCGCGATTCTCTTCGGATATCCATACGGCAGGTAAGCCAAAGGTAGGATCGACAGTGCGCTCGCCGGGAATTTCTTCGGAAACGCCGCCGGGATTTATACCGAGGTACCAACCCATACGGATTTTTCCCCGCGCCACTTCTACGCCCCTAATCTTAAAACAATATTCGCTCGGTTCAAGCCGCATATTGTCGATAATACGGATACGCGGGGCAACCAAACCGAGGTCGAGCGCAGCTTCCCGCCGAATGCGTGTAATACGCTCAAGCAGTTCCGCACCCTTGTCCTTATCGACAAGCGGAATCAGCGCGTAGCCGAGCTCCAGCGACAAAGGATCAAGCGGCACAATGGGAGCAATTTCTCCCGGTGCCCCAGGCTCTCCTCCGCTTCCAGCGCGCTGTTGCTGCCCAGCCTGTTTTTGTGCAGCCTGCTTTTCTTTACCGGCCTTAAATGTCTGTTCTTCCTTGATGATTCTCCACCCGACAAAGGCCAACACAAACGCGATAATAAATAACACAACATGGGGAAAGCCGGGAAGCACTCCCATAATAGCAAGCGTACCGGCAGCAACAAAGTAAATCCACCCGATTTGGGAAAACTGCTTTTTAATATCCTGCCCGAATGAGCCTTCGTCGATCATACGGGTAACCAGTAAACCGGTCGCTACCGACAAAAAGAGCGAAGGCAGCTGCGCAAGCAACCCGTCCCCAATACTCAACGTCGTGTAGGTGCGCAGCGCATTAGAGAAAGATTCGGTTCGGAACACCATCCCGATAATCAAACCGGCAATAATATTGATAACCGTAATAAAAATACCGACTTTTACGTTACCGGACACAAACTGGTTTGCGCCGTCCATCGCGCCGTAAAAGTCATCTTCCCGTTGCAGCTGTTCTTTTTTCTGCCGGGCTTCTTCATCGGTAATAATACCGGCATTGTATTCGGCATCGATGGACATACTCTTTGTCGGATGAGAGTCGAGTTTAAAACGGGCTGAAACCTCGGCGACCCGCTTGGCGCCTTTCGTAATAACAAAGGCCTGCACCGCAATAAGGATGATAAAGATGACAAACCCTATAACGAGACCTTGACTACCCGATGCGCCGATAACAAACGAGCTGAACGCCCGTATCATCGCACCGTCAAATGCTTCCCCTTTGGAAAGGATAAGACGAGTAGACGACACGTTCAATACCAATCCGAAGATGGTACTGAGCAACAGCAATGAAGGAAAAACCGAAAAGTCGGTAGCGCGTGCAGTGAACAATACAATCAATAATACGACCAAACTGAACGTGAGGTTCAGCGCCATAAAAAAATCAAGGAGCACGGTGGGGAGCGGTATAATAAACATCAGCACCATGAGAATGACGGTAAATGCAACTGCGATATCGATATTGTACTTTTTTGCGGCCATAATTATCTTCTATAGAATTCCTGTTTTTTGTTGTTGAGGGTATATACTTCTGCAAATACTAACGAAAGCGCCCGATAATATTCCTCAGGAATTATATCACCGATTTGAACTTTCGCATAGAGTGCACGGGCAAGCGGTTTGTTTTCTATTAATGGAATATTATGCTCACGAGCGATCGCCTTTATCCGCTGTGCCATTGCATCGGCACCTTTTGCAAGCACCATCGGCGCCGCCATCGTTTTTGAATCCCACTGCATTGCAATGGCAAAGTGCGTCGGGTTCGTAATAACCACATCGGCCTTAGGCACATTGCGGATGGCATTTTGGGAAAGAATCGCCTGCATTTGCTGCCTAATTCGCCCCTTAACCTGCGGATCGCCTTCCAACTCTTTATATTCTTCTTTTATTTCCTGCTTCGTCATCTTTAGCGAATCGATAAATTGCTTACGCTGGAAAAAGTAATCGGGAATTGCAAGAATCAAAAGCAGCAAGGCAGCGGTTGCAAGTAATTTTGCCGCAAGTCCTGCAATAAAAAAGATCGCCTGCGGAAAACTCACCGTCAGCAGCTCAACAAAATGAGGAAGATTTGCCCGTATCACCAAAAAGGCAACAAATACCAACATGACAACTTTCGTCAACGACTTTGCAAAATTGAATAAACCTTCAGTAGAAAAAAGTGCACGTTTAAAAAAACGTATAAAGTCGGGGACAATCTTATTGAATTGAGGCTGAATAGGCTTGGTAGAAAATAAAAATCCGTTATTTTGAATGATATTGGCAATCACACCTGCAAGCATTGCAATAAGCGCAAGCGGAAGGGCGAGCTTTAAAAAATATTGCACAAAGATTCCGAACCACATACCGCTTCGAATATCAGCCTGTGTGCTCCGCAAAAAAAAGAAGCGCAGAATTTCCATACACTCTTCCAAAAAAAAGGAAGAAAGGAAGATCAGGGCGCCGGCGGGGAACAGCAGTACCAATGCAGCGTTGATATCCTGACTTTTTGCCACACGGCCTTCTTCGCGAGCTTTGCGTATTTTATAGTCGGTTGGGTCTTCGGTACGTCCTTCATCCTCTGCAGCAAACCACTGCAAATCGATGAAAAAATGCCGCTCATTATATTCGCTTGCAGCTTCTATCACAAACTTCCGCATGCTAGATACCCCCGCCGACGCGGATAAGCAGGCTTTCAAAGGCCGCAAATCCGTTTTCCATAATCCGCACAAAGAAATTCGCCATAAACGGCAGCAAAACGGTCAAGAGGAAGAAGGTGAGCAAAATAGTTATCGGGAAGCCTTCCGATAAAAGGTTCATCTGAGGAGCAGCCTTTGACAGCAGCCCCATTGAAATATGCACTAAAAAGAGTGTACCCATAACCGGCATCGCAATCATCATTGCGTTTAAGAAAAGACCGCTGAGGTTTGTTATAAAGAATGAGGCTAACAGTTCCCGTTTCTCCAGAAACATAAAACAGTTGATCGACTGAAAGCTGCGGAGTACACCGCTTAAAAACAGCGTTTGGAATCCCTTAATCTGCAAAAAGATCAGCACGGCGATAAAATTTAAGAATTGTCCCATCAACGGGTTCTCAATTTGAGCAAGCGCATCATACACTTCCGACACGCCGAACCCCATCTGATACGAAAAAAACTGCCCTGCCGTGCTGAACGAGGCAAAGATGATGCTGATAAAAAAGCCCGTCAGCACTCCGAGCAGCGCTTCGCCGACAACCAGCAGCGCATAGTCAAAATTAAATCCCTGCACATCCAATGGAGAACCGTAGGCGACAGGCATCACCAAAAAGCCGATTAAGCCCGCCAGCGAAATTTTTGCAATACGCGGCACCGCCCTCGTCGAAAGGAGCGGCGTCGTGGAAATCATCGCGAATATCCGCACGCATACCAAAAAAAAGAGAGGAGCTTTAACCAGTAAAAAGGAGAAGGGGTTAGGATCCATTACTCGCGCCGCCTATAAGTTACCTAACCTTGCACCAGCTGAGGAATAATGTCGAAAAGGCGAACGGTATAATCCCGCAATACACTGAACATCCAGCCGCCTAAAAGCGCAAGCATACCCAAAATCGTCAAAATCTTCGGCACAAAGGTGAGCGTCTGTTCCTGAATGGAGGTAGTCGCCTGAAAAATCGCCACAATTAAACCGACAACCAATGCAGCCAGCAAAACGGGAGCGGCTAATATAAATACCTGAAAAATGCCCTCGCGCAAGAGATTGACAATCATCCCGATACTCATCGTTTTTCCTCCCATAAAAAGTCAAGAAGAAAGTATCAACTTTCGATTGACTTTTTACGCACATTCGCAACGAAGTGAGAACGTGCATATAATATACAAGTTTGCACTTGAGCAAACTTGGGTAAATAAAAGCCGTGCTATTTGTACGGCTTTTATTTACACTCCTCCTTTGTTTTATAAATGGGCACCTCCAAAAACATGGATCATATTTTTAGAGGTACCGGCTCTTCTACAAGAACGACTGAAAGAGCTGACCGACCAATAAATTCCAGCCATCAACCAGTACGAATAAGATCAGCTTAAACGGCATCGAAATCTGTACCGGCGGCAACATAATCATACCCATCGACATCAGGATACTCGCGACAACCATGTCGATAATGATAAAGGGCAGATAGAGGAAGATACCTATCTGGAAAGCGACAGTCAGTTCGTGCAGGATAAATGCAGGGATTAACACATGCGTAGGAACGTCGGCGAGTGTATTGGGCTTATCCATACGGGCAAGCGACATACAGAGCCTGATATGAGAGGGATCATGCGCCATCTGCTTATACATAAAAAGACGCAACGGTTTTTCCGCCTCGGTATAGGCGGTTTCGATATTGATTTGTCCGTCCGCCATCGGTTTAAACGATTTATTGTATATTTCCGTAAAGGTCGGCCACATGATAAAAATCGTCAAAAAAAGCGCAATACCGTTGAGCACCTGCGTCGGCGGCACCTGCTGCAGCGAAAGCGCGCGCTTAATAAAGTCGAGCGCAATACTGAGCCGCAAGAACGACGTCATCAAAAGGAAAATACTTGGTGCAAGGGTAATCAGCGTTATTAACAGAAGCAGCTGAATGGAAAACGCTACTTCCCGATTATTTTGAGGTTCACGGATATTCAGATTGACAAAAGGAATACGGGTTGCCTGACGAGTGGCGTCTATTTCGGTGCGTCCGGTCTGCGATGCCGCGGTATTGCTCTGCGCGGACAGCGCTGCAGGGATACAAAACAGGCAAATGCACACAATACACAGTGCAAGCTTTTTCATCGGCCTCCCCTCCCCGCGCCGTTATCAGGTCTTTCACGGATATACTCTGCATTACCGCTATTCGTTTCCTGCCAACGCTGTTCTGCGCCGCCGGTTTCCGTCTCTTGCGGAGTCCTGCTTTCCTGCGCCGCGCCTGAGTTTTGCAGACGCCCCCGCTGCTTGGCTAAAAACGAGTCGAAGGGATTCGCATCGGTTTCTTTTGGTTTTGCCGCAGGGAAAAAGGTATGCAGCAATGAGCTGAAGTTCTGCTTCGGACCGGGCGTTTGCGCCGCGTGCAGGTTCATCGCATCGATGAGCTCTTTATCGGTGATTTCTGCAATCAGCGACAACGAAGCATCCGATGCGCCGATTAAGTATGCTTTATCAATAAGAGTTACAATATAGAGGGTTTTATTAGGTGCAAGCGGTAAATTGGCAACATTCTTTAAGAAAGGATCATCTGCGGCGGTAAATTGCTTTGAACGCCGGATAAAATACAGCACTCCGTAAATAAGCACACACACAACCGCTAATGATATGATCAGTTGAAACAACAGAAAAAAAGTTGAACTTCTTGAAGATCGAGGTGCAGGTACATCTTGTACCGGCAATGCCGATTCATCCGTCTGTAACACAATATTAGTCTCTGCAGGTGATATCTGAGAGACAGCCGGATTACCGGCTTCTGCTGCTGTTCCGTTATCTGCAAACGCACACAGCGCACCGCATATCAAAAGAAAAGAGAATACTATTATTCTACATGTGTCTTTAGACATATTCCCCCACCCAATATCCGCTTAAGCCGTCTCTTAGAAGCAACCGGTAAGCCGGTTACGCTCTCCGTACCGCAAAAGGATACTTCTAAAAGCTCCGGCTCTTTGTATAGCTATGTATCGGTAATACGTTCAGCCGGTGACAAAATTTCAGTAACACGGACGCCGAAATTTTCATCGATAACGACAACTTCCCCTTTTGCAATCGGTTTATGATTAACTAATATATCCACCGGTTCACCGGCAAGCTTATCCAATTCGATAATATGCCCTTCACCCATGCTTAAAATTTCTTTAATCATCTTGCGGGTACGTCCGAGTTCGACGGTCATTTCCATGAACACGTCCATAATCAACCCGATATTTCCCTGTTCCGATTCAGTTACTCCGTTTAGAAGAGGAGAGAATTGCACAGATTGTACATTCGGGTTCATACCAGGCATCACCATTCCGCCTTGAACCGGCGCTCCGCCCTGCATTTGCATTCCCATACCCATCGGTTGCTGCCCCATCTGCGGCATTCCATTCATTCCGTTCATCGGCATATTCATTGCCCCCATTGTACTTCCTTGCTCAGGAGCAGGTTGCGGCGAAATAGGCTGCACAGGTGTTACCTGCGAAGCGCTCTCCGTTTTATTCAATTTATCGGCAATTTGCTCTGCCGTCTTTTTTGCGATAATCTCCCATAAATTGAAGGCTGTATCGTCAATTGTAACCGAATATGTTAAAAGTGCAAAGTCCTGCGAAAGCCGTACCATTGCCTTAGGCACATGATGAGCTTCGGCCGGCATATTGGTAACGCCTTTAATATCTTCACCGTCAAATGCACTGATTTCCTTTCCAACATATTGTGCAATAGTCTCACTGATAACGGAAAGAGCCATGTCGTCAATCGTAACACTTTCTTCATTATTTACGAGGCTTACCAGCTTTTCCGCAAATTCGGGAGCCAACACAAACAAGTGATCACCCGTCAGCGCACCGTCAAAATCAATGGTAACGGCAACTGCCATATCCGGCACTTTCTGCAAAAAGGCTTCACGGTTACTCAGCTCGACAACAGGATTAGATATCGATACGGTTTTACCTGTCATCGAATCCAGATTTGCGGAGAGTGCGGGAACATTCCCGTCAAAAAACTTCTGTAATGCTTCTTGACGTGCCGGTGTAAGCGCTCCGTCTGTAGGCGCGCCGGTAGAACCGCCCATACCCGACAACAACGCATCTATTTCATTCTGAGAAATGGACCCATCACTCATATAATTCCTCCTGATCAGCACTTAGCTCTTCAAATTCATCCTGATTGATATCCTCAATCTTTTCCAATATCTGTACGGCAACTTTATTTCCCACAACGCCGGGCTGACACCAGAATTTCTTTCTGCTGCCGACGCTCAGCGTAAACGGATGCCCTACCCTTGTATCGGTAAGCCGTACCACATCACCCGCACGAAGATTGAGTACATCCCGTACCGGCAGTTTTAGCGAACCTACTTCGGCGACGACATCCATATCTACCGTAGACAGCTTTTCTTTCAGTACGCCCATGTACTGAGTTGTTGAACTTCTGCGCACCGACGAGAACCAGAACTGGCTGGAAAGTTTTGAAATAATCGGTTCTATCGTGATATAGGGAATACAGAAGTTCATCATTCCTTCTTCTTCGCCGACTTTTGTTTCAAGCGTAACCAAAACAACCATTTCGGAAGGAGGTACAATCTGCGCAAACTGCGGGTTTGTTTCAATCTGTCCCAAGCGGGGACGTAAATCGATAACCTGCGTCCATGCCTCGCGCATATTCGCCAAGATACGAACGATAACCCCTTCCATAACGGAGGCTTCGATGTCGGTTAATTCCCGCTGCACCATCGTACCTTGTCCCGTACCGCCGAAAAGACGGTCGATGATAGAGAAGGTAACGGAAGGGTCTATTTCCAAAACGGCATTCCCTTTCAGCGGATCCATGTTAATTACGGCCAGCGTGGTCGGCGTAGGGATTGAACGGATAAACTCTTCATACGTCAGCTGATCGACAGAGGCAACGTGTACGTGCGCCATACTCCGCAGCTGAGCAGAAAGAGCGGTGGTAGTCAAACGCGCAAAGGTTTCGTGCATAATTGAAACGGTACGCATCTGCTCCTTAGAGAATTTATCCGGCCGTTTAAAATCGTAAATTTTGATTTTACGCGTATCATTAACCGGTCTAAACTCTTCCGCTTCGGTATCCCCCGAGCTGATTGCAGTGAGAAGCTGGTCTATTTCGTCCTGCGATAATACTTCAGTCATACAATCCCTATTGTTCTATAATATCATATTGAGTAAAAGCAACCGCTTTTATCTTCGACTTTGATAGTATATTGTCATTGATTTGATTACGGATTTCGATTTTAATCTTCTCTTCCTGTTTCAGTTCCGCAATCGTCTTACTTTGGAAATAACCGCGAAGAAAATCCTTCAACTCAACCAACCGTGCTGTCAGTTCCTGCGAAGTTGTCTTATCGTTCTGCGGGTATCCAAGCTCGACGTTAACCACAACGGTACCCGGCGTAACATCTTTAGTAAATGTCTTTACCGCACCGATCGCAGAATAATATTGCAGCATTTCACGCGAGTCGCGGTATTCCTCCGCAATAGGATATTCGGACTGGGACTGTCCCCGCTTTGACATCAGATTAACCGTAATAACGACAACCGTCACGATAAAAATCAAAGCAGCGAGTACGATGGCAATGTATTTCAGAAGCGTCGGAATAAGCCCCGCTTTTTTAGCTTTTACCGGATTATCGACACCGATGTTTTCATCCATTCCGTGTTCATCAGTCAAATTTGTATGCTCGTCAGCCATTGTGGTTACTCCTCTCTCTTCAAGTAAATCTTTAGGGAAGCACTAAAAATGTGCATCATCCAAAATGATAATATCAACCCGTCTATTATATGCGCGCCCTTCTGCAGTCTCGTTGGAATAGACAGGACGAGTATCTGCATAGCCGGCAATGGAAAACTTATCTTCCTGTACACCGAAGTCAGTCAAATTATGCAATACGTTGATTGCGCGGGCAGCTGACAGTTCCCAGTTGCTTGTCCACTTTCCCGCAAGCGCATCGCTTGAATCCGTATGTCCTTCGATACGGAAACGTCGAGCCGCTAATTCTTTATCGGATAAAAACTGCGCAATTTTCAATAATGTTTCGCGGCTTTCTTCGATATTCAATTCCGCACTGTTTCGTGCAAAAAAGGCATCAGCTGCAAGCGAAATAACAACACCGCGTTCATCGCTGGTAACAGCAAGCTTAGTGGTCTTTATTTCAGGTGCAAAAATCGACACAGCCTTTTTTAAGGCGGTTCCGAGCAATTTTCCTTTTTCCATAGACGGCATTGAACTGATAGTATTGCCGAGGTCGGCAAGTTTACCAGCCGACAACGAGATGGAACCGCCGGTAGGATCGCCGCTGATAGATGCCGATAACGCCTGTAAGCGGGTTATATCTACTTCGCTCGGCTCGTACAACATAACGAAGAAACAGAGCATCAGCGTAACCATATCGCCATACGTTGTCAGCCATCCGCTACCGGGCGCATTTGCGCCTTTCTTTTTCCGTGCCATGAACTAATCCCTTATCAGTTCAGCTTCCAAAACCTTTCGGTCTTTAGGATCAAGATACGTCAGCAATCGCTGTGCAAGGATACGCGGGTGATCGCCCGATTGAATACCAAGGATTCCTTCGATAATCATTTCCTTTGAGCGTACTTCCAGATTATTCTGGTATGAAAGTTTGGAAGCGATAGGAATGAGCAGCCAGTTTGCCATCATAGAACCGTAAAACGTCGTAACCAACGCAACTGCCATGTTCGGACCTAACGAACTCTTATCTTCGATGTTCAACAACATACCGATAAGACCGATAACCGTTCCCAACATTCCGAAGCCGGGCGCCAGTGTCGCCCATGCGTTTACTAATGAAATCCATTTATTGTGCCGCTCTTCCATCTGTGTCAATTCATTTTCCATCGACACACGAATGGCAGCTCCGTCGATACCGTCGATAACATTGCGCAGTCCGGTGCGAAGAAAATCATCTTCAAAATCCTGAATTTCTTCTTCCAGAGCCAAAAGACCGGTACGGCGGCTTTTTTCGGACAAGGCGACGAGTTTTTGTACCATTTCTTTCTCTTTATAGTCGGCAACTTTGAACACCCTGCCCATAACCTTGAAAATACCGATAACGTAAGAAAGCGGATAGGTTAAGAACAAACACATATACGAACCGCCGATCGTGATGAACATCGAAGGAACGTCGATAAGTCCGCCGAGCGAGCTTCCCATAAAAGCGCCGAACATAACGACAGCGATACCGCCGAATATACCTATAAATGATGCTATATCCATAACTTAAGACAGCTCCCTTACATTTCGTTTTTAAAGATACCGATACATCTGCGGTACGCGACAATAGCGTCGATCAGCGCGTCGGGCGTTTCTTTTATCACAAAACTTTTGCCCGATAGCATGTGCAACGTTACATCGGGATTACAGTCTATCGTTTCAATCTGATGAGGATTTATCCAATACTGTGTACCGTTAAGCCGCGTAACCTTTACCATAATGTATCCTTCATATTACCTTATTACCGCTTCAAATTCAATACGGTTTCAAGCATTGTATCCGAAGTTTGAATAGTTTTTGCCCCTGCTTGGAACCCGCGCTGCGTAATAATCATATCGGTAAACTGATCGGTTAAATCGACATTACTCATTTCGAGGGTACCGGCAATCAGCTTGCCCTTTCCCATAACGCCCGAAGTGGTAATGTTCGCAATACCGGAGTTATTCGACTGAATATAGGTATTTTCACCGGCCTTTTCCAAACCGCCTTGGTTTGCAAAGCCCGCCATTGCAAGCTGACCGATCTCATTGCTTACTCCGTTGGAGTACACACCGGTGATAATACCGCTCTGATCAATCTTGAAGTTTTCAAGATAGCCCATCGCGTATCCGTCCTGTTCGTAAGCTTTAGTGGTGCTGCGTTCTGCGAATTGGGTAATTGTATTGCGTGAAGTACCGATCTCTCCTAGGTTAATATCGAAGGTATGGCGGACAGGAGCGCCGTCTTCACCGGCTGTTGCACCGGGAACGTTATAGGAAACCTGCACGAGTACTTGCCCTGCTTCAGCGGAGGCATTTCCTGCCGTATCGGTAACCGAAGCAAGGTGTCCGTAGTTGTCGAAGGTAACGGTAAACGTGTTGCCGGTTCCTTCGGTGGTGCCGACACCCGTGCGCGTTGCCGTTGCTTCCGCATTTTCAGGGTCAACATTGACCGTCGCGAGCCACTGGTTTTGAGTGCCCGGAACGCGCGAAAAACTTAAATTCAGTTCGTGGGTTTCGCCGAAAGTGTCGTATACTTTGAACTCGGTTGTCCATGTCGATTCCAACACTTGTGCGCGGTTCGCGTTTTCGGGTAATTCCGGAAGCCGCTTGTCGAGATTACAGGCGTAGTTCACCGAGGTAGTCGCACGGGCGTCGATCTTCTGCCCGATTGGGATAATGAGGTCTTCCGTCTGTGCGGAGGTGTTGATAAGGCGGGTACCGTCTACTTCCTGCGCCATCCAGCCCTGAACACGCATACCGTTTGCGGGGTTCACCATCGTACCGTCTTTATCGACACCGAAGGCTCCGGCGCGGGTATAAAAGCTCTTTTCACCCGACTTGAGTACGAAGAAACCGTTTCCCTGCACCGCGATATCGGTATTGATACCGGTTGACTGCAAAGCGCCCTGCGTATGCACGGTGTCGATACTCGCAACCATAACACCGAGGCCGACTTCTTTCGGGTTCACACCGCCGACTTCTTCGTTCGGACGGGAAGCGCCGCTCAACTGCTGAGAAATCAAATCCTGAAAATTAACCCGTCCGCGCTTAAAACCGGTCGTGTTTACGTTTGCAATATTGTTACCGATAACATCCATTCTTGTTTGGTGATTCTGCATTCCGGAAACGCCGGAAAATAATGACCGCATCATATCTGTATCTCCTCTCTTCTATTATATAGTTTAGTTATTTGCATAGACGGTTTGTACGTCCGACCATGCATACCATTTGCCGTTAACCTGTACCTGCGGATTCTCGCCGCGGGTTGCAGCCGTAATAGTTCCCGAAACGGTACCGCTGCTCTGTTCGATATCAACTTGTTTGCCGACCACATTGACCGCCGAAGAATCTCCGATCAGTCTATTCAAAGTTCCGAAGCTCTGGTTCATGTTTGTCAACTGCTCAAGCGACGTGAACTGCGCCATCTGAGCGACAAACTGAGTGTCTTCCAGCGGGCTGGTGGGATCCTGATGAGTCAGCTGCGCTACGAGTAGTTGCAGAAAATCGTCTTTTCCCAGCTCCTGCTTCGGCTTTCGCCCTTCCGGAAAATTCTGTTTATTGATTGTGTCAACTTCCATGTTGAGCAGGGCTTTTTCTTCCGGACTCATTTCAAAAGAAGGCATCGGAACTCCGTTTCCTTGCGCTACCGTACTGATGTTCATATCTCTTTATCTCCCATTTTACGCAAATACATTCACTGCTTGATCTTGCCCGAATGCGTAGACAGTTTCAGTATCGGCATAACGATTGCCCTGCATTACCTCAAGCCGGTCATTTTGTGCAAATAATTCATTAAATTGACCGTTCTTGCCATCGAATTGCCGGCCGCCGCCTTCGCCCGACCAGCTGACATCGAATTGCGCACTCGCGAATCCGCCCTGTTCAAAGGCTTTTGCAAGCTGTTCGATGCTTTCTTTAAACGCTTCGTACGCTTCTTTTGATCCCGTGATAATCTTCCCAACGATTTTTTTACCGCCAGCCAATTCCAAATTGATCCTGACATTACCGAGATGCGCGGGTTGCATTTGCAAGCGGATGACACCTGCGTTGTTATCCTGCAATACAATCCGCCCTGCCTGCACAAAGTCGGGCGCCATATCCTGCACCTGCTGCGCAACCAACGAGGCAAAACTCGGTGCGCCGCTCTCCTGCGCTGTCTGTGTACCGTTTGCAGCGGTGCCCAAACCAGCCGTCATACTGCGAAAGTCTGCCGCCATATCAACCGACGGCGCATTGGTAACCCGCACGGCGGCGCCCGCTTCGTGTACGGAACCGTCCGCAGTAACCGGAGCGGCATTCACCGTGCGCTCATCTATAATAGTAAACACCGGTTTGTGCTGTTTTACCTGCTGCGCCTTTGTGCTTTTTTCGAGAGCGCTATCCGCGGCGGGCTCATCAGCATTTTTCTTCTGCTTTCCGGACAGCTCTGCCGTGCCGGAAGCCGATATACCTACAGCCAAGCCGGATTCCGCTTTGCCGTTTTTCTGTTTTTTCAACTGCTGAGCTTCTTCGGCAGAGAGTAAAGCGGCTCCCTCAGGCACGGCATCCGGCTCCGCTTGAGCAAACATCGAAGTTTGAAGCTGCTTATCCGCGCCGTTTTCAAGCGCATTCTTTACATCGAATCCGTCTTCAAAGGCACGCAAAACGTCCGCGTCTGCAAGCGCTTCGGCGGCCTCCCCTTCCCGTGCATCTGCTTCGGCAAGGTGTTGTGCACGCGGATCACTTTGCTTTCCGGCTTTGTTCTTTAACCGGGATAATTCGGTTTGTGCCGCAGCATTTTTTTTACGCTCGGTCTGTTCCGACGCTTCTTGAGCCGACGCTGCATTGCCGGATATTTTTTCGTCTCCCGCAGTACGGCTGTCAGTCTCCTCCGCCATCAGTTTTTGTATTATATCGATAAAGGATGAGCCCTTCACATCAGGTTCTTTTGCATTTTTTTTATCCTGATTACTTGACTGTACCGCATCCGTGTAATTGACCGGCTGCATATCGTTCTGGACATCAAGTGTTTGCATATATTGAACCTCCAATTTGCCTCTATATAGATAAATAATAGATAAACTCTCGTCTTTATGATTTTCGGCGTTTTTTTTGCCTTATTGAGAAAGAAAAGAAACAAAATGGGAAAGATTTTATAGAGATCTCTAAAAAACTTGAGTTTTTTGCAGATGCTCTAATCTCTCAGCTTTAAAAAATAAGAACAATTCTTAATTTTCTCATTGACAAATCTTTTATACCTGCTTTAAAATAGAAATTAGGAATGAAGTGCAGCTTTATTATTTACATGAAATGAAGCGGCATATACACAATGAAGAAACTCTCTAAAATCATTACCGGTTTTTAGGGACTCTCCGAATAGCAAAAAGTGAATACTTGACAGGAGGTAAATCATGTTATTCAAAACGACAGAAGCACACGAAGCGTTGCGCAAGCAGGTTCGCGAATGGGCTGAAAAAGAAGTAAAACCGATCGTACTCGAAAAAGATCGCGGCCCTGTTGAAGATGCGTGGATGGAAGATCAGGTAAAGCAGATGGCCGCTCACGGGTGGCTCGGCATTCCCTATTCCAAGGATTACGGCGGAGCGGGGCTTGATGTTATCAGCTACGCAATCGTTGTTGAAGAGCTTTCCCGCGTGGACGGCGGTATCGGTGTTATCTGCTCAGCACATACGTCTTTAGGCGCATATCCGATTGCAGAATTCGGAACGGAAGCTCAAAAGCAGAAATATTTAATACCGCTTGCAAAGGGCGAGAAAATCGGTGCATTCGGCCTAACGGAACCCAATGCGGGCAGCGATGCCGGCGGTACCGAAACCGAGTATATCGATGACGGCAGCAATTACATTCTGAACGGTTCAAAGATTTTCATTACCAATGCGCCCAAGGCTGACACCTATGTTGTATTTGCTGCAAATCCCGATGTTCCCGGAACAAGGGGGATCAGTGCATTCATCGTGGAAAAAGGCGATGAGGGTTTTGAATTCGGTGAACACTATGACAAACTCGGTATCCGTACTTCCGCAACTGCAGAGCTGATCTTCAATGAAGTAACGATTCCTCATGACCGCTTGCTCGGTAAAGAGGGTGAAGGCTTCAAAATCGCTATGAAAACCCTCGACGGCGGCCGTATCGGTATCGCAGCGCAAGCGCTCGGTATTGCACAAGGCGCGTATGAAGAAGCGGTAAAATATGCACGCACCCGCGAACAGTTCGGTAAACCGATCGGCGCTCAGCAGAACCTCGCATTTAAGCTTGCTGATATGCTGACAAAAATCGAAGCAGCCCGCCTTCTGATCTACAAAGCTGCGGAAAAGAAAGAAAACCACGAGGATTACGGCCTTGATTCCGCGATGGCAAAAATGTATGCATCGGATATCGCGCTTGAAGTGGTGAATGCAGCGCTCCAAATCCATGGCGGCTCAGGCTTTATCAAAGGCATTCCGGTAGAAAAGATGTATCGCGATGCCAAGATTACCACCATCTACGAAGGCACCAACGAAATCCAACGGCTCGTTATTGCATCGAAGATATTGGGAAAACTCGGTAAGGCAAACCGGTAAATCAACAACACACATTTTTAAAGAAGGTTTATTTTCAGCGGCGCCGTTTGCACCGCTGAAAAACACGTCAAGTTTGCTCATGTAAACTTGCAGATGATATATGTGCGCGTTCCGCGCACGAAATGATAAAGTTTTTATAGGAGTATGAAATGGCAGTAGCTCGACTAAAAGGTGATCCGAAAATCGGTATTACCGGCATGCGCAAACGTATCTTCCCCGACGGCGATACGATGAAAGAGAAGGTTCACAAACTGGTTCAGCAGTTGGTTGAAGTTGAACGTTTTAAGTTCTACAAAGATGTGGATATCAATTCACTGATGGCGATGGCGCCGATTGGTGTTTCAGGCGGTCGCGGTGTAAAAGACAAAGAGACGTGGCACTTAATAGAAGACTTGGCAAAAGCAGCAGGCGCTTCCATCGGTTCTTCCCGCCCCGCAGCGGAAACCTTAAAGTATGTTCCGGTGCAGCGGTATGTCGGTATGTCCGGACAAAAGTTTAAGGGGAACCTCTATTTTGCGATCGGTATTTCCGGCGCTATTCAGCACTTGAAAGGTATTAAAGATGCCTCCCGTATTATCGCCATCAACAAAAGTAAGAAAGCGCCGATTTTCTCACACTGCGATTACGGTATTGTCGGCGATTTGGAAGAAGTTATTCCGATCTTAATTGAAGAACTCAATGCGCTTTCAAAAGAAGAGCTGACCTTCCCCTATCCGAAGATTAAGAAAGCGCCAGTGCCGCGTCCGTCTCGAATTGGACCGCAGTATGTTTGTTTGGGCTGCGGCTATAAGTATGTACCGGAAGAAGGGAATAAGGACGCGGATATTCCGCCTGAAACCTTGTTCGAGCATCTGGATCCCGAATTCACTTGTCCCGACTGCGGCGAAGCGAAAGACCGCTTTATCAAGTTGACGTTCCGCAACAACTAAAAAAGGAGTTTGATAAAAAGCGCCGTCTGAAATGTCGCCGCCGCTTTTTATCTCAAGTTTGCGTTGCAAACTTGATTATTTACGTGTGCGCGTAACGCGCACGGCTAAAAACTTTTTCGGATGTTCAAACATCCTACAAAAGTTTTTATAGGAGTTTGATAAAAAGCGCCGTCTAAAATGTCGCCGCCGCTTTTTATCTCAAGTTTACGTTGCAAACTTGATTATTTACGAGTGCGCGTAACGCGCACGGCTAAAAACTTTTTCGGATGTTCAAACATCCTACAAAAGTTTTTATAGGAGTTTACTATGTACAATGTACGTGAAGTTACAAAAGATGTATGGTGGGTCGGCGGACACGATCACCGCTTAACATTATTCGAAAATATGCACCCGATACCCCTCGGAGTGAGCTACAACGCATATCTTCTTTTTGACAAAAAGAGCACCATCCTATTTGATACGGCGGAATGGACATCCTGCCCGCAGCTGATGGAAAATATTGCCTATTTGCTGGAAAAATATGGACGCGATAAGGTTGACTATCTTGTTGTAAACCACATGGAATGCGACCACTCCTCCTCCGTAACCACCGTGTTGGACAAATGGGCGCCGACAATTATCTCCACGGAAAAAGGCTTTATGCTGATGCGTCAGTTCGCCTATGATCCCGACAACTACAAAACCGATACCGTTAAAGAAGGAGACACCCGCACCTTTGAAGACCACACCATTGCCTTTGTTGAAGCGCCGATGGTGCACTGGCCGGAAGTTATGGTTACCCTTGATGTAACCAACGGAGTGCTCTTTTCTGCGGATGCGTTCGGCTCGTTTATCGCACTTGACGGTAAGCTTTTTGCAAAAGAAGTAAACTACCCGCGCGACTGGATGGATGAAGCACGCCGCTATCTGACAAACATCGTCGGTAAGTATGGCCCTGAGGTTATGCACCTTGTTGGAAAGGTGCTCAAGCTCGACCTATTACCTAAGATTAAATACATCTGTTCTCTGCACGGTTTGGTATGGGAGGCGGACAACTTTCCCTACATCCTCGACAAATACCTGCACTGGGCAACCTACACGCCGGAAGAAAAAGGCGTGTTGCTGGTGTACGGTTCCATTTACGGAAATACGGAATCCGCGGCCTTTGCGCTTGCTTCAAAGATTGTTGAAAAAGGCATTACGAATGTGTCGGTATACGATGCGTCGAGCACCCATGTGTCGTATCTTATTTCCGAAGCATTCAAGTTCAGCCATATCGTTATTTGTTCTCCGACATATAACTTGAACATTTTCCCGCCGATCCATGAGTTCTTGGATCACATGAGGCTTTTGAACTTACAGAATAGAAAAATCGCTATTGTGGAAAATGGCTCATGGGCAGTACGGTCGGGTGACCTTATTCAGGAATTTATCGAAAAGAACATGGATGATATGGAAATTATCAACGAACGTATCACCATTGCTTCAACGATGAGTCCCGATAAGGGCTATGAGCTTGATTCTATGGCTCAAGCAATCGCCGATTCTATGAATGCAACGGATATCTCCTTACCGGAAGGAGTGCCGCAGCTTGATGTTTCCGGCATCCACTTCGCACGGGAAAGAAGGTAAATCTTGCCGGTAAATGTACCGCCGTGTACATTCGCTGGCGGCGATGTTTTTGCTGCGCAAAAACATCGCTTTTGCGTAGAACCCCCGCCGTCCGTGGCGGTACTGATACGCCTTTCCGTAAGCCTTTTAAAATAGACTGTCCAGAAGTGTATATCCGTGTACATTTGCTGACGGCGAGTTTTTACTCACGCAAAAACATCGCTGTTGCGTGAAACCACGGACATCCCTGTCCGTTCTGAAACTACAAAAAACACCCGGAGGCGTATCTTTGATACGTTGAGGACACTTTTTTACCGTATGACGCAGTAGATGCGTCGTATATTTCAAAAGGGATGCCAATCCATATCCTTATCCATCGGATACATCGGACTCGGTAAATATTTGTAGTGCAGCCGAGAGAACACTTCGTTGGTACTGCCGTCGGTGAGCACGAGCATCGAGCGTTTTGCAATGGCGCGGATCTCCGGTTCAAGGTAGCCGAGCTTGACAACGATAACCTTACGCTCCGTAGGTTCGACGCCGAGCGCCCGCATCATTTCGGGGTCATAGCAGCCGACATGCTTTGACGTTACGACCACATCCACGCCGCAGACATCCAAGAGCGCCATATCGCTGTTCTGTGCCTCAGCCCATGCCTTGCACAGTTTTTTTACCGTCGCTTTTACCTGAATGGGGGAGCTTTTTTCCTTGTCGAAGGCGGCGCCGAGCGTCCCCGCTACAACGTTTCCTTCTCCGGCTTTAAAGGCGGCTGCAACTAAGGCAGGGTCGTAAAAAGCCTGATAGCACAGCGGCGGGTTTAACGAGGTTAAGAAGGAATCGGCAAGGATCGCCTTTAAAAAGTTAGTTACGTCCTGCGAAGAACCGGCGGTCGGGTTGTCACCCGAGTCGGAAAGCACTACCGGATAAACGCCTGCTTCAACACTGGAACGTGCATGGACAAGAGCGTCGGCAGGTTCGCGGGTTTCGTTGTAAAAGCAGAATTCTTTTCGGGTATCCCAGAACAACTGCGCAAGCTCCCGTGCCTTTTCTGTTGCGAGCTGTTTATCTCCGTCGGTTACCACCATCGCCGTAACACCGTTGTCGGCGGTATCAGCCCACGGAAAGCCGAGTAGGTAGGAGGCAGCCATAATGTGCGGCTGTTTCTCGTATTCGCGTAATGTTGTCGTCAGCTTTTTCATCGGTTCAACGCTGGTTTCCGACTGCTCGCCTGCGATAAGGAACGGAATCTTAACCGCCGACATAACCGGTCTGATGCCTTTTTCCAACGTGTCGATGGTCATACGCGCTGCATGAATGCCGATTTCATACGTGTCCGTGTGCGGGGCGCATTTGTAACCGACATAGCCGTCTACATAGTCGAGCATCCGCTGCGAAATCGTTGCGTGCATATCAAGCGATGACAAAATAGGAATGTCGGGGCAGATTTTACGGATATCTTCCAGTAAATCGCCTTCCGCCTCTCCGATTTCGCGCACCCGCATCGAGCCGTGCAGGGAAAGACACAGCGCATCCAGCGGCAACGCATCTTTAATCGCCTGCAAGAATTCCTTTTTTAACGAAAGGTAGTAATCTTTGTCCCATTCACCGTTCGGAACCGCCCGTGCAATAAGCGTCGGAATAACCTCGTATCCCGCTTCTTTTAGCGTAGCAATCGAACCGAACACGGAACTTTGTCCCTTTCCCTCTAAAAGATCTTTTCCCCGTAAGACCCAAATATCATCGGGTCCGGTGGTAATCGGGTTAAAGGTATCGGACTCATGGTGCATTCCGCCCACGAGTACCCGCTTTTTTCTATTCATTTAAAAACTCCTTCAATAAGTAAGAAAAAAAATAAGAACAAACGCCGCTATTCCTTTAACGCCCCTTCCCCAAAGCCTTTAATCAACTGTGCGTGGAATACAATATAAAATACAATCATCGGAAGCACACCGATAATAAGGGATGCATATTGTAAACCATAGTCGATGTTGAGCCGCCCCGCAAACTGTGTAATCGCAACCGGCAAACTCTTCAGCGCTGCCTTCGTGGTAAAGACGAACACGAATAAAAACTCATTCCAATGCTGTAAGAAGGATAGAATAACCATCGTCGCAATGACGGGAACGGAGAGCGGCATAATCATCGTCCAGAATATGTAGCGATACTTTGCGCCGTCTATTTCCGCCGATTCAATGAGCGCATTGGGTATACCCCGCACATACGACATCGCAATCATAATGGAAATCGGCAAGTTGAAAGCAACGTATGGAATGATGACGCCCAAGCGAGTATTCACCATACCGAGTTTTGCTTCCAGTTGGAATAGCGGAATAATAACCGCATGGACGCTGATCATCAAACCAAAAGCAAAAATCGAGGTAAATATCTTTGCCGATTTAAAAGGGAATTTCGTCAATCCGAAAGCGGCTGCCATTGCGAGCAGCATAGTCGAAACGGTCGCCGTAATGGTATAGATAAAACTGTTGACAAGCGCGATACCCAACCCGCCCTTTGCCCACGATTCGGTATAGTTAAAAAAGGTAGGAGCTTTCGGCAGCGCCAACGGGTGAACCATAATTTCTGCGTTCAGCTTAAAGGATGAATAAAAAAGCCAAATGAGCGGAAAGAGTGTGAGCACCGCAAAGGTCAGCATCAAAATATAAGCGCTTGTTCGCCACCCATGAGAGGCTTGTTGCAGCATATTTTGTTTTGTCGTCATATCAGCCTCCTAGTAATCAAAACGTTTTGTTACAGCGCGGCTTATCATCAGGGCTATAACGGTAAAAATAATAATGATAACGGCTAGCGCACTGCCGTATCCGTAATTCTGGAACACAAAGGTTGTATTGTACATATAAACGGCAATAACTTCCGTAAAGTGCGCAGGCCCTCCGCCGGTCATCGAATAAATCAGGTCAAAACTCTTAAAACTGCCCGAAACTGCAAGGATCGTATTGATAAAGATAACATTTGCGAGCATCGGAGCAATAAGGCGGGTAAAAATCGTTCCTTCCCGCGCACCTTCCAGCTGGGCAGCCTCTATAACGCTGTACGGTATCCGCTGCAAGTTGGCTAAAAAGATAACCATATACAGACTGGTATGCTGCCACAACAGTACAAAGAGGATCGGCACAATCGCAAGATACTTATCTTCAAATATTGTCATAATGTAGTCGGGATTACCGGTGAGGTCGCGTATAATTGCAGGAACGACGCCAACAGGAGAAAATATTCGGTTCCACAGCTGCGCAACGATAACGGACGAAATCGTTATCGGTAAGAAAATCAGCACTTCAAAAAAGTTTGCATGTTTTACCATTTTCCGGTACAGCATATACGCAAGCAACAGGCCGAGCGGAATCTGTCCCAATACCGAAATCAATACAATAAGGATATTATTCCGCAACCCGATGTAGAACACGGGATCGGTAAACATTCTGATATAGTTCCCAAGCCCGATAAATTCCATTTTTCCGTAGCCTTTCCACTTTGTCAAACTTAAATAAAAGCTGAACAGCACGGGAAAGATAATGATACCGATGTAAATAATAAAAGCAGGCAAAATAAAAGAAATATAACTTGTCCGCTTTTGCCGCAAATAGGTCATATACCGTAAACCGCCTTAGTATTTAATTCTTAATTCTTAATTATGAATTCTTAATTGGTAATTGATAATTTAATTATACATTAGTTAAGCGCTTCTACCTCTGCCTTGCTGAGACCGGTCGCTGCGGCGATGTTTTCAATAGATAATGTGTAATTATAGTAACGGGTAATTGGTAGTAAGCCTAATTGTACATTAAACATTACCAATTACCCATTATTCCCTACGATTTCAGTGGGTTCCGGTTTTGATTTTACTTCTTGCGGTGAGAATCGTTAGCAGCAACCCATGCTTCGTATTCGTTTGCAAGCTGAGCAGGAGTCTTTTGCCCGATCATAACAGCCTGAATACCGGGGTTAAGCAAGCTATTTACACCTTCGCTGTCCATCTTCGCATCGATAACATAGCCCATACTTTGGTTATTAATCAGGTCGATGTATTGCTTTGTAAGCTGGTCGATATCGAATTTTGAAAGATCAAGTTTATAGGTAGTGGTCGTACCGTACTTTGTCAAAATTTCGCACGCTTCTTTACCGGACATAAAGGAAATAAACTTCCATGCAGCATCGGCTTTTGCACCGGTCAATTTTGCATTCATACCGAACGCTTCACCGATTGTCGCAGCGCTTGAACCGTGTGTAACCTCACCGGCAATGGCGGGGAACGCCATCAGCTGATATTGCGCATAGTCTTCGGGTTTTGCAGCATTCTTTAATGCAGAAATACGCCAGCCTGCATCCAAAAGATACACAGCCTTATCAGCAATAAATTCACCCCAAGAAGCGGTACCTTCCATCTGGTTTACCCCGGGAGGGAACAGCTTTGAATCGGTCATTGTTTTAATCACGTTGATTGCATCGACAAACTGTTTGTCGGAGAATTTTGCCTTTCCAACCATTGCCTTATCAAACCATGCGGTACCAGCCATACGGTCTGTCAACATGGATAACAAGAGCGACTGAGCCTGCCACTGACCTTTATTGGCAAAGGCAAGCGGGGTTAAACCGGCAGCTCTGATAGTAGGAACTTGAGCGATCATTTCGTCGAGGGTTTTCGGAGTGGTCAAACCGAGCTTTTTCTGCAGCTTCGGATTAATATAGACAACCGTACATACCGCAAGATTTTGCGAAATAATGTAGATTTCTCCATTCGGTCCCTGGGGCGCCCAAACGGTGGAATTGTATTGTTTCTTTAAATCGTCCGTCAGATAGGGGCGTAGGTCTTTTACCATACCGCGATCAAGCACATAGCCTGAGCGGGCACCCGCGTACGTGGTGAATACATCGGGAATATCCCCTGACGCAGCCATGATCTGGAACTTATCATGGAAGGCTTCGCCGCTTACATACTCGAATTCAAGTTTAATATTCGGATACTTTTTTTCAAATGCAGCGACGGTTTCGGGCCAATAGGCCGATTGGGGGTTTGCCAAATCCATCTGCATATACACCGAAAGGGTTACCGGCGCATTCGGATCGGCTTTTGAATTGTCACCTTGTCCCATTGCAAAAACAAATGCAACGCTGCATAGACACACGAGCAATAACGCAATGCTCTTTTTCATCTCATCCTCCTTAGCTAACAGCAATAAATTCGTCACTGTCAGCTTTAAATATAATAGCTTAAAAATAGTATAACACCGATTTGTGTTTTTTACCAGCAAAAAATTTTCAATATACTAGACCTATTCTGAAGCTTTCGTTTTCGAATAGGTCGACGAGTTCTCGCATCGCACAAATAGCACCTTAAAATGCAACAGTTGAACAAAGTGTGAACTTTGGAAACTGCTGCATTGATGCGCGGAACGCGCATACGTTAATAAGCGACATCGTCAATTTACATCATCCGTGGTATAAATTGACTTACGATTTAGAACATCGCACTTCAAGGTAACCTGTTCAGAAACGGAAGTTTCCGAACAGGTTTACTAAAATCCACCCCAAAGTATGCTGAGATTTTTAGAAGAAGCCCTATTGAAGCTGCACACTATTCAAGCAGTGCATGTTCAAGATATTCAAAGCATTCCTGTAAATCAGTGCAGCGGAGAACTGCGTAATCGTCAAAATAGGTCGGCTGTTCGTTAACGATAGCCACCGCACCGCCCGCTCGCAGGGTCAGTTGCGGCAATGCTGCGGCAGGATAGACGGTAAGGCTGCTGCCCAATACCAGCAACAGATCCGCCCTGCCGCATTCCTGTTGAGCCTCCGTTATCGCGTCAAACGGGAGCGCTTCGCCGAAAAACGTAATATCCGGCTTTAATGCATGACCGCATTTTGGGCAAAGCGGAACCTCTCCTGTGCGGGCAACCTCGATGACATCTTCAAAGGTTGTACTATAGGAGCAATGCGTGCAGCTATGCCGGGAAGGAGAACCGTGTACCTCGATAACGTGCTTGCTTCCGGCTTTCTGATGTAATAAGTCGATATTTTGCGTAATAAGCGCCTTTAATATGCCGCGAGCCTCCAACCCTGCAAGCACCTGATGCACAATTGACGGTTCTTTTTCCGGCAATCCGTAGATAAATTCCTTCGCAAGCCGATAGTACACGGACGGCGTTTCCCTAAATACTTCTATATCGAACATCTTATCGGTTTCAGGCAGCGTATAGAGTCCGTTCTTCCCCCTAAAATCCCGAATGCCGGACAAGGTGCTGACTCCGGCGCCTGTAAACGCAACGCAGTGCTTCGCCGCCGCAATACGATCCGCTAATTCTTGATATGTTGTTTCGTTTTTCATACAAGCCTCCCTTTTGTGTAATCGATACGGAAAATGAGCGAAGTATGATAGAGCTTTTCTAAACGTCTCAGTTTTTAGAAGTCCCGATAGGTTACTTCGCTTTTTTTGCTGCTTCTACGGCGAGGGTGTCGCACAGTTCATTGTAGCGGTTACCGGCATGCCCCTTTACCCACATCCACTCAATGCTGAGTTGAGAAGCAAGCGCATCGAGCTGCTGCCACAAATCTTGATTCTTCACCGCTCCTCTGTCGGCCGTTCTCCATCCGTTCAGCTTCCACTTTTTTATCCAAGACGAAATCCCCTGCTGTACATATTGAGAATCCGTATGCAGGGTTACCTGACAATCTGCATAGCGGGGCTGTATCTTTTCCTGATAGGTGGTAAGCGCTTGAATAACGGCGGATAATTCCATCCTGTTATTCGTAGTCAATTTTTCTCCGCCTGAACCCCGCAGCAATTCCTGCTCAGGCTGCTCTCCTTGCGTATCTTTGAGAATCATCACGAATGCCCATCCGCCCGGACCGGGATTTTGAGAGCATGCTCCGTCGGTGTACAATTTAATTTTTTTCATAAAACTATCTCCGAGTACAGGACAAGCGCATCAGACCGTTTTCTAACTACCCCGCAGAAGAATGGAGACCATCCAACCAGAGTTTCGCCGCTTTGCGTCTCAAATGGTTGTCTGATCTCAATTCTTCTGCGATTTTTATCTATCTGTCTGATGCGCTTGTCCTTCCTTAAAAAAATGTATGAAATTTTTAACAAAATTTCATACAAGAGGAAGGCAACTGCTTGGAATATTTCTAATGCAGTTGCCCTGTCCATATATCCGCGGCTTCGGTGAGAAGCGATTCGGTCATTTCCCAGCTCATGCAGGGGTCGGTAATGGATTTACCGTATTGGCTCTTTTCGGAGCACTGCTCCGGCGAGACACTACCTGCCTGAATAAAGCTTTCGAGCATACAGCCGCGGATTGCCTCAATCTGCGGAGCCTCCAGCCTCAGCCGGAGACTTTCGAGCAGGATGTCCCGCTGCTTTTCGGGCTGCCGCTGCGAGTTACCATGCGAACAGTCAATCAAAATCGCCGGCCGTATACCCTGTTCTGCCAACAGACGGCAGCTTTCTCCTATTGAACGTCTATCGCAGTTTGCCCCATGCACGCTGCCCCTCAATACGAGGTGCGCATATTCGTTGCCGCTTGTATGCATTACGGCGGGGCTGCCGTTTTGCATGAGACCGAGAAAGGCATGCGGTTCCCGCGCAGAAACAATCGCGTTTATCGCCGTACCGATATCGCCGTCGGTAGGGTTTTTAAAACCGACCGGCATCGACAGCCCCGAAGCAAGTTCCCGATGTATCTGGCTTTCGGCGGAGCGCGCACCGATAGACGCCCAACTGATAAAATCCGCAGTGTATTGCGGCACAATAGGATCGAGCAGCTCCGAAGCGGCCGGCAGTCCCAGTTCTGTAATAGCGCTCAGCGTTTTGCGCGCTGTTTCCAACCCGCCGGTAATATTAATCACTCCATCAAGCGCGGGTTCTACAATTAAGCCGCGCCAGCCTAAACCGGTACGCGGCTTTTCAAAATACACCCGCATAATAATGCAAAAGGTATCACGGTATTTTATCCGTAGACGCATTAACCGATTCGCATAATCGAGCGCAGAAACAGGGTCGTGGATGGAACACGGACCGGCAATCAATAAAAACCGCTTATCGGCGCCGGACAAAATCGCCTCCACCTCTTTTCTTCCGGTTAATACCGTCCGGCATGAGGCATTCGATACCGGAATTTTTTCAAGCATCTGCTGCGGCGAAAGCAACGGATGCACTCGCTCAATACGCCGATTATTCAAAAGCGGATGATTGTTCATAGCTCGAAGTTACTCTTCAATATCCATAGTGTCATCCGTACTGTCCGAAGTTCGTGCAATGTCGATCAGCGTAAACAAGAGAATGACGAAAAGCGGACCGAGCACAATTCCATTCAGTTTAAAAAAACGGATACCGCCAAGTATCGAAAAGAAAATCAGCAGCGGGTGTATCTGGATGCGGTCTTTTAAAAACATCGGCCGTAAAAAGTTATCGACTGAACTGATAAAAAAACCTGCGATACAGAGAAAGAGAATCCCTTTGAGTACACCGACCGTTAGCACTATTTCTATCCCAAGCGGTACCCATACCAACGCGCAGCCGAAAAAGGGCAAAAATGAGCTGAAAAAGGTTAAAAAGGATAAAAGCAACGCACCTTCCACCTGAAAAATTGTGTACACGATAAACGCTGCTGCAAATTGGCATATCGAAACGAGAAAGTATCCCATAAAAAGATTGGTGATAGTGTCTTTTATCTTTGCCGCTAGTTTTTGACCTTCCGACACCTGAATCGGAATAGCCGTTACAAAAACCGAAGCGAGGTATTGCCCGTCAATAAACAGAAAATAGAGCGCAAAGCACATAAACAAGAGCGAAAGCACAAAATTACCGATATTTTTTGCAATACTCGTCGCATAGCGGACAATCGTATTTGCATATTGAATAAAAAAATTCATCAGCTCTTTTTTTACATCGAATACCGAAAGGTCGATTGTTCCCATCGAAATCTGCATAACCAATTCGTTCAGCGGTGCGTCTTTTTCCATTCTCAATAACTGCGGATGTGTAACAAAAAAGTTCATCATTTTCTTTACGAACATCTGCCCCTGTCCAATCAACTTTATGGCGAAAAAGAAGAGAGCTCCGGCAACCACTATGATAATACCAACCGAAAATGAAGCGGCGATAATTCTCTGCTGCATTTTAAACCATCGGGACTCCGCGTTCAGCTTTTTCAGCAATTTATGATACAGCGGTCCAAACATAATATAGAGGATTGCCGACCATAACAGTACACTCGCATAAGGCAGGAAAACCCGCGCTACCAGCACAACGGTAATCGCCAGAATGATAAAAAAAGAAACGGTTTGAAACTTAAGCGATTTTTGCATGCTTATTTTGTTCCACCTGCTGAAATTGAAGATTCGATATCTTTAAAATACCGGACGGTTCCAACGCGGAGTTCATCGGTTGCCGGTTCGTCGCACACGATGATTGCGTGCGGATGCAGTTGCAGTGCGGAAATCGTCCAAATATGATTAACGCTGCCTTCCACCGCATGCCGCACCGCCCGCGCTTTGTTATAACCGGTTGCAAGGATCATCACTTCTTCCGCAGCGGTAATGGTGCCGATTCCGACGGTCAGCGCTGTCTTGGGGACAGCCGCCGTATCACCGTTAAAAAAACGGGCATTCATCGCAATCGTATCCTGAGTCAGTGTTTTCTGCCGTGTACGGGACGAAAGGGAAGACCCTGGTTCATTAAAGGCAATATGCCCGTCTGCTCCGACCCCGCCCATAAAGAGATGAATTTTTCCGTATTGTGCAATCGCCGCTTCGTATTGTTTGCATTCCGCTTTAGGATCTTTTGCCATACCGTCTAAAATGTGAATGTTTACAGGGGAAATGTCGATATGCTTAAAAAAATTTTCATGCATAAAGTAGTGATAGCTTTGCGGATGGTCGGGGGATAAACCGACATATTCATCCATATTAAAAGTAACGACATTCTGAAACGAAATGCTCCCTTCCCGATGCCGTTTAATCAATTCTTTGTAGACACCGAGCGGAGTAGAACCGGTCGGCAGGCCGAGAACGAACGGCTTTGACGCCGCCGGAGCAAAGTCCGTAATTTTTTTACAAATATAATCTGCCGCCCATACGGAACAGGCATCATAATCGGGTTTTATAATTAACCGCATAGCTTCTCCTGTAACCTTTTTAGTTCTTTTAAAATAAATTCTTTTTCAAATTTCCTTTTATGACGGTTGCAAGCACATTGAACTGCTTATCGAATACGATAAGATCACCTTTGTATCCCGGCATAATGGAACCGCGTTTGGAATACCGCATAATTTCCGCCGGATTTGCAGAGCCGAATCGGACGGCGGTCTCTACCGGAAAGCCGAAAGACACAAGATTTTTAACCCCGCGAATCATCGAAAGGCTTGAACCGGCAATAACTCCATCCCTTTTACGGTGAAAACATCCGTCTTGGAGTACAACTTCTTCTCCATTCGCAACCAGCGTACCCTTATGCTGCTCCGTCGGCTTGAGACTATCGGTTATTAAAACAATCTTGTCGATCGGCTTATCCCGCGCCAAAAGTCGGATTAAGTCGGGATGAACATGGATACCGTCTGCAATAATCTCGCAGGACATTTCAGGATGGATTAAAATCGCGCCGACAGCTCCCGGGTTACGGTGGTGCATTTGGCTCATCGCATTAAAAAGATGTGTTGAATGTAAAATCCCCGCCTGCATTCCTTCAAGCATATTCTCGTAGAGCGCATTCGTATGCCCCGCCTGCAACACAATATTTTTCTTAATGCAGTAAAGCGCTAACTCGCGCATATTTTTAAGCTCGGGCGCAACCGTCATATTGACGATATTTCCGTTTGAGGCAGCCCAAAACTTATCCATCAAATCCAAATTGACGGGGCTGATTGCGGAAGGGCTTAACGCTCCGGGTTTTTCCGGCGAAATGAACGGACCCTCAAGGTGCAGCCCCATGATGGTCGCACCTTCTTCATGCCCCATTGCATCGACAATAGCGCGGATACATTCGGTCATATTCTCCGGCTCTGTCGGATACAGCGTAGGATTAAAGGCTGTTACGCCATATTCGGCAAGTGCCTTTGACATTTCGAGGATGGAATCCGCAGAACTATCCTCCGTTCCAAAGCCCGCAAAGCCGTGAATGTGGGTATCGATTAACCCCGGAGCAATATACGCTTTATCGACATCGATGATACGTACTTCCGGAGAAAAACGTTTTTTTAAAAAGCGGCGCTCGCTAAAGACATCTTCAATCTTGCCGTCTTTAACATAGACACATCCGTTTTCCATTAATGAGTAACCGGTTACTACTGTCGCGTTATGAAAACAAAGTGCATTTTCCATGACTTTCTCCGTGATTTGATCGATTTTATCAAAAAAATGTTAAAAAGCCTAGAGCTCGGGCGACTGCATCAAGTGGCTGCAACTTCCGTACTGACCGCATCAGACATTTTCCTAAAAAAATGTATTTTGGGATAACACTTTATTAGAAAGTATGTTATAATGATTTAATATGGATTCTCAAGGGAGCAAATTTACACCCGGTTTACGCTTTAAACGACAGAATATGACTATCGGAGCACGAAATCGGGTAATAAAAAATATTTATCATCTCATGAAAGCGCACCGTTCATTCTTGATTCTCGGTCACGAAAGCCCTGATGAAGATTGCTATGCCTCGACAGTTGCGGGAGCGTTGTTGCTGCGCAAATTTAATAAACATGTCAGCATTTTTTTAGAATCCGTGCCGCCTGAAAACCTTAAATTTCTCAATTCCATCTGCAAATATAATAAGATTAATGTGTACTATGGAACAATGTCGGCGATCCGTTCCGTCGAAGTGCTCTGTATTTTAGATACACCAAAGCCGGATATGATAGCCGCAAACGGCTGTATCTATGATTTCCTGAATACCTCATCTATTCCAAAACTTGAAATAGACCATCACTTTGATTCCGATGCAGCATATATCGGAGATCCCGCCTATTCTCTCGTTCTTCATGCGTCAAGCACTTGCGAGATTTTATGCAGAATATGCTATAAATTGGCCAATCATCCCGAAATACGACAGCGCTACAGCATCGAAGAGCTCTATTCGCGGAATCTGGTGCTGACGCTCCTAACCGGTATGCTTGGGGATGCAAAAATGGGAAATTATATTTCCAACCCGCACGATAAAGAAGTTTTTGACTATTTTTCCAAACATCTCAATTTAATGTTGCGGATCAGCACCCATTCATCGGGGCGAACGAAAAAAATCGAATCGATGGAACGGCTGCTTGATGTGATGGAGACGACCGATGCCGAAACCGAGAAAATCTACCATACCATTATTGACCGCGCTAAATATACCGGACACATTGGAACGATTATCTTGTCGGAAGATGAGTCGAACGCTTTCTTTGAAAGCATCGAATATGCACAATTTACCGGTATGATTAAGGAAGCAACCAATGCCATTGCAGAGAAAGTCGAAGGAGTAGGGATTTCCGCCTACTATGATTCTCCCGGCAAGTCCAATAAAATACAGTGCCGTATCCGTGCAAGCGAAACGGCACGAGGCATTAATTTACACCCGGTGCTTACTCATTTTAAGATTACGGACGGAGGCGGCCATCCCGGCGCCATTGCTTTTCGGCTGCCCCGAGAATCCGGAAGCTCGCTTTATACGCTGCTTGAAGACATCCAATCTTTTATTAAACAAAACATCTTGGTATGAAGCAAAATTTTCAATTATTAATGGAACAAACCATTGCGGAGCTTGGCGATTCCTTTACTACCGAAGCTCCACCGCGGCTGCTGCTCCATTCGTGCTGTGCGCCGTGCAGTTCTTCGGTAATAAAACGGCTTGCCGGATATTTTAAGCTAACTGTCTTCTATTATAATCCCAACATTGATACCCAGCTCGAATACCGTACCCGGGCGGATGAACAAATCCGTTTAATCGAACAGTATAATACGTCAAAAGAATTTCCGTACCGAATCGATTATATGATACGGGACTATAGCCATGAACAATTCCTCGAAATAGCGGAGGGCTATACGGATTGCCCGGAAGGTGGCGAACGGTGCTTCCGCTGCTATCGGCTTCGGCTTGCAGCAACGGTACGCGAGGCAACAGCTCAAGGGTTTGATTTTTTCTGCACGACACTTTCGCTCAGTCCGCTTAAAAGCGCAGCAAAAATCAACGAAATCGGCATGGAGCTTGCCACGGACAAGTGCCGATGGCTGCCGAGCGACTTTAAGAAAAAAGACGGGTATCTGGAGTCCATTAGGCTCAGCAAGGAATTGGGGTTGTATAGACAAGACTACTGTGGCTGCGAATTTTCCCGCACCTTTGAAAATAGCGACACCGTCTACGGCGTTGCTGCACAAAAGTAAATGCTCGACGTACAACAAGTACGCCTCCGCTTTATTTTTGTTCGCGCCTTGTATCCAGTACCGCTATTTTCAAAGGCTAACAGCAAATGGTATTTCAGAACCGCCACGGATGGCGGTGGTTCCACGCAGTAGTAAGTTTTTCGTTAGAAAAACTTATCGTTGGCAAGCGTACACGGATGTACACTTGCCAACAGCGCCACGGATGGTGGTGGTTGCAAGCAGTAGCAAGTTTTTCGCTAAGAAAAACTTGTCGTTAAAAAACGTACACGGATGTACGTTTTTTAACAGGCTATTTCAAAAGGCTTACGGAAAGTATGTTTTACGATATGCCGCTACTGAAAATCCTCAACGTATCAAAGATACGCCTGCGGTTAATTTGTGCTCGCGCCTTGTAGTTTCAGAACCGCCACGGACGGCGGTGGTTCTAATCAGCAGCGATGTTTTTGCGGCGCAAAAACTCGCGTCCGGAAGTGTACACGGATGTACACTTCCGGACAGGATGTCCGTGGTTCCAAATAGCTGCAAGTTTTTCGCTAGAAAAACTTGTCGTTAAAAAACGTACACGGAAGTACACTTTTCAACATGCCTGCGGGTGTTTTTTGTTAAGCGACAACGCAGATGCGACGTATATTTTCAAAAGGACAGGTGCTATCGGATACTTCGCAACAAGGACAGTAACTGAGACATCTGCTGCCCGCGCGGGTCGGTACCGTCGACGGTTTTTTCAGCCTTGTTGCCGGTCTTTGCCGGATCGGTGTAAATGAGCACCGCCATATCGCCCTTCGTCATCCTATCGTAGTACCCCTTGCGCGTAAGCGTTCCTTCGGTAAGGTCTTCCGAAACACGCCCTATTGTGAACGTCCCGAGTACGTCTTTTTCGTTGTACAAAAGCCCGATGCCTTCATTCGCAATGGTGAGCGTTCCCTTTTTGACGATTTCGATAGTATAATCGGTAAAGTCGCAGTCGCCCGAACCGATATCGATAACCGCTTCCGCTTGGGAACGCCCGACGATGCTGCCGATAACCGGCATTGCCTGATTAAACAAACCGATGATGCGTCGTACAGCATTGCCGAACCGGTCATTACCCGACCGGTACACCGTTAAGGTTTCCGCTTTTGAACCGGTACGTCCGACATAGAGGTCAAGTGTAATCTGTATATCCCGCTCGTTTTCTTGCAAATTGACGATACCGAAATAATCATTTCCGGCAGTGCGCGCCTGTCTGAACGCTTCCATATACGAACTGGGACCATCCAGATGAGCGGAAACCGCAAAACGGCGGTTATAAGAAAGAATATCGTTTATCAATGCAGCGGTGAGTTTTTCCGCTTCGGGATGAAACACATTGGCTGCATTTACCTGATAAAAAAGCCCGACGGAAAGGTGTGCCTTATTTAAATACAGCGGATCGATCTTCCATCGGTTCCGCACCGAGTGGTCAAGCATCTTACTGTAGGCCTCTACCGTGTCGTTGATTCGGGCGGTGCTTTTTTCGATGGACTGAATAAATTCAAGCTGCTGCACGGCGCGCTCGTAAAAGCCCTGCCGCATCAGGATATTGGAGTATGCTTGCCGGCTTTCCGTGTCATACGGATACACTTTGAGGGCGCGCCGGTATTCATATAAGGCTTGGTCGGTCATGTTGCGGTTTAAAAAAGCATCACCTTTTATGCGATGCGCACCGGCGAGTTCTTTTCGCTGCGTATCTTCAAACTCAAAGGTCTGAACAGCAATATCCTCAAGCAGGGTGCGCATCAGTTCGTTTTCGGTATCGACGGAAAGTCCGATTTGCGCGGCTTCAAACGCTTGTTTTTTTTGCGAAAGCTTCATTAAACAGAGCGCTTTTACATACCACGCATCGGCACGCTTACGGTCGCCCGCAATGCGCAAATCGGCTACGGACATCGCCTCGCGGTACCGGCCGGAGCTGTATAAAAGCGAACATAAGAGCGCCCGTGCCTTGTCGTAGTTTTCGTCGATGGTAAGCGCTGCACGGATGCGGCCTTCCGCTTCCTTTAGGTTTCCTGCAAGGGCCGAAAGGTAACCGGCAAAGTAATGCACCTGCGCGTTATCCCCGTGGTATTGCAGAGCGCGGCTGATGTAACTCTGCGCCGCTTTAAGATTACCCGTTTCGTGGCTGAGCAGGGCAAGCGACAAAAGCGCTTTGCGGTTCTCGCTCTGGCGGCGGAGCGCGGCGGTGTACAGTTCCGAAGCGCTGGTTAAGCGGCCGCCCGTTACCTCGATTTCCGCCATTCCGAAGCGGGCGTCAAGGTTGTTCGGGTAACGGTTCAGAATGCCGGAAAAAATCTTTTGCGCGTCTTCGATACGCCCGATACCGATCAAAATAAACGCATAGAGGTTTTCGATATCGACATCCTGCGGAGAGTAACGGCGCGCCTTTTCCGCGTAGACAATAGCCTGATCATATTCGCCCAGTGCGTAAAAACATTCGGCTAACCCCCGATACACAGCATTATAGGCGGGATTTTCTTTTAAGGCTTGTTGATAAAGCTCTATAGCGCCGTACCAGTTTTCATGGTATTGCAGCTCCTTCCCTTTCTCAAAAAGCTGAATGGGAGAAGCCAAAAGAGGCAGCGCGACGCAGAGCAGAAACACACTAAACAGACTATTTTTACGCATAATTGTTATCCTTAATTGTATACCGACATCCGCAGCGACCGGAACGGCTTAGTGATCATCATCCTTAACCGCTGCGATTTTTACCGTGTTTATTTTATGCCCGTCCATATCCTGAACGATAAAATCAAAGTTCTTCCATCGCACTTTTTCGTAACGCACGGGGATTTTTCCGAATAAATCAAATACAAACCCGCCGAGCGTTTCAAACTCATCGGAGGGCAGCTCCGTATGCAAACATTCCGCCAGATCATCCATATCGACACGGGCATCGCAGAGCCAGAGACCATCGCCGATGGAAGCGATATCTTCCCCTTCATTATCGAATTCATCCTGAATGTCGCCGACAATCTCTTCGATAATATCTTCCATGCAAACAATCCCCGAAATACCGCCGTACTCGTCGACCGCAATGGCAATATGCACATGACGGCGTTTAAATTCCCGCAATAGACCGTCGATACGCTTGGATTCGGGTACAAAAAACGGTTTTCTGATAATCTTTTCCAAATCAATCGGTTCTTTTTTTGCGAATGAATTGATTAAATCCTTCACATACAGAATTCCTACTACATTATCGATCGATTCGTCATAAACCGGAAATCGCGAATGACCGCTTTCCGCCACCCGCGTCAGCAACTCTTCCGTTTCCATATCCAGCGGAATAAAATCGACGTCAATCCGCGGAATCATCACTTCTTTTACTGCGGTGTCGGAAAGGTCTACCACCCCGCGTATCATATCTTCTTTTTCTTCATTGAGCGCTTCCTGTAGAATCTCGGAAACTGCCCGCTTTTTTTTCAGTTTATCAAATATCCCCATACTTATTCCTGATAGATAACCGTATTATTATATTGCTTGAGTATTTTTTCCTGTAATTGCAGCATCTCTTGCTGAGGGTCGTTGTCGCTGTGATCCATCCCGCTCAGATGCAAAATCCCGTGTATCAGCAGCCGTTTTAATTCTTCATTCATCGTTACATTAAAAGTTTCGGCATTTGAGCGCAAACTATCGAGGCTAATTACAATATCTCCCGCATTAAAACGCACGTTTTCGTCTTCATCATCGTATTCATCGCCCTGCTCAAAAGACAGCACATCGGTCGGCGAGTCGATCTGCCGGTAGGTTTTATTCAGCTCGTGAATAAACGCATCGCGGCAAAATACAACGGATAAATCCCAATTCGTGTGTTCAAGCTGTGTAAGTACCGCATCTAAAAAAGGCAGAACCTGCATACCCCACTTCGGTTCGGGGATGTCCTGCCATGTAATTGCAATAGTATTCATGCTATTCTTCCTTGTTGCCCTTCCCGTCCGACTGTCCCTGCATTCCTGCCGCGGTTTGCTCCGGCGCCGCTAATCCGAGGTCTATTTGTAGGTAATTTTTTACATCGGGAGAAATGCTTTTCTCAAGCGGCATTTCCCCCTGCGCTGGAGTTCCCTGCTGTACCGATTTTTCGTCGGCAGTCTTGTCGGCTGTTTTTTCCGGCGAGGTATCCTGCGGTGCGGCTTTTTCGTCGGCAGTTTTGCTGTCTGCGCCTTCTTTTTCGTCGGGGTCTTTTTGATTCGGATACTTGATACGGGAATGATAATACCCTGCAAGCGTCGTTACAAATGATTCTTGGATAATGCGCAATTCCCGCAGCGTTAAGTCGCAGTTATCAAGCTGTCCCGATTCCATTTTCGCCTTAACGAGCTTTGCAATAAATTTTTCCAGCCGCGGAACCGACGGATGATCTAACGTCCGGCAGGCGGCTTCGCTCACGTCGGCAAGCATGACCACGGCGGCCTCTTTGGTGCGCGGCGGCTGCCCTGGATACGAAAAGTCCTTGGGGCTAACATTGGGATCGAGTTCTTTCGCCTTTGCATAAAAGTATTGCACCAGTGAATTACCGTGATGCTGCCCGATAATATCGATAACTTCGCGGGGCAGCCGCATACTTTCCGCCTTCTCCACCCCGATTTTTACATGACTACGGATGATAGCCGCCGAAAGCCGCGGGTTTAAATCCAAGTGCTTATTATACGAAGTTTGATTTTCGACAAAATACTCAGGGTTCGCCATTTTACCGATGTCGTGATAATACGCGCCGACCCGCGCCAACAGCGCGTCTGCCCCGATTTCGCGGCAGGCTGCTTCCGCCAATGTCGCAACCATCATCGTGTGGTTATAGGTGCCGGATGCCGCCAACAGCATCTGCTTCATCGTCGGGGAGTTAAGGTCGGAAAGCTCCATCAGGCGGAAGCAGGTCGGCGTATTCATCCGGTCTTCCAAAATGGGTAAAAAGCCGAGCACAAAGATACCGCTGATAAAGCCGTTTATCACCGAGCCGAGCAGCACAAAAACGAAGTCGCTGTATGAATCGGGAAACACTGAACAAAGCACAAAGGTAATAATCGGATGGATGAGCGCAAGCTGACAGGCAGTCTTAATTAAATCCATTCGCCGCCCAGTCAAATTCATCAGCGATACGGACAACAAGCCGGAGAACAGCGCAAAAAGCGCCGGTTCAAGTTTAAAACCGGTTGCCGTCAGTACAATCAGCATAATAAGGAATACCATCCGTATCGCAATCCGTGTGGAAATAAGCGTCACTACCAGCATAGCCGTCAGCGCCGCCGGGATGAACGGGATAATATCGAGCGCCTGCACAAGGGATAGCGCTTTTGCCGTAAATAGAACGATAAGATACACGGCAAGCGAAATCAGCAATAAAAAGACTTTTCGGCTTTCTTTTAATCGCTCCCCTACTGTCTGCGCCGAACACATAAAGACGCCGATTATATAGAGGCAGAGAATAAAAGCGGAAAGCCCCAAAAATTTACTGATGTCAAGATAATTTCCCGCATCGGAATAGGCTTGCAGCTGCCGGTAGTTTTCTGCGGTAATAATAAAGCCGCGTTTAATAATCTTTTGATTTTTTTGAATGGTAACGATTACCGGCTGAACCTGTTTAAGCGCTTCCTGCGCCCGCATTTCCGTTTCTTTTTCATCGTAAATAATGGTCGGCTGCAAAAACGGCCGAATGAGGGCTGCCGTTATGGCGGAGTCAAGACTTGCATTCAGCGAGCGTATTGCATTTTTGATATATGTATCGAGATTGCCTTTTTTAATAACCGCACTCGTCTGAATATTGATGTACTCACGGTTATTTCCGCGTTGCACTAATAGCGTCATCTCCGTTTGATTAAACCCTTCGAGTCCTTTCTCGGGAAATTCTGCAATACCGACCGCCATAATTTGTTTGACGATTGCTTGAGCGGCGGCTAAAATAGTGTCAAATTGTCCTGACTTTTGCAATTTTTTCAAAACTTGGGCATCAAATAGCCCCGGATATTGTTCCTGCACACGTGCGTCAAAAATTGCTTCCGCATCATTATGCAACGCAAGCATAAACGAAACAAACTCATCGTATTTTTTGAGTGTTTCAGATACCAGTTCCGCGTCCTGCCTAAAAATAGGTGTAATCGTCTGCAATCGGGCAGCTTTTCTGATCTCCGTCGCAGACTGATCCGTATAGGAAATGTTCCTGCCTGCAACGACATCGCGCTCGGCAACTCTTCCTACGGCAAATTCGTCAAGATTTAAGTAGGCAAGCCCTCCGCGGTCAAGCGTGGTAAACAGCATCGCTGCGATAACAACAAAAAAACTTACAATAAAGAGGATGGAAAAAACTTTTTCAGTTCGAAAACCGTCTATAATCTTGCGGAAAAAGCCCGCTACGGACGGCAATACTACAGCTTTCATATATCCGGAATTGTTTTCGTCTCTCATTCGGTGACTCCGCTATAATCTGCAAGAGTTGAGTTATCTTTTACATTTACGGTGTTATTGTTTTTCATACGCATTAATAATCTTTTGTACCAACGAATGACGGACTACTTCATCTGCAGAAAATTCAACGATTCCAATTCCATCGATGGTACGGATTAAAGAGACGGCATGGACAAGCCCCGATTCGGATCTTCCGCGGATATCCGACTGGGACGGGTCTCCGGTAATAATTAGCTTTGAACCTTCGCCCATCCGCGTTAAAAACATCTTCATCTGTTCTTTTGTCGTATTCTGCGCTTCATCCAAAATCACAACGGCATTGTGCAGTGTCCGCCCGCGCATATAGGCAAGCGGCGCTACTTCGATGGTATTAGACTCTTCCATACTGCGCAGCACATCGGCAGGCAGCAGCGTTTCCATAATATCGAACAGCGGACGCAGATAGGGATTAATTTTCTGGACAAGATCACCGGGCAAAAATCCGAGGCTTTCACCCGCTTCCACCACCGGGCGGGTTAAAATCAGCTTACGTACCTTATGGGACAGCAACATTTTTAACGCAAGCGCCACCGCAATATAGGTTTTCCCCGTACCGGCAGGACCGAGTCCGAACGTTATATCGTTTGCATAGATGGAGTCTATCAGCGAGGCCTGCTTTCTATTCTTGGGATAGACTGATTTTATGCCGCGCGGAATATGAATACACTGCGGGCAGAAGGCCCCTCCTTGCGGCACGCTATTGGCAACACAGGAAGCAATAAAATCGGCAGAACCTTCCGACGTAATTTCGGGACTTTTCAAAAGAGTGTCGATGAGTTTTTGGAACCTATTGCAAACCGCTTGATCGGACGTTACAACCGTTACCTCGTTTCCCCGGCAGATAACGGGAACGCCCAAATAGGTTTCAAAAACCTGTAAATTCTCATCATTTGCGCCGCATAAAGAAGACAGCACCGTTTGATCTTCCAATACGATTGTATATGAGGTATCCAAAAACACTCCTTTAGCGATAACCAAAATAGAACAAAATAAGTCTACAATGAAGATAGGGGATAGTCAAGAAGTTTCAGAGGAAGGCAACTGCTTAAAATATTTCCGATACGGTTGCCCTGATATCCTATACAACCGCATTCGGTTACGGATAGGGCTTATATTCGTTAACTATGCTGATCTGTGTAGACACCGAACGCCCCTGCGCCAAATTTTCGGCTATTTTAAGCGCTCTGTCGATACATGCAACGGAATCCGCAACTCCGTGCAGCACAATCTGCGTATCGGAAACTTCCGCATCCAAAAAATAAATCGGAAGCTCTTCTTTAAACGCAATCACATTAACAATCCGCTGCCCTAATAACAGTTCCGAAATACGTTTGAGCCCTTCCTGTTCTTCCGCCGGTGAAATAGCTTCCTTACATGCGTGCGTAATAATACTTGCGGCAAGCGGCGCCGTAGCGAAATCGGTATTAATAACGAGTCGATAGTGAGTAGGATCCTCCGGTTTCATATCAAAAAAGCATTTGTGAAAGCCTTCGCGATTGGCATCGCTTTCCGCCATCAAAGCGCGCGCTCTTTTTTCCGACCAATCGAACTCTTTCATCAACCGCGCAATTCGGATATCATCGGAAGCGACCAGCCGTACCGCATAACAGCCGGGGATGCCGCGCAATAGCGCAAAGCCGCCGCGCCCGATAAAAATGCTATTTCCTTTCAGTGCATATCCGTACACGATCTCCCGTAAATAATCAAAATAGGAGTCGCGGTTGCGAGAAAGCGATGCCCAAAACCCTGGTTTTCGCTCGTCATAATGCGCAAGGCTCTCTTTAGAAATTCCCTTGCCAATCAGATCTTTCTCGAGGTCTTTTTTATCGATAAACTCGTAGCCGAGCGATTTCGCCAGTTCTAACGCCGTTTCATCGCCGTAAGAAGCTATTTGCCGTGAAATTGTGATAATTGCCATAAAGCCTCCTCTTCTATAGAATAAGGCTAAATACTCATTATGTCAAAGGAAGGTTGTACTTTTATGCAAAAAAATCCTCGTCTTTCATGGAAACCCGTTTCTACAAAAGAAATATGTACCACACGGGTATTTTCCGTCAACGAAATTACCAGTATTTCGCCCGACAACGAAACAAAGACGTTTTCTACATTGTCCGCGCCGGAATGGGTTATCGTTATTCCTCGCATTACCGATGCGAACGGTCGGCATTATTTTTTAATGGTAGAGCAGTGGCGGCACGGTTCGGCACAGCTATCGATCGAATTTCCCGGCGGCGTGGTCGACGAAGGAGAAACGCCGGAACAAGCGGCGCGGCGAGAGCTGCTTGAAGAAACGGGAAAAACGGAACACAACTTAACATTGCTCGGCGAGGTATACCCCAACCCTGCGATTATGGGAAATAAAAGCCATATCTATTTTGCAGATTGTGAATCGAATACGCAGGCGCAGCATCTTGATGAAGATGAGTTTTTAGAAGCCGAGGCGGTTCCTGTCGATGAGGTATTGAATAAGATGGGAACGGCCCCTTACGACCATGCGCTTATGTGTACCGCGCTCTTTTTTTATTTACGAATGCATCCTTGCCGATGATGAGCAGGGATATAAAAAAACCTCTAAAAACGGTGGTTTTTAGAGGTTTTCATCAGATTATTTTTTACTTTTTGCCGGTGGTAATTTTTCGTAGGTTACCGCAGGATCGTACATACCGCTGCGTTTTTCGCCGCGGAGACTCGGAATTGTTAAAATAATTCCGGGTTCAACCCAGTCGGGATTATTGGGATCGGGCAATTTCTCTTTATTCGCTTCATACAGCTTCCGCCACAGATACGGATTATCATAAATCGCCTTATCCTTTGCGATATTCCACAGGCAATCCCGTTCGCCGCGCCATGTGCGGATACGGTATTGAGCCGGCAGGGTTGCAAATGAAGATTCATCGCCGGTAACAACGGCAAGCGCATCTAAAACTTTTTTCGCACAGACAACCGCGACGTCAAAGTCTTTATTTTCAAATGCGGTATTTCCTGCCTGCAGCGCTTCGGTTGCCGTCTTAAATGCCTCGGGGTATTTCTCTTCGGCCTTGTTGTTTTTTGCCCATGTATAGCGAGTACGTGCTCTATTCATTGCTTGTTCAGCTTCAACGCGGGCAAGCATATATTGAATATAATCGGCCGATTTTTGAGCGTTCTCTTCGGCAAGCCGTGAATACTCTATAGAAGCGTCATAATCGCCTTCGCTATATGCCCGCTGTGCCAATTCGGAATAAGCGCGGCTTTTTCGCTGATATTCGTTATTATCGTACGATACGGCAAACAAAAAGACCGTCCCTACTAAAAAGAATACGGTACAGAGAATAGCTGTTTTTTTCATGGGTTACCTCCCGTTACCGGATGGCGTTGCATTGCCGGTATTTGTAGAACGCTGTAATTCGTCAAGGTTAACCGGCTCTTCGGAAAAACCTTCCGCATTTTCCGGCAACGGCGCTTCGCGGTCAGCTTCTTTTGCAAGCTTGCTGCTGGCTTCCTGACGAGCTTTTGCCCGTTCCATTGCATCACTTGCCTGTGCCCGTTTAACTTTTACCTTTTCGTATATATCGTCAAACTCATCGGCAGCAGTCATATACCCCATATATGCTTGTTCGTACTTCTTATTGCCTGCTGCAATACCTGCATGGCGGTAACGGTTTACTGTCTTTTCATAGGCGTCTTTCATAGCTGCAGCAGCTTTCACAGAATCGGCACGTTCACGCGCTTCATCAGCTTTCTTTTTTGCATCGTTCATCATCGAAGCAAACCCTGCCTCTTTTACCGTTTCATAGTAATTCAGCGCCTGCTCGGAGAGTTCAAAGGCTTTTGCAGGATCCGATTCATATAATCCGGATATCTGTGCGGACAGGTCTTCGGCTTTTTTATAGCTTTCCGCATCATAGGACGACAAATCATTTTTGTCGATCTTCGCCTTTAACTCGGCAATCTTCATTTGATTGATCAGCGTTCGATATTGCGTAATAGCCCTTTGAGCCTTTTCCTGCGCTGCTGCAAAATTATTTGCTTCATAGCCGCTTCTCGCTTCGGCAGCCGTATCGTCGGCCGATTTAAATTGCGCAGGATAAGCCGTATCCGCTTTTGCCTTAACCGCTTCGGCACGAACCTTTGCCATCTCATTCAGTAAACGAGCAATTTTCTCCTGTTCTTCATTTTTCTCCGGCTCAACAGGTTTTACCGGCTCAGGCTTCGGCTCCGGTTTTGGTTCGGGCTGGGATTTACAGGCTCCAAAACCGAACAACAGAACAGAAACACAGAGAATATAAAACAATGTTTTCAGTGTTTTATTCATTATGACCTCCATTTCTAAACGGATATTCAGACATCCCAAAAACTCATAGAGTTCTTAAAGAAGTTTGTCTCGTGCGAAAGTTTTCCGCATATTAAATAGGTTACTATAGAACTTAATCATGTTCAAGACGCTGACAATCAGGGCAAATTCCAAAAAAATCAAACCGATGTGAATCAATGCGGTAGCCGCTGAGTTCCGCAGCCTTTTGATTGCAATGTTCATCGGACGGCATAAAAGCATCTTCTACCTTGCCGCATCGGGTACAGATGACGTGATTGTGAGCGCTCATATCCGCATCAAAATGAGCAAAGGTACCGTCAACATTGATAACCTTGATTCGTTTTTGCTCGGCAAGAATATTTAAATTGCGATAAACAGTTCCCTGACTCAGATGCGGAAAATCCTTCCGAAGCTGTTCATACAGCCATGCTGCCGTAGGATGCGTGCGAGTAGAACATAAAAGATTGAACAGTGCCTCCCGCTGTTTTGAATGCTTGTATGACACAGCTTTTTTCATATATACCTCCTCGTATCAAAGCACAATATCTAAATTCATAATGAATACTACAATTTTAAAAGCAACGCTGTCAATATTAAGCCGTCTGTTAGAAAAGAAGGCGCTATGTAAGGTTTTTAGCGATTCCCATGATATGCTTACAGCGCTCATTCCCGACATACACGGATGCATATCGGGAAAAAGACATTACAGGTTTATTGAAAACACAGATGGTTTTATTTTTTTACTTCCGTGTTCGGTTCAAATGCATGTGCATGCAAAAATTCTACCGATTTAGGGATTTCTACTTCTTTGATGTTGTTCTTCAAAAAAGCATACATATTGATTTTCTTCACCGATGCAGGAATTTTTACCGCCGTCAGCTCATTCTTGTAGAAGGATGAAGTATCAATCAGCTCCAGTGTTTCAGGCAAATGGAGTTCCGTCAATGCATTTAATGCAAAGGCGCTCGGCTCAATCTTTGTTTCCTTACCGCCGAAGGTAACTTCTTTAAGCCCATTCCGGTAAAACGCAAAGCCCTCGATGTCCTTCAACGCGCTCGGCAGTTTAACCGAAGTTAATTTGCACACGCCGAATGCATCATAGCCGATGCTCTCTACCGTGTCGGGAATAACAACGGAGGTTAAACCCCTGCGGTAAAACGCATTGTCTCCAATCCGCGTAATAGGAGTTCCGTCGGGCGCTGTTGCGGGAATAATCATATCGGTAAGTCCTTGCGTCTTTACCTTATCTTTTCCCTTCTGCGTCATGCCCTTTAATTCTGCGCCTTTAAAAATAAAATCATCATTTTCCCATACGTTTTCACTCATACTGCTACCCCCTTACATCCGATTAAGCTGTACAATCTCGTTGAATGTTTCGAGCTGCGTTTTTACCTGCCCAAAGTCCGACATCTGCTGATCATATCCGACTTTTACCAATGGAATCTTTGCCGCGCTGAACGCCTGTTTTAGCGAAGGATATTCCATCTCTTCCGTGTCGTCGAAGTTCATCATAAAGAGCAAGCATCCGTCCGCCTTGTTATCCTTTGCCAGTTTTACAACGTAGGCAGGACGCTTCGTAAGGTCGGGGTCGTAGAGGAGCGGGTCTTCATCCATGCGGGCAAATTGATCGGCAAGCGCCATCATCGGATCGTCGATGGAGAGATCGATATCAACCTTCAACGCGCGGGATTCATGCGCAACGTCATCGGCGACAATACAGACTTTGTAGTCGTCAAAGACTTGCAGCAAGCCGGGGTTATCGGTAATAACACCGCTGGTAACCACCCGAACGCCGTCCCATTTTTCTTCCGGCAAGGCTTCGAGTAAAGAGTTCAGCTTTTTGAGCAGCTCGGTATGTTCATCTTTCAGCATAAAGTATGAGCTTTTCAGCACATAACAGCGGTCGGAAGCCTTTATACTCTGCGGATGAGCCGCGGCGAGCTTGATAAACCGGCGCTTTTCAGCCCTGTTTTCGTTATACACTTTGAACGCTTTCTTTAAGTTCTCATCGGTTACTTTAACACCGCAGATTTTTTCCAGCTCTTCCTTCGCCTTGGTAAAGATACGCGCATTGTACTTCTTGCCGAAGTCCTCTTTGCGATGCTGACCATGATTGAGGAAGATCATCGGGATTTTCCGTCCGGCGCTCACCTTGTAGTTCTGAGAAAGCGGACGAAGGGTATCATCCAGCGTTGTCAGCATTGAGGCGGAAAGTCCGTCGAGAGTACCGTCCAAGGCCATTTCCAAACAGCGCAATGCCAACGAGTAATAGAATGTCGGGAAGTATTCCTTTGCCCGCTCGATGGGACCTTGACCGCCCCATACACCGAACGGCGCAATACCTGCCGCATAGACAATCTCTTCGGGTGCATAGTACGGGAAAATACCGACGGCTTTTTTCCCTGCCGCAAGGTATTTATCCAGCTGCTTCCGCGGATTGTTCGCCAAATATTTAAATTGTTCCAATAAATCTTTGATTGTTTCCATACTGTCCTCCCCTACTCCAGCGTCGGCTTCGACCAGTCGGTCTCTTTGGTGTTCTTAAAGTTGGTATAGACGTCCTCGCCCTTTGCTTTCTTTTCCTGCTTGCGCTCGTCCATAATTTCTACCAAGCCCTGTACACGTGTTTTATACTGTTCCGTAGAGAAGTTTCGCTCGTCAGCCTGATCACCGTCAAAGTGAACAACAGGGATACCGAGGTCTTCCTTCCAACGCCGCTCAATTTCGGGCATCGCACCGCTCCACGGCTTGCAGCTGCGGTTGTAGTTGACCAAGGCGCCGCTGATACCGTTTTCTTTTGCCATGGTCTCGCGCCATTCAACACCGGTTTCGATACAGACGGAGCACGGCGCCTTGCAGTACGCAGCGGCCATTTCACGGATATTCTCATAACGGAAGCCGAATGCCGGAGCGTATACGACAGCGGTTACGTTGACACCGCTGTCCTTTAAGGGGTCAAACAAGGGGCGGAGCGCCGGCCAGCACGGAATACCTTCAAACAAGATACGGTGCTCTTCGGGATATTCCCACGTAGAGGTGTTTTCTTTTACGGATTGTTCAAATTCCTGTGCCAGCAGTTCAAATCCGACAGCAGCGTCTTCTTCGCAGCGGGCGGCAACAATGTCTGCCATGTGGTTAAACAGGTCAAACCCGCTTAACGGAGACGGCTTGTATGACATAAATGAACAGGATTTCAGCCATGCCGCTGCGGTTCTATTTGCACGCGCACAAGCATCCTCGAATTTCTTTTCGTCGAATTTCTTTCCGGTCAATTGTTCCAGCTGCTTGATGGCATAGTCAAACTGGCCAAGTAGATAATCCACTTTTTCTTCGGGTACATCCACCGTATTGGAGAACGGAATGTCTACCATGATGAGCGGGATATTATGCATACGCGCAATATTCTCGTACCATTTTGTCATCATATTGCAGATATTATTGCAGCACAGCAAAAAATCGGGCTGCGGCATTCTGCGCGAATCGGTCGGCTCTCCTGCGGCATAGGCAAGACTGATGCGTGCATAACCGCAGATATCGTTATCGTATCCCATATCCTCCGCAGCTTGGCAGAGGCGCAATCCGTCTTTCTTTGCAGCTGTCGACGCCGCATGGTTTTCGGGATACACAACATTAAGATCAAAAGCTTTCGCTAATTCAATTGGAAATTTAGAAGAACTCCATCCGACTAATTCACCGCGCCGTTTTGCCTCCCATGCATTTGCATAGACCTTATCTACGACATCGCGTAAAAGAGCGGCAGCAGGCTTATGCCCTTCAATCGGCCGCGGCGTTTTGTTGGGTAACTTTTCCATCTTTTGGGCCATTTGTTTCCTCCTATGTCCTCAAGGTCATCTTTAAAAAACAGGCTTGTTCTTTAAAAGATGCCATTCAGGTCTGCACCGGCCTTGCATTTACCGGCGTAGAACCTTACTTATTTCCCGCTTGTTGACACTTTTGATATGCAAACAGAGCGGCTCCAATTGCGCCATTTAACTGGCAATATTCACTCGTGTGAATTTTAAACCCTATATTTTTTTCCATTGCCCGAACCATTCCTTTATTCAGGGCAACTCCTCCGGTCATTACAACATCATCTTGAATACCGACACGCTTAGCCAAACTGCCGACGCGGCTCGCTATTGCCGTGTGGATTCCTTTTACGATATCGGGAATTTTCGCACCGCTCGCCAATTGAGAGATAACCTCCGATTCGGCAAACACGGTACAGGTTGAGCTGATTGTCAACTCTTTGGTGGACTGCTCGTCAAGTTTCTCGAGGTCTTCCAAGTTGATTTCCAGAACCTTCGCGATAACATCGAGGAAGCGTCCCGTACCGGCAGCGCACTTATCGTTCATAACAAAGTTTTCGAGCATACCGTTATCGCTAAGTTTTAAGGCCTTAGAATCCTGCCCGCCGATATCGATAATAGTGCGTACATGCGGGAACAAGAAATAGGCGCCTTTGGCATGGCAGGACAGCTCCGACATCTGCGCCGGTACTTCCTTTAACGAATTACGTCCATAGCCGGTTGCAATAGCTCCGTCAAGCTGCTCCATCGAGGTAAACCCGAGTTGATCCAGCGTCTGCTTCATCACCCGTGCCGGTCCGCTGGTTCCCGTTCCCACCGGAACAACAGCCGTTGCGACGATTTCCTTTCCGTCCTTGATAATAACACACTTGGAAGCTGTAGAACCGACGTCTACGCCCATAGTAAATATACTCATAACGATGTACTGCTCCCTTGCCGATAAAATTTTCAGGTAACCGCTTTTCAGTCAGCAGTTACCGTTATATGCAGCAAAAACTGCTTGCTTCTCAAAGTCCAAGCATGTGCTTTGCCAAATCCAAGAACTTTGTGATAATAATGGCATTGGTAATATTGCTGATAAAGCCGCCGATAACCGGCACGACAAAGAATGCTAACTTGGAATAGCGGTACTTGCGGCATACTGTCTGCATCGTCGTCATCGAAACGGGCACAGCGCCTAAACCGAATCCGATATGACCAACCGCCATCACCGCTGCATCGTAGTTTCTGCCTAATAAATTGAATGTCAGGAAATAGCAGAAAAGTACAATCAGCACAACTTGTACGAGCAGCAATACCACCAGTGCGGTGCCTAAGCCGGCAAGCTGCCAAAGTTTCATAGAAATAATGGACATCGAAACAAACAAGGCTAACGAGAATTCACCGACGATATCGAATGCATCATACAATACGTTGTGCTTTGAAGGATTGCTTTTTGAAGTTAAATCCAACAAAAGACGCATGGCAATGCCGCCGAACATACAGCATACGTGAATGGGGAAGTTGATCTTAAAATACTTCAAGATTAAGAATAAAACTTGTCCGATACCGCACGCAATACAGAGCATAAACACTGCCTGCAGCACATTGGATTTATCTACCAAAGCGCCCGCAGTACCGCCTGAGTTTTCAGCCTGCAATTCTGCAGCTTCCATTTTTCCATCCAACTCGGGATTTTCAAGATGGAAGCGTTTAACCATAAAGTTACCGAACGGCCCGCCAATAATACAGCCTGAAATCAAGCCGAACGTAGCTGCGGCAATTGCAACTTCCATAGCCGCAGTTGCACCTGCTTCTACGGCAATCGGCGCAAACGAAGCGGCATTTCCGTGTCCGCCGGTCATCGGGATACTACCCGTCATCATCGAAATGAGCGGACTGATATGAAAGAGGCTTCCCACCGAAATAGCAGCAGCATTTTGCAAAGTTGCAAGCAAGGCTGCCAATACGGTAAAGATAATTACGAGTTTACCGCCTTTTTTCAGCAGCGCCAAACTCGCCGCGGCGCCGCTTGCGGCAAAGAATAAACAATAGAACAGCTGATTGACCGTTTTATAATCAAAATTCAATTCAAAAACATTGACCGAATAGAGCAATAACGAAAGGAGCGCAAATAAGGTACCGCCCACAACAGAAGCGGGTAAACAATATTTTTTGAGAACCGGAATTTTATTGCGCAAAAACTCTCCCACATAGATTGCAATAACTGCAACCATAAGCGTTTCAAACATACCTAACTTTAGAACAATTCTTTCCATAAACTGATAACTCCGAATAATACATTTTGGGGATGTCGCAAAAGCCTATTGCTTTTTCGTCATCCCCGTTTTCCCTTATTTCTTTACAAAGGTATTGTATTCTCTAATTGCCCGCGGTAACAGCATTTGATGGAATGCGCATATCGCTTTCGGGTTCTGATATACCGAGTTCACAAAGGCGATCATATACGCCCGTATATCATACAAGCTCACGATTTCGTCAACCATACCGGTTTTGGCGCAATACTGCGGAACGGACTTTTCCTTATACTCATTGATCAGTTTATTCATCTTTTCAATGGTAGGCGTTAAATCCTTTCCTGCATCTTTATCTTTTACCAAACGACGGCAATACATCGCAGTTGCAGCGGTTTCTCCGTTCATTACGTTGATTTCGGTTGCCGCAGTCCCCAGCGAGAACGCATTGGTATCGTTACCCTGAGGCCCGCCCAATACATAGTGAGCCGCAGCGGTACCCTTGCGCAACGTAACTTCCATCTGCGGAATATTGGAATTCTGGATGGAGTAGATAAGCGACTGACCTAAGCCCAACAGTTCCGCACGTTCCGCATCGTTGCCGACATCGATACCGGTAGTATCCTGCAGCCAGATAATCGGGATTTTATCGCGTGCGCAGAGCGTTACGAACTCATTCATCTTCATAAGTCCCTGCCGGTAGAGCTTACCGCCGATACCGACCGCGCCTTGCTTGTATTCGGGATATTTCAGCAGCAATCCTTGGAAGTTCGCCACAACACCGACTAACAGTCCGTCCACCTTCGCAAGTCCGGTTACCATTTCGGGACCGTAGCCTTTTTTATACTCGCTAAATTCGCTGTTATCTACCAACCGGCCGATAATATCGTAGATATTGTATATCTTTTTCTGGTTCATCGGCAAAATAGAATACAGATCGTTCGGGTCGAGCGCCGGTTCCCGCGGTTCGTCTACGCGGAAAAACTCCAAGTTATATGCGGGCAGGTAGTCCATGTACTTTCTGATACCGTCCAATACGCCGATTTCGTCGCTGTACACCTCGCGGAAAAAGCCTGTTTCGTTATAGTGAATGGAAACCGTTCCCGGTACATCGACGCCCTTGGATTTTTTGCTTGCTTCGATAATCTGCTCGGCGCCCTCTTCGTCGATATAGCCTTTCGGGTTCATACCGCCGACGATACCGGCGCCGCCCACTGCCATATTCGCTTTTTCATGCGCAATCAGGATGGTCGGGCTGATACTGTGGTAGCCGCCGCCCGCCGGATTCGTTCCATAGATACCGACGATGACGGGAACACCGAGCTGCTGCAGCTCTACGTTCCGATAGAACGGAGTACCTCCACCGCGCCGGTTGGCATAGACTTTTTCCTGCTCGTCAAGCTTAACACCGCTACAGTTTAATACATAGACCAACGGAATGCGCAGACACTTCGCCGTGTCGGAAGCCCGCAGTAAGTTTTCCGCTTGCCCGGGAACCCACGCACCGACAATCTTCTTGTTATCGGACGCAACGATGACTGCCCATTTTCCGTTAATTCGCCCCAAGCCTTTGACAATACCGGTCGCGGTTTCAAAGTCCTGCGGATTATAGAGGCTGTTTAAAGGGCACCACGTACCTTCGTCAATCAGATCGGCAACCCGCTGCAGCGCGGTCATCTGACCTTTTTCGTTGATAGCCTCCGTCGGCGTTCCCGCTTCGTGGATTTCATCTATCAGCTTACCGATTTCCTCTTCAACGTCTTTAATCAGCTTCTCATTTTCTTCATCAATATGTGCCAACTCTTTTCCAACTTGTTCCATATTTTGGAAATAGCATGGCATCGAATAATCACCCATATTTATTCCTCCGGTTACGGCTCCTCCCGCAAGCACAAAACTCACGGGAAAAACTCTTTTCTATGCGAAATTTTATCAAAAATTTCGCATATCTCTTCTAGCAGATGGGTAAACGCATCAGGCAGAGTAGATTAAAACCGCAGAATACTTGTGGCGGTGCCGTCTAAAACAATCCTTTCCGTCAGCCTTTTGAAAATAACGGTACCGGCTACAAGGCGCGAACAAAAATAAAGCGGAGACGTACTTATTGTACGTTGAGCATTTATTTTTGTGCAGCAACGCCGTAAACGGTATGCATATTTTCAAAAGGAAAGGTTGAACGGCCTCCTTATATTCTGCGGGGCTGCTAAAAAATAGCCTGATGCGTTTACTCTACCCTGCTACTTACTCCTCTACGGGAACTTTGATAAATGCCTGTCCGGGATCGATTTCCTCACGGATCATCTTAATGACGTCTTCGCTCGGCGCTTCCAGCAGAACAGCCTTGGAAACATCGAGGTCAAAACCGGTATTTTCCAGTACGTCTTCGGGGGAAGAAGTCGGGTAATATCCGGCAAGGTACATCCGCTTGGTCTTGTCGTCAAACTTGAGGATACCGCGGTCGGTAACAACGGCAATCGGGCCTCTGTTTCCCGGAAGACCGAGCTTTTCACGGCCACCTGCGCCATCTCCCCATCCGGCGCTGGTGATGTAGTCGATTTTGTCGATAAAGCGGCGTTTTTCATGCTGCATCATAATGACGGTGTTTGAATAGGTTGCAATACCGTTTGCCCCGCCGGATCCGGTAAAACGGGTTTTGGGGTTATGGTAGTCGCCGATACAGGTTGAGTTTACGTTCCCGAAAGGGTCAATCTGAGCGCCGCCGATAAAGGCAATCATGCGGTCGTTATCGTTGAGCCACTCGTTTGCTTCAAACCCGATAAAGCGGACGTTCGGCCATTGCACGCCGCAGTGAGCCATCAGCCGGTTATCACCGACGCTGCGCGGTACTTCAATCGGCGCGCAGTCCATCAAACCGCTTTCCACAATCAGCTTGCAATTCGGAGCAAAGATCCGCTTTGCCAACGACGCCCCGATTAAAGGAAGACCGGTACCTACAATAACGATTTGACCGTCTTTAATGGTCTTCGCGATTGTAATCGCCTGCATTTCTTTATTGGTATAATTTTTATAATTTGCCATCTTACTTATCCTCCTTTACCAGCTTTGCCGCATAGCCGAAGCCCGGTACAACTTTCAGTTTTGCCAATCTGCTTGCACCCAATTTATCGATATACTCGTCGTGATCTTTTACGCCGTATACCCATTCCTGTAAGAAAGCCTTAAAATCTTCCTCGGTTTTGGTAATGCTGTCGTACATTTTAAAGAAGTTTGCATCGTAATCATAATAGTTATAGCACTGAGCAGGATGAGCGCCGTAGGGAGTATGAACAACGGCATCGACACAGAATTCGGGAATTGAGTTCTTGCTTGGCTCTATTCTCATTTCTTCTTCGGTTACGAGCTCCTCGCAGGTTACGATACATTTCTTTGCAGCGATTGCAATATCGACATCGTGGAATTCGTCACCTTCTATTGAACAGGTCCCATTAACAGAAGCCTTCTGCACGTGGATGATTGCGGTATCCAAGCGCGGCACCGGTACGGCGACAACTTTCTCACCGGGATTGAAGGGGTTCTCTACCTCTACCAACTTATCATTGGGGAGACGCGGGTCTTTTGCACGCTCTTCTTTACTGATACCCCATTTGTTTACCAAGTCGGTACCCTGCATCAGCCGTACCGGAAGATACGGAAGGCCGAGAGAAGAGGCATGGAGCATCAGCATCAGCACATCCTGCGAATAGTCTTCCAACAGCATTTTCTTGTTTTTTTCGATTTCGTTGCGGAAGCGGCGCGCTACATTCGTATAGCCGGAGTTTGCAATATAGCAGTTAATAAAGGCCTTTACCCTTCCTTCACCGATCAGCATATCCCAGTCGCCGCCTGCAGGACCGGAATACCCGATAAAATCACCCAAACCTTGACGCAAAATCTCGTTCACCGCTGCATAAGGCTTGCGGTTTGTCGTAAAACCGCCGAAACAAAGCACATCGCCCGATTTTACGTACGTTTTGATTGCATCATGCAATGACATAACCTTACTCATAATACATCTCCTTCCAACTATAATTATTGTAGAAAGAGGGAACGCCGATAACATCGGTATTCCCTCTGCATATTACTTGCCGAAAATCAGCATAAAATAACCGGCTGCAACCGCTGAGCCGATAACACCGGCCACATTCGGTCCCATTGCGTGCATTAACAGAAAGTTCGTCGGATTTTCGGACGCACCGACCGTTTGCGAAACACGCGCAGCCATCGGTACTGCCGAAACGCCGGCGGAACCGATTAACGGGTTGATTTTACCGCCGGTAATAACATACAAGAGCTTTCCGAGCAAAATACCGCCGACGGTAGACATACAGAACGCAAACAATCCCATAAAGATAATGGAGATGGTTTGCACTCGCAGGAACAGTTCTCCGTTGGCAGTAGCGCCGACCGTAACACCGAGCATAATCGTAACGATGTTGATCAAAGCGTTTTGCGCCGTATCGGATAAGCGCTGCACAACGCCGGATTCTCTAAAGATATTGCCTAACATCAGCATACCAAGCAACGGTGCAACCGACGGTAGCAACAGCGCAGTAAACAGAACCGTTCCGATGGGGAATACGATTTTTTCGGTCTTGCTCACCTTCCGGAGCTGCTTCATCTTAACCGCCCGTTCTTTTTTAGTGGTTAACAGCTTCATAATCGGCGGCTGAATCATCGGAATCAGCGCCATATACGAATACGCTGCAACGGCAATCGGCGCCAACAGTTCAGGAGCCAAGTTATTCGCGATATAAATAGAAGTAGGCCCGTCGGCTCCGCCGATGATGGCAATTGCAGCAGCCTGCTTCGCCGTAAAAATCGGTAAAGCGCTGGCAGTCATAAAGGTGATATAGATACCGAACTGCGCCGCCGCTCCGAGCAATAAACTAATCGGGTTTGCAATAAGCGGCCCGAAATCGGTCATTGCGCCTATTCCCATGAAGATTAAGCACGGGAAGAGATTGCTTTTGATACCGCTATAGATAATCCGCAGTACACCGGATGTATACCAAGGATCCGCTTCCTTCATCAAATCCGCTAACGGTAAATTCGTCAAAAACATACCGAAAGCAATCGGCAACAGCAGCAACGGTTCGAACTGTTTGACGATGGCTAAATAAATTAAAACGAACGAGATGACAAACATCACGAGCTGCTGCCATGTCAACGCGGCAAAGCCCGATTGTTGCATCATCGTCCCTACGACCTTAATAAATTCCATGCGATGCCCCTTATTTAACCTCTACCAGTACGGTATCCGTATCCACGGCATCTCCTTTCTTTACCCGGACGGCAGCTACGGAACCGGCAACTTCGGACACGATTTCGGTTTCCATCTTCATAGCTTCCAAAATAATGACAACCTGACCGACGGAAACAGCATCGCCTTCCTTAACCTTTACATCAAGAACGGTACCGGGCATCGGGCTAACTATGGTTCCTGCTCCACCCGAAGCAGCGGGAGCGGCAGGCGCCGGAGCCGCGGGCTGGGGAGCTGCAACAGGCTGTGCAGCAGGAGCAGCTTGAACAGGGCGCGATACCCGTTCCGGCGGTCTTCTTGACAATGAGGAAGTTCCTCCGCCTACTCTTTCCACTTCAACTTCATATTTTTCACCATTTACGGTAACTACATAGTTCATACTACACACTCCTTTTCTATGATCTATAATTTCTTAATATTCGTAATTACGAATGAATTTAAAGGCTCGTGCCTTTCTTCGCTGATAGCGGCCGCAATAACGGCAACTTTTACCGCTTCGGCACCCACTGCAGGTTTTGCATTTACGGCAGCAGATGCAGCCGCCGGTGCAGGGGCAGCTTGAGCTTTGGCCGGTAAGTTTTTCTCTAAGCCTGATATAATCTTCGAAACGATTGTAACATAAATCGCCAAGAATATCAGAGATAAAAACACAATGCCAAGCCCAAGCAAAGATGACAACAAGCTTGTAACAAAGCTTATGTACTCTGTTGTAATCATTCATACCTCCTATAAGGAATAAATAGCTTGAAAAAGCATCCTGAATAATAGCTCTATCATAATACGAAAAGTGCTTTACTGTCGAGACAGCAAAGCACTTTTTAGCCGTTTTTAGATAGTGAACATCTCTAAAAACTCGGTTAGACTTTTAGAGATGCCCGAAATGCGTTTGATTCAAAATTATCCGACAAAAATACTGGTAAATGTCTGAATAACAATCGCATTGATAAAGTCGATAAACAGCGAACCGACGAGCGGAACCGCTAAGAATGCCTTTGTGGAGAAACCGTTTACCGAGGTAAAAGCTTCCATGTTAGCGATAGCGTTCGGGGTAGCGCCCATACCGAAACCGCAGTGACCGGTTGCGATAACTGCCGCATCGTAATCCCGCCCCATGATGTTGAAGGTAACAAAGTATGCAAACAAGCCCATAACAACCGTCTGCACCAAAAGAATTACAACAAGCGGAATTGCCAAATCCGCCAATTCCCACAACTTCATCGACATCAATGCAATAGCCAAGAAGAAAGAAAGACATACACTTCCGATAATACCGATTTCATCGATAGGCGTCTTGCTTTCAGTCTTATCGACAACATTACGCATAATTGCGGCAATAAGCATCGGAATAAGGTATGCCGGCAAAGATAATCCCGCTTTTTTAATAAGCGGCGTGATAAGACCGCCGACACCCATCGCAATACCGATCATCGCAGCTGCTTTAAAAAAGCTTTTTTCAGACATAGTACCTTTCTGAGCAAGTGTTTCATCTTTTTCAGCCTGTTCTTGAGTAGCTTTCTGAGCATCGCCTTCTTTACACACTAAGTTATGTTTATCCTTTAAGCGCTTCGCAATCGGGCCGCCGATAACACACCCTGCAACCAAACCGTACGTTGCCGAAGCAATTGCAACAACCGTAGCGCCCGAAACCCCACGCTCTTCCAGATAGGGGCCAAAAGCGCCGGAAGTTCCGTGTCCGCCGGTCAGCGGGATGGAACCTGCCGCCAAACCGATACCGGGATTAAGTCCGAATACCTTTGCCAAAGCAACACCGACACCGTCTTGAATAATAACAAGAATAACCGCAGCAATTAAAAACAGGATAACGCCGATACCGCCCTTTTTCAATGCTGAAACACTTGCTAAGAATCCGATTGTAGTAAAGAACACAACCATGAAGAAATTCTTTAAGTTCCCGTCAAATGTAAATGAGAACAGTCCCATATTATGACCTATCAACATTACAATTGAAAACAGTGTTCCTCCGATAACCGGCGCAGGAATGTAGTACTTCTGCAAAACCCCGACTTTAGCTTTGATACCGCTTCCCAATAAGTACAGTACAATCGCCAGTCCCAACGTTAGATACATATCAAACGTAAATGTAGCCATCTTTTATTACCTCCTCATACAAGATGCATTTACTGTTGCACACTATTTAAATTATTATTGGATTTTATTCTTACAATCTCCGGTTTCAATATATTCCTTTATATTATCGAAGGTTGTTTCAATCATATTCAATGCAGCCTCATCGGTATAGGAACCGACGTGCGGGGTAATAATGACTTTCGGATACATATTGACCAGCTTTTCAAACGCAGGAACGGGCAAGGTCTTACCCTTAAAATCCTTAAAGAAAATTTCAACCTCGTTTTCCAAGGTATCGATACCCGCACCGTAAAGTTTTCCGCTTTCCAATGCTTCAACCAACGCATCGGTATCGACAAGCTCTCCGCGTCCCGTATTGATGAGGATGGCATTATCCTTCATCTTTGCAATTGATTCTTTGGTGATAATCTTACCGTTTTCTTTGATATACGGTGCATGAAGCGTGACAATATCGGATTTTGCCAGTACCTCATCCATCGACATTTGCGTTACGATGTCTTCCACACCGGTCTTCGGGAAAATATCAAATCCGATAACTTTTGCGCCTAAACCCTTAAACAGTCTGGCAGCCGTCATACCGATTCGTCCCAATCCGAGCACACCGACCGTACAATTCCGCACTTCGCGCGAGAACATCTGCTTATCGACGATAAAGTTCTTATCTTTTGTTTTATTTCCGGTATAGGTAACGTTGCGCAACAGCGTCATCGCTAACGTCAATGCCAACTCGGCAATCGCATTCGGAGAATAGAACGGCACATAAGCCATTTTAAAACCTAATTCTTTTGCATACGGTATATCGATATGATTAACGCCTACCGTTCGGGTCAGTACATATTTAACGCCGAGTTCTTTATAAATATCCAGCCGCTCTTTCGTTGCAAAGCAGTTTCCGCGCAATACGACAACGTCATGTCCCGCTGCTTTTCTTGCGGTTGCCTCATCGGTGAGATATTCGGGAATTAAGGTCATTTCGTACCCGAATTTCTTATTTACCGCTTTAAAGATAGGGATTTCGACATCACGCACTCCGTAAAAAATAATTTTCATGTTACAGTGCCTCCTTATACCGTTTAATCTTACAACGCCTCTAGTGCATTGTCAAGAAAAAAATTATTTTTTTACGGAGAACCGCATCACGCATATTTTTAGCGCTTATCATGATTATCGCCGTAGCAGGGAAGCATAGACAGTAATAAGCGAAAAGACTAAAATGCACTTATTGCGGTTGAATTACATAGAAGCTAAATTACACCCATGTTTGAAAAGGAGCATTACCTTTATGAAAAAAGTTCCGAAACGGTTTCCAATCCGCTATAAACTCATTCTTATTTTCGGTCTTTTGGTAGTAGTCGCCGGCATTACTGAAGCAACGCTTGCCATTCACATTGCGCGCAAAGCCGTAACGGAAAAGGTCGAAAGGCATTTAACGGACAAAGCCGTCGATGTTGCGAATATCATCGATGGAAGAATTAAGGCGCTCTATCAATTCCTGAGCGGCATTGCGCGTATGCCTTTTTTAACCGATCCTGCATATTCGTATCAGGAACGAGTAGCGCTTTTACAAAAAGAAGCTGAAGCAAACAGTAAAATCATTGAACTGGATGTAACCGATCCCGACGGTACATTCTATTATGTCGGCAATACCGTTCAGGTAAGCGACAGAGTCTGGTTTCAAACAGCCCTGTCGGGAACTCCCTTTATTTCGGAACCGTATAGAGAGCGGGCGAGAGGAACGCTTGTCATCACACTTGCAGTTCCAATCTTCGACGAAAACCATCATGTGCACAGTGTCCTTTCAGCCGATGTCAGCGGATTACTGCTTTCAAAAAATATCGAAGATATTGCCGTCGGTAAAAGCGGCTTCTGTTACATTATCGGTTTAACGGGAACTACTATTGCAGATAGGGATGAATCTCTGGTTGAAAAGCTTTTTAATGCTTCCGAGTCAGGAGCAACCGATTCGACTTTGACAAGCCTCGGAGCATTCGAGCAGATTGCGTTAAAAGCGCAAACACCTGCTATCGGACATTATGAATATAAAGGCATTTCAAAGATAGCCTCGTATGCAAAAAGCAACCTATCAGGTTGGACGATTGTTATTAATGCTCCCTATCATGAATTTATGGGAACGGTCAATTCGATGAGTATCACAATGATGATTATCGGCATTTGTATATTTATCTCGGCTCTTCTCATCGTTTATTTTATCGCCCTTAAACTGGTAAAACCTATTCAGGCAACGGTATACGCATTAAAAGATATTTCGCAGGGTGAAGGCAATTTAGCGGTCAGATTACCGGTTACGGGAAACGATGAAGTAACCGATTTGTCCGAGTATTTTAACCAAACCATTGAGAAGATCGGACATACGATAAAATCCATCGGAACAAGCAGCGCCGAAATGGAAGCCATCGGTAATAAACTTGCAAATGATATGGTACAAACAGCCGACGCAGTGAATAAAATCAGCGCCAATATCGAAGGCGTAAAACGGCAGGCATTAAGCCAAGCCGCAAGTGTTACCGAAACGGCAGCAACCGTCGAAGAAATTGTCCGCACTATTAAGCAGCTTAACACCAGTATCCAAACACAAGCGGCAAGTGTCGCACAGTCCTCATCGTCGATTGAACAAATGGTCGCGAATATAGCCTCTATTACCGGTATACTCGAAAAAACAAACGGAGCGGTAAAAAGCCTTGCAACCGCAACAGATGACGGTAAGGCAACGCTCGTAACCTCAAATACCGTAACGCAAAAAATAGCTGAAGAATCCGGCTCTCTGATGGAAGCCTCGAGTGTTATTCAGCATATTGCATCCCAAACAAACTTGCTTGCAATGAACGCTGCCATCGAAGCGGCTCATGCAGGCGAGGCAGGAAAAGGGTTCGCTGTTGTCGCAGACGAAATCCGTAAGTTAGCGGAAGATTCCGCCATGCAAGGAAAGGCCATAACGACAACGCTTAAAACACTCAGCGGAGAAATCGAAACGCTTTCCACATCTTCCCAAACCGTAGAAGAAAAATTCAATACGATATTTAACTTAGCGGAACAAGTGAAAGATATGAGCAATAGCCTAACCCATGCAATGCGCGAACAAGAAAACGGCAGTAAGGAAGTATTAACGGCTATTAAGAACATCAATACGGTAACGATAGAAGTACAGGCAGGCTCCGAAGAGATGCTGAAAGGCGGGGAAAGCGTTGGAGAAGAGATGCAAAAGCTGGATGAGCTTACCCGCATCATTACCGATGGCATGAATGAAATGGCGATAGGGGCGGCGCAGATCAATAACGCCGTTCAAGAAGTCAATAACATAACGCAGCAAAATAAGCGAAGCATCGAAAATTTAACGGATGAAGTCGGCAAGTTTAAAGTCTAGCCGACTGTAGAGGATAAAATTATGAAAGCATTTCGTAAATTGATTATCGTTACACTGATTCTACTTGCGTGTGCGGCAGCGGTGTTCTTTTTCGGATGGACGCAATTCTCCGTTCCGGCAGGAAAATACGGCGTTATGCTGTCAAAGTCCGGCGGATACTATCCTCAAGCGATTATGCCCGGAAACTTTACATGGCGATGGGAGCGGATTGTTCCCACAAATGCACAGATACTGGTATTCGACCTTACGCCGCGGCATGTCAATTATACCGCAGACGGTTCGCTCCCGTCGGCAGACCGATACGCCAAAGTATTGAATACAAAAGATGATTTTTCTTGGGGCTTCGGCATGGATGCCCTCGTTACACTGAAGCCTGAAAAGCTGGTACCAATTGTAGAAAAAAATACGATTCAAACGCAAGAAGCGCTTGAATCGTATATCGACTCGCATATACGCGCGGCGTTGCAGACAATTATGTACCGGTATGTTTCGGAATTGATTGATAATCCTTATGAATATCAGCAAGTAAAAACCGATTATCATGCGCTTTCGGAAAAGCTCAAAGATGAACTTACTAAGGCAACCGGGCAAGACTTCTCCGTAGAAGCCGTTACGTTAACAAAACTCGCTATCCCCGACATCCACACCTATAAGATTGCGGAACAGGCATATAACACGTATGAACAACAGCGCGAAATGCTGTTAGCGGAAACCGCAGCAAAAGAAGCGCAATACGCAGCTTCGGAGCAATTCCAGATAGACCGGCTGACAAAGTGGGGAGACTTTTTAGCAAAATACCCGCACATCATCGAATTGATTGCCGTTGCCCAGCAGGATTCCAAAGCGGCGCTCAACGTTTTAAAATCATTGGAAAAGAAACAGGAATGATTACTAATTTGTAACTCCGCATTATAGCTCCTTGTTTACTATCAGACTGCCATTCGGCACGTCATATCAATCTTCTGGGCGGATACTTCCGCTTGGGATTAACAAGGAGCTGAAAAGCACGATGATCATTCATAAACATATTCATTTAGCGGCGCCGCTCTGCATTGCCTTGGCTCTCTCCAGCTGTGTAAAAGTGCAGGCAGGAGAAAGACATAAACCGCAGAACGGAAACAAGAACGGAGAAGCAGCTATGGTAACGGCAGGAAATGTAAAAGAGATTTATTTGGCAGGGGGCTGCTTTTGGGGTGTGGAAGGATACTTCCGCCGGATTGCAGGCGTTGTTGAGACCGATACGGGATATGCGAACGGCGCCACCGATACAACCGATTATCAGCACATACACGGCACCGATCATGCTGAAACTGTCAAAATAACCTACAATACCGGTGTTATCGCGCTCGAAGAACTATTGGAACACTATTTCCGCATTATCGACCCGCTTTCCGTAAATAAGCAGGGGAATGACGTCGGCAGGCAATACCGCACCGGCATCTACTACACAGATAAGAAAGACCTGCCGGTTATTCAGGCTTTTTTAAAGCGGATGCAGGCAAAGTATTCCCGCCCGATTGCGGTAGAAACGGAACCGCTGCGGAACTTTGTATTGGCGGAAGACTATCATCAAGACTACCTTGAAAAAAATCCGAACGGATACTGCCATATCAATTTAAACCTTGCATCCGTCCCCCTGCATGATGAAGCACAGTTCAAAATACCGGATGCAAAGCAGATTAAGGAACGGCTGACTCCGCTGCAATACAGTGTAACACAGGAAAAAGCAACCGAACGTCCCTTTACCAGTGAATATGACAAGTTTGAAGGAAAGGGTATTTACGTTGATGTTGTTACGGGAAAACCGCTTTTTTCTTCGAGCGATAAATATGATGCAGGCTGCGGATGGCCGAGCTTTACCAAGCCGATTACCTCGCAGGCAGTCGATTTTACGCCCGATGGCAGCCACGGTATGAATAGAGTTGAAGTTACCTCAAAAACCGGCGGCGCGCATTTAGGCCATGTCTTTGACGACGGTCCGCAGGATAAAACAGGCTTGCGCTATTGCATCAATGGGGCTTCGCTGCGGTTTATTCCCTACGAAGAAATGGATGCCGCCGGCTACGGAGACTATAAGCAATACGTAACCGACTAAGGATGAAGGTAATCGCATCAGAGTTTTTTCTTCTACGGAATTGATTTACTCCTCTGATGCGATTACTTTGGCTACTATCTTAATTATTGTTTCTTCTTTGTACTCATCACGCCAAACGCTATTGTGTCCGGCAGCAGCGCCCCAAGATGCGCTAAAAAACCTACTTTCAAAAAATTTCCTTTGCTCTTTATTCGACATACTACTTCTCCTTTGAACGTTGTCGTGTATTTTCACCGCCGCAGGGCTACCGCTCGTTACCTCTGTTACGGCGCCTACGGTTACCCGCTGCGGTTTATTAAACCTGTTCGGAAACTTCCGTTTCTGAACAGGTTACCTTGAAATGCGATGTTCTCGTCTTTTCATCAAACGAACTTCCAATCAGCACAATTTTCTTCTCGTCAGTCTTGTACTTCGCGGCGTAGTTTTTCTCTTTTATCTGGTTGAGGGCATCTTCTGCACTGCTGTTGCTGAAGCGCTTAAACTCGAAGATAAAAACGGTACACGGATGTACCGTTTTTATTAAAAGCTTGCCAGACAACAAACCCGACCACTGTTAAACTTGGCACTGCCTCCCACGTGGTCATTCGGGAAATTCATTCTCCATACGTCAACATTGCTGCCGGAACTCTGCGACGACGACCAATAGTCTACAAGACCGAGTTCCAAACCGGCATAGGAAACGTTAAGACTGCGTATCTTTGTAAAGCTTTCATTGATTGCACCTTTGTTCTTGCACGCCTCGCATAGCTCGGCGATGCTCGGCATGTACCAGTTAAAAGTCTTTCTGCCAAGCCACTCAGCATACGTTTTGTTATAGGTATTTACCCAGTGGAACGCCGGATAATTCGTTGCTGCATCCGCAGTTCCTTTAGGATCTTGTTTTTTAATATACTCCCAGTTATCGCTGTTGCCCGTGTCTCCGGTAAAGGTTGCTGTTGAGGCAGCGCCGCTGCCTGCTGCGCATTACGGTAGAGGACAGGACATAATGAGAAAAGATAATGCTGTGTGTAAAAAGTAGATAAAAAACTATCTAAAGAGTATTCGAGCTGTGAGCTGTGAAATTATGCCGTCAAATGCAGGTATATCAAGCCTTTTGCGCAGGTTTTTCTTTGCAGGAGACTGTGCTTTGGGGTGAGGCGGTTGGTACTGCGGAAGTGCAATTCTACAGCTCGGCATATCTACAATTATAGGGTGGAAAGCGTGAAAATGCAGATCGCATTGCAAATAGGCGGTGCAGATACTTTTCCAGTAAATGTACGTCCGTATACATTATAAGACATTGAAACCGATACCGGATATGCGAACGGCGCCACCGATACAACCGATTATCAGCACATACACGGCACCGATCATGCTGAAACCGTCAAGCTAACCTGCAATAATTTTTAACTTTAAGCTTACGGCATCTTTTTTGTTGAGCGCTCGGCTACGACAAATACTGCATCATAAAAGCCTTGATAGCTTTCAGGATGATCCTGCAGATCGGCGAGCTTATCAAGCTCAGCTGTATCCTGTAGTTTAGTATATACACCGGCTTCATATTCCAATGTATAGGTAATTGCTTGTTGTACCGGCAGTTTTCTTATCTCCTCCTCGGGGAAATACACATTAAGTCCGAACCAATCACTTTTTGCTTCTGCCTCTTCTCTTTTTAAGCTGCCGCCGTCCCATGTAAGAGTAAGCTTGTAAGGCATTTTTATAACAGCACTCCATTTATTATTACGGAAAGTTGCCGGAAACATTGCAACAAAACACAATCCCTTATGTTTAATATTTTTAGGCAATGTAAAAGTTCCTTGCACCTTGTCGGCGTTTTTAAAGTTAAAATCTTTTTCAGCATACACCCATGAAAACTCGTTTTTAAAACGGGCATTTTTTACCGTATATGGCCAACGGCAAGCACTAAAGGTCAGCACGCACAGCGCCGTAAGTACTACACAGCTTTTGCGGTGCAATAATTTTACTATTTTTTCCATCAGGGTAACCTCCATATATTCTTTAAAAGCTCTCTATAGCAGCCTGAATGTCTAATCTAAGGAGTTCCTTAGTATTTCACTACTATAGCATTACCTGTTTTATAACGCAATAGGATGTCCTATCCTTCGGCGATATCGCAAAAAGCGGCGGCGCAGATTTCTTGCAAATCTGCAGGGGCAATACAGAGCATGTGCCCCCGTTCCCCGGCACTCACATAGATACGGTCATACAGCTGTGCGGTTTCATCGATAAATGTAGGAAAATGCTTTTTCATGCCGAGCGGGGAACAGCCGCCGCGGATGTAGCCCGTTGTTTTTTGCAGCGCCTCGAGTTTAAGCGGTGTTATCTTTTTACCGGTTATATTCCGTACCTTTTTCAAACTGACTTCCGAAGGCGCCGGTACGCAAAAAACAAAAATATCATTGTCTTCGCTTATCATCACAATCGTTTTAAAGAGCATATCGGGTTCGATGTGTAACTTCTGTGCAGCAGACACCGCATCCAAATGTTCCTCATCCCACGCATATTCGACGCTGCTATAAGAAACACCTGCCGCCTCCAAAAGGCGCATTGCATTCGTCTTTTTCATTACTTAAAGCCTGTCCGTATTAATATTCAAGGCAATCACATTGGCAACTCCGGTTGAACAGCCCCTTTATTTTGCGGGGATATTCAATAAAGTATCCGGTGCGGTTACCCAAGCTTAATGCTTATTGAAAACCTTATTTCCGACAGCTTCTTGATATACCGCGAGATACTGCTTTGCAGAGGTATCCCACGTAAAATCTTTCGCCATACCGCGCTTTCGCATTTTAACGATGTGCTCGGGGTTTTTAAACCACGCATTTACCGCCCAATTAACGGTATTATAAATACTTTCGGGCGTAAGTAGATTCAGCACAAAACCGGTGCCGTCTCCTGTTTGCTCATCATAGTTTTCTACCGTATCGGCAAGTCCGCCGGTATTGCGTACAACCGGTAATGTTCCGTATAGCAGCGAATACATCTGATTAAGCCCGCACGGTTCATATCGCGACGGCATCAAAAAGAAATCGCTGCCCGCTTCTATTAAATGGCTCAATTTGTCATCATAGCCGATATAAACCCGCAAATTCGGCAGCCGTTTTGAAAGCGCCAATAATTCATCTTCGCACCATCGATCACCGGCGCCCAGCACAATCAGTTGTAAATTGATATCGGTACATATTTTGAATGCCGCACCGTACGATGGTCCGAATAATTCCGCAATTCCTTTTTGATCGGTCAACCGTGTTATCATACCGAACACCGGAACTTTTTCATCCTGTGGGAGTCCCATATATTTTTGCAAGGCTTCTTTATTCTTCGCTTTTTTCGCAAGAGAACGGGCAGTATAATTGAAGGGGATCTGTTTATCCGTTTTAGGATTCCATACAGAAGTGTCAACGCCGTTTAAGATACCGGTTAAAGCATCCTTGCGGAAACGAAGAATACCGTCCATTCGGAAACCGTATTCAGCGCTTTGTATTTCCTGTGCGTAAGTCGGAGAAACGGTTGTCAGCCGGTCGGCAGATAACAAGCCGGCTTTTAAGAAATTCATTCTATCCCAGTCCTCAAAACCGGCAGAATAAAAATATCCCCAATCGAGTCCCGTATCCACATAACTCGCTTTATTGTAAATTCCCTGATAGCCGATATTATGCACGGTAAAAACACTTGCAGTCCCTTGAAAATCGAGATACTGCGTGTTAAATTTTAACAGCACGGGCACCAGCGCTGTCTGCCAATCGTGCGCGTGCATCAGATCGGGAATCCAATGCTGCTTTCTGCAAAGTTGAAAGGCTGCATGGCTCAATATCGAAAACCGCTTGGGGTTATCATTAAAGTCAGGTTCAAAAAGAGAACCGTACAACCCGTCGCGGCCGAAACTTTCTTCATGATCAATAAAATATATCGGTATATCGGAATTGGGGAGTGTCGATTCAAATACTTCCGTCCAATATTCTCTATTGCCGATAGACACTCCCATTGCGCCGGGAATAGGCGTTAAAGTTTTTTTATCAATTCTATAATAACGCGGCATAACAATTCTAACATCATGCCCAAGTTTTTTTAATGCGTAGGATAAGGCAGATACGACATCGGCTAAGCCGCCTGTTTTTGCAAAAGGAACCGCTTCACTGGTTATCATTAATATCCGCATGGTAATACCCTCCTTGGTAAATTATAACACGGGTAATCGAATTATAAAAGAGTCAACTCAACCTTCTTTTTTCACCAAACCGAATAAACCGCAAACAGCCCTGAAAGAAAATTATAAAATCTTATATTTTACTTTAAGCCGTTAAAGTAAAATATAACTTGTTTTTTGTACGGGATATGGCTATGATAAAAAACCAACCAAACGGCATACGTCTGCAAGAAGCTGATAAGGTGCTTATGGCTATAGGCTATCGACTTGACAGACAAAAAGTTTCTCACCGGCAATATATCAATACTGTTGGAAATGTGATTACAATAAAAGCTGATAATGTATTGAAAGCGTGCTATATAAAAGATATTTTAAAGCGTGTACAAGAGGCATAAAATGGATATAAAAGACTACTTAAATTTACCGTATTCGATTGTTATAAAAAAGCTATCCGACGAAAGCGGCGAATATTATTATGCTTCCGTTCAGGAACTGGACGGTTGTCGGAGTACCGGCGATTCTTTTGAAGAGGCGTATCGAAATATTTACGAAGCGATGGAAGGATGGATTGAAACGAAACTCGAAAACGGCTTTGAAGTTCCAAAACCGGTTGATGAAATGAATTATAGCGGTAAGTTTGTACTTCGTATTCCAAAGTCTTTACATAAAAAACTGGCATTACAGGCAGCACAAGAAGGTGTATCGCTCAATCAATATGCAGTGTATAAACTTTCGTAGACACTGACATTACAGCTCTCCCGCATTCTCCTTCCATCCCAGCACCCGCTGCTTCATTCCGGTGATATCCAGTACCCCTAAGGCAAATCCTTTGCGCACCAGCTCAGCCGGGACATATTCGTCGTATTTGTCAAAGATGGGAACTTCCCTTTCGTACACAAGCTCCAGCGGATCAAAGTTTTGTGCGGCTTCTTCGGCAATAATGCGATAGAATTCTTGTGCGCTTACCTGCATGGTGAACTGTAGGTAGTACGGTCGGGACGGACTCAAGCCTTTGAGTCCAAGCCGTGCACCGCAGCGGAGCTTGAGAAAACGTTCCAACGCAAGAAAGGCATAGCTGCCCAGCTGGGGAAAGAGCGCCCACATAGTGCCGCCAAGGGAAATGAGCGGGTGACTGTCCATCCCTGCCTTGCTGAACGTATTCCGCGCTTCCTGCAACCGGCACACGGCATGGCGCATCAGGTACGGATAGCTTTTCCGTTCGGCAAGGACAGTATGCATCCGTTCCAAGATACGGGTATGTATATCGCCTGCCACATCACCGAAATACGCAGGGATATTTCCCTTTACCAGCGTACAGTATACCTCGCGCCGCTGGTGATCCACCTCGTCCACTGCCCACACCCTGCCTGCAATGGCTATCTTCTCGCCCGCAGGCGGCGGCTTGACGATTGTTCCCAGCTCTTCGGAACCGGAACGCACCGTGTATTCGATATTTTCTTGGAACACTGCGTAAAACTTATAATTATTGACAACCCGCTCCCCGGTAATCCCGACAATCAGCCCGCCGTTTTCCGTGCGGTTGATATGATCAATAGTGATAAGGTGCCGGAGCAAGGTACGGAAGTCCTCCTGACTGATGCGGCGGAATACCGACAGGGTCAGTACTCTGGATGCAAGCTCAGCCGGTGTCATCTCGCCTGAGGATGCAAGCGTGCTCATGGTCTGGTGATAAAGCAGGGAGAAGGGCAGCTTTTCCGTGCGCGGCGGTTCCACAAAGCGCTCTTCGATATAAAGCTGAACAAGTGCAATCCCTTGAATAAGATACCACGGAATCATCTCCGGCAGCATTGCCCGCGATTCGGGATGATCTTCCCGCATAACAAACCACATTTCCGAAGGAGTGCCGCGCCGTCCGGTACGTCCCATACGCTGTAAAAAACCGGAGACGGTAAACGGCGCGTCAATCTGGAATGCCCGCTCAAGCTTGCCGATATCAATCCCCAGCTCCAGCGTAGCCGTAGCGCACACACTGATGAGCGAATCGTCATCCTTCATTTCTTCTTCCGCACTTTCACGGTACGAAGCGGAAAGGTTGCCGTGGTGAATTAAAAAGCGGTCGGGTTCGTGGTTAACTTCACAGTATTGCCGGAGGTGCTGGCATACGGATTCGCACTCCTCGCGGGAATTGGTAAACACGAGACATTTTCTGCCGCGGGTATGCTCAAAGATATAGCCCATCCCCGGGTCTGCGGCCTTGGGGGCAGTATCCGTCGCGGCTTCTACGGTAAGCGCCTCTACTGTGATGGGCTTGCCTTCGTCAGCTTGAGGTCCCGTGTTGAAGAAGTGTTCCATCGAAAGCCGCCACACTTCTTTGCCGCCGTCGCATTTGGGGATAACCGTTTCTCTCCCGCTGCCTGCAGCAAGAAAGGTTCCCGCTTCTTCAGGGTTACCGAGTGTGGCGGAAAGACCGACCCGCCGGGGATTGCAGCCCGCAGTCCGGCAGACCCGCTCGATCAGGCAAAAGGTTTGCCCGCCGCGGTCGGCACGCAGCAGGGAGTGGACTTCATCAATGACGATAAAACGGAGGTCGTGGAACAAAGAGGGAATTTCGCTCTGCTTGGTGATCATCAGCGCTTCAAGGGATTCCGGGGTGATCTGCAAAATCCCCGCCGGTTTACGGAGCAGCTTCCGCTTTTGACCCTGCGGCGCATCACCATGCCATCGCGTTACGGCGATTCCCGCTTCCTCGCAAAGCTCGTTCAGCCGCCCGAACTGATCATTGATGAGCGCCTTGAGCGGAGCGATATACAACACTCCCACCGAGGCAGCAGGCTCTTCGTATAAGAGGCTCAAGATTGGAAAAAACGCCGCTTCGGTTTTGCCGGAGGCGGTGGACGCCGTCAGCAGCACATTGTTATCGGTATTGAAAAGAGCATCGCCCGCCGCATTCTGCACCGCACGAAGCGCCTGCCAACCGGAGCGGTAAATATAATCCTGTATAAAAGCGGCGTATTGATTAAAAATGTCCATCGCAAAATCCTTAGTACCGGAGCGTCTACTGCCTGAGTGTGAGAGACCTGTATTTCAATTAATCTTCGTAATGTCCGCGACAGGAAAGAATTTCTAAAGTATTTTTACTCACTCGGTACACAAGCCTGTTCACGTCATCAATACGGCGACTCCAAAAACCGCTCAATTCACCCTTTAGAGGCTCCGGTTTACCTATACCGTCAAAACTTCCCCGTTCAATATCTTTAAGCAGCATATTGATACGCTTTATTGTTTTTTTATTTTGTAGTTGCCAATATTCATAATCTTCCCAAGCTTCATCAAACCATATTTTTTTCATTCATATGCCTCGATAAGCTCATGCTCTACGCCTTTCCCAGCATTCAGAGCCTCAATGCCGCGGCGTAAATGAGCCATGTTGCTTTCACTGTAGAACGGATCCGTTGCTATTTCAAACGGTATTTTTTGTTTCCTGACCGCCGTTTTTGCAAATACGCAAAATGCTGTTGTCATGGTCATTCCAATATCGGAACAGAAAGCTTCAAACTGCTTTTTTAAGTCCTCGTCTATACGGATATTTATGTTTGTCTGTGCCATAATAATAACTCCCTTTATATTTATTGTAGGTATATTTATTGATGATGTCAATATTTTTTTAAATTTAGAGATATCATACCGGAAGTTTTGTTGAGTTTGTACTACCGGTTATTCGTGCGAGGGTTTAATACCCCGATGCTCGCGTCGGGGTTGTTGATTAAAACTGATGACGGACGCGATCTTCCGATTATGACGATGGGTCCGATTTGTATTGCGCCGGAACTAAAGCGGCAGGGACAAAGTAATACAACGGTTTTGAAATTGGAAGAAAGAAATAAGCAGGATGAAGATTCCTTCGCGTCATTTTGTAATGTGCATAAACTTTTTGAAGAGATTGAAAAGCTGAAGAAATAGGTATATCTCTATTCGGGGACTTTCATATCCTATCTATAACTAAGATCATTGACCATTCCTTTAAAATCTTTAAGGGGTAGTTCTAAGGAACGGGCATAATCGCAAAGTTTACTGTCCCGGAAATAAGGAGATCGCATTCTTTTGCCATAAGAAGTACAATGGAATCTGTTATGCCAAAATCATAGAATGCGTAGTGCCGGATAGAAGTTACATTTTCCGGTTCCCTGACATTGCGTACAAGTTACTTCTCTTACTCCGCAACTTGCAAATCCAACTAACAATGCCATACATACTAACATTATAACTAAGATTTTTCTTCTCATTTAAAATCTCCTATCAATTGATTTTCGATCAACTTATCCATGGGCATGTATTAATATACTACAAGGTATTTATCTTCATCTAAATACAATTCATCAAACGCTTTAGCTGTCCATTCAGATGGATCAGACAAGCTCTCAACTTTTGAATTAACCTTGTATTTCTTATTACCTGGTATATTTGCTATATATCCTCTTTCTCCTGGATTGATACGTACATAAGAATAATATGATGTAACATCCTCATTATCAATCTCTTTTACATACCAAAAAGTTATAGCAGAATTAGTACTGGCATTTCTTAAGTAAACCGTATATGTAGGAGAACTACTATCTTCACCACCGTTTTGCTGTCCACCGTTGTTACCGCCGTTGCCGCCGCCGTTTTGCTGTCCACCGTTGTTACCGCCGTTTTGCTGTTGAGTACTTTGCGGGCTATTTTGCTTTACAGGTTGGTAACACGCTGTAAAAGCTAAAATACAGCACAGCATAGTAATGCTTGACGCAATACGAATACGCAATAAATTTTTCATAAAAACTCCTTTTCATTAAGTATATGTTGTAATAATTTTACATACTATATTAGGTATTGTCAATACTTGATTTATTTGACTGCATACAATATTTCATAAAGAATTAAATAATGGATGTACAAGAATTGGAATTATATGTCTGTCGGCGCCTCAGACAGGAACGAGAGCGTCTCGGCTATTCGCAGATGACGCTTGCGTATGAATCGGGAGTCTCGCAGAATATGATTACCTACATCGAAACGGGAAAACGGACTCCGACTTTAAATACACTGCTAAAATTATGTACCGCAATGAAAATCGATCCGTCTATTTTATTTCCACAGAACGCTATTCTGTCGAAGGATGAAGCTAAAAAGACGATTATCAACTTAATTGAATTGTATCTGTAAAACTTAAAAGTTTGATGCCCAAAATTGATATGAGTGCCGTGTGCAAAAAGAGCAGGCACTATTCTTTTACTCACTAAAAGAACATACGAGCATTATTTTATTCGATCATCAACTGTATGTTTTGAACGACAGAATCAATTTCTTCAGCGGCTGCTTTTTCTATGAAATGACAGTTTCGTTGTTTCCAGTCAAGACTTTTTATTTGATCACTCAATATACATCCGCTGATTGAATGCCCATTCAGCACAATTTCAAAAGGGTACCCTTTTATATGGCTTGTAATCGGACAGATCAAAGCAAGTCCGATTTTTTGATTATATTGTTTATGAGAAATACAAATTGCAGGGCGTCGGCCTTTTTGCTCATGCCCTATCTGCGGATCAAAATCGAGCCAGACTAGATCGCCTTTTTCAGGGACATAATTTGAATTTACCATGCTTCTTTTCCAGCTGCATATCCTGTAGAAATTTCCGAATGTATATTCTCTTCATTTACTAGCGCAAGCATAGCATCAAGAGATTTTTTTTGAGGAAGAATAATGATCTTTTCCTTTTCCATAATCACTTCAACGGTACTGCCGTTTTTTATATCATTATCTTTTGCCCAAAACGAAGGGATTCTCAAACCTAAACTATTACCCCATTTCTGAACTACAGCCTGCATACCAGTACCTCCGCATAGTCAGTGTATACAATGTATAGACCGGTTGTCAAGCAAGAGTATACATGAAAAAGGAATTATGTAGTTCACCTTAAATCGTAAACTCGGCATAGTTTTCATCGGTGGTGTCCGATACCGCATCAGACTTTGCATACGAAAATGTATCGGAGTTTAGTAACTCGATAATGCTCATTCCCGGATTTTGGTACAAAATATCCAGCAGCTCGATAAAATCCCGGATTACTTCGCGCGGGGTGATATGTACATCGGCACCGATCCGCTCATATTCAATTTTGATAAACCCAGCCAAATCGTTCGTGGTGATTTTCTGTTCATAGCCATAGAGTCCGGCGTGCATCGCAGCGAGCTTTTCACAGAGGATCAGCATTTCTTCCGCAGTAATCGGGTCAAGCCGGATTACCGGCGCAAGTAAGTCCCGTGCACCGGGCTTGGAAAACTTCCCCTCTGCAAGACGGGAACGGAGCGCCTCGTAACTGTACACACCGCGCCGCTTATCCTCGATCGCCTGCGGTGTTGCCCCCATGATAATACCGAGGTATTTTGCCTTCCCCTGTAAGGTGTCGTTGTACATGGTGAGGAGTTTTTCGTAATTGTACTGGCGCGTGATGGAGTTGGGAACTTTATAAATATTGACGAGTTCGTCGATCATAATCATCATGCCGGAATAACCCGCCAGCCGGAAAAATGTTGCAAAGAGCTTGAGATACTCGTACCAGTCATCATCCGTAATAATGATATTGACACCGAGTTCTTCCTTTGCTTCACGCTTGAGGGCATATTCGCCCCGGAACCACCGCACTACTTTTGCTTTCGTTTCATCATCGCTCTTGAGGTACGCATGATAATAGGCTGAAAGTAATTGAGCAAACTCAAAACCGTGTACCAGCTCGCTCACCGAAGCGGTTACCGCGTAAATCTTTTGATCGACAAGCGCAGTCAGTGCCGGGTCTCCGGGTTGAAGCCCGCTTTCTTGCAAGGCTTCACTTTGCACGGTGCTAATCCACCGCTCCAATATCAGCGTGAGTGCACCGCCCTCCGGTTTTGTCTTTGTGGAAAGATTCCCGATCAGCTCGCGATAAGTTGCCAGCCCCTGCCCCCGCGTTCCTTGCAGTCTCCGCTCCGGGGACAGGTCTGCATCCGCAACAATGAACCCGCGATCCATCACATAATTTCGGATAGCTTGCAGTAAAAAACTCTTTCCCGCTCCATACCGTCCGACAATAAACCGGAACGAAGCGCCGCCTTCGGAGATAATATCAACATCATGCAGCAAGGCTTGAATTTCATTTTTCCTTCCGACGGTAATATAGGGCAGCCCGATACGGGGCACAACACCGCCTTTTAAAGAATGTAATACTGTCTGCGCAATCCGCTTAGGAACTTTTCTTTCTGCTTCGTTCATGTTGTTTCCTTTTTCAAGTATCTTTTATCTATCTTTCATATTGATTCTATTGCGAACAGATTCTATTAACAATGAATAAACCATTTCAAGTATATTTGTATTAATTCCAAAGGATTGTAATATAATTTTATCAAAATGAATCCTATCTTCTTTTTTTATTTCTTCAAAGATTGTTCCAACCTCTCTTTTTTCTATAGCTTTAAAAGCATTTATAATTTCTGTTTTTTGTTTTTCATCTAATAATTCAGGATTTAATGCACGAAGATTTTTTAGATATGTTGCATTTAAATCCAAAGCACCTAAATTACGGGAGGTTCCTCTCATTTCTAGAGTTAAATAAGTTATTGCAGAATTCAGTAAAGCTGTAATTAATTCGGTAGCAAATATATCATTCGTTCTCATTGCTATCAATCGTTGGTCGATAACAAACGGTACTTTAGAATAGGTGAAGAAAAATCGTTGATACGGATTAATAGCTGTTATAACATTAGCAGTTTTTGGCTGTAAGGAATACCAATAAGGCTTATGACCTGCATTTGCTTCAGAAATAGTTTTGCTTTCATTTTTGTTAGGCCTATCTTTAAATTTATCAATCCATTTTTTTGTGCCTTCTTTTAAATTCTTATAATCTTCATTGCAGACAAAGAGATAATTCGAAAAAATATTTTGGAAAAGCATAGAAGACAATTCTGTCGGAGACTTTATCATTGGGATTAAAAATCGGGATTCAATTTTTATTTCTATTTTCTTTTTTTCTTCTATTATAAACATTTTATTCCAACCGGTTCGTTCTCCTCTAATAACTTCAAAGATACTTGGAAAGTATTTAACCAAATATTTATCAAAGGGATGGAAAAGATTGGATGAAATAAAAAATTCGGACCAGTTTGTTTGTTTGTCAATAGAATCGACAAGAGTCTTTTTTGAAATAATACTGACAGAAAAATTATCAGTTTTGTTAACATATAAATCTGAAAAGAATTCGTTTTGTTTCCACTTGATATTTTTACTGTCATTACAAGTATCAATATCTGCATAGAAATCTTCAATTTTTTGAATTTGCTCTCGTGTACTTTTTTTATTAAAGAATTCAGAGAGTTTAAAGTTTATTGTTACAAATTTTGTAGACTCATCATTTACAACTTTTTCCAAAACAAAATATATTGTGGCTACCTGTGAATCAGTAAACCAATGTTCAGCTTTACTCTGTATAATATATTTTATATGAAAATTATCTAATAAAAACTTTTTAAATTGAAATCCATATTCTTTTCCTAGCCATGCGTTTGAGGTAATTGCCGAAAGGATACCGCCATCTTTTAAGAAAGTGATCGAATTATATATACAATAAGTAAAATAGTCTGATCGCTCATTTATTTTAAATGCTCCATTTTTAAAGAAAGCTTGTTGCTTTTCTTGAAAAAGTTTTCTAAAGTGCTTCGTTAAAATTTCATTAGGGATGTCTTCTTGTTGAATAAAGGGAAAATTGCTTGCTATTCCATCAAAGAGAGGTATTTTAACGGAAATATGTTCGCTATAATTCTGTGAATCAGGAAAAATAATTTCTTTTCCGACTTCTAAATTAAAATAATCATTTCTTATTATTCTTGGGAAATTATCAGTTTTTGTTACATCTTGTTTATATAGATTTATAACTGATAGAATCGCCGGAAAATGAGATATATCATTCCCCCAAATATGACTTAATAAAATCGAATGATTATCAATGCCGTAAAAATTTAAAATTTTATAAAAAGAATTTAAAAGACTGCCTGTCCCACAAGTAGGATCAAACAAAAAAGCTGAATTTGTTTTTACAGTAGGGAACGAAACTAAATGTGCTAAAATTTCCGGTGTAAAATATTGTCCAAACTTTTGTTTTTCATTTTTAGGCACTAAGTTTTCAAGGATATTTCCAATTACTTCTGTCGGTAAGATTTTAAAATCAAATTCTGTTAATACCGAAATTAAGCCAAATAAGGCTTTTTCAGTTATATCAGAATATTCTATAAAATCAGTAAAATAAGGTTGAAATATTGCTTGGTAATCTATTTTTTGTGCTCTTTCAAAATAACTATTAAGGATTAATTTTAAATTATGTGTTTTTTCAATTTTTACCCTTTGAAGCTCTCCGCTTAAATTTTCACATAATGTAAGATAAAATAGAATTTTTCCTACCAAGTTATAAAAAGTAAACTTTGCGAGTACTTGTTCAGGAACAATATGTTCAGCCCTTTTTGATGAAGATGATAGTATTTTTAATGTAGAACTTTCATATATTTTCCATTTATTAAAATTTGATCGAAATAAGGTATTTATATTTTTTTCATTTTCAATACTCGACTGAAATTGCGGAATTATGATGCTAGCCGTATCATGGATTGCTTTAACGATATTTCTTGTGATGTTTATTGCCGGTTTTAATTTTCCTTCTGTATAAAGATGTTCTAAATCATGCAAAATATTATAAGCTCGTTGTTTCAATAACGGCTCATTTTTAACAAAATTAATAGGGTCTGATAAATCTTCGCGACTTGAAATCGTTGCTTCCTTGGGATATTCTTTTATTCTTACAAGAGTATCAATTGTGTATTCAGCTGTATTTATTCCCCATATTACAGCTTGCATTCCATTCCATGTAACAAAAGATTCTGCTCTTATTTTTTTTGCTTTTTCTAATGCATTATTAAGCATTTCATAATCATCAACAGGAGTGTCAGGAAATTTTAACTCCCACCCATTAAAAATGACACCGGAAATTTTGTCGGTAAATAGCAATATATCCGGAAATTTGGTCTTTCCCGATTCCATTTTAATGCCGGTATCATTGGTTGCATCTTGGAAGATAGTAACTTTCTTTTCTATTGCAGATTTTAACCAACTAATTAATTGTCCTGCCCAGTCTCGTTCATTTCTTTTTACTGATGTATCGGCCATTTTATTGTAATGCTACCATTAAATTGGATTCTTCATCGAAATCTTTATTTTTGAAAACTTTTGCTAATCTTTTATTGCATACTTCTATGTAATCAATAGCTTGTACTTTGTGCAAAAGGGCATTTTCGTTTTTCTCAATTCCTATAAAATGCCGATTTTCCATTGCTGCAGCAACAAGGAAGCTGCCGCTACCGCATGCATTATCTAAAATAATATCGCCGGGATTACTGTAGGTACGAATTAAATAACGGCCTAAAGAAATGGGTTTTTGAGTCGGATGATATACAGCACCTTCGGCTTCAGCTGTTTTAAAGTAAACAAAATCTTCACGGTCTGATGTATCATCATAAAAGACAACATCGTTCGGATAGCGCATACCGTTACTTTGAACATGTCTCGGTTTAAAATCACCGTAACTACCTGTACATTGGTTTTTACGAATACCTTTATCGTAACTTTCACCTTTTATCATTTGAGGATTATATGTCGGTTGTTTTTTATAAAACACACAAATATCTTCATGTTTTCTAAGCGGTTGTTTTTTTGCATTTAAAAAGTTTGTTGATTTTGATTTAATCCAAACAATAGTATATTTGAACCAACTCTCATTACTTAAAATTAATTTTGCGGTGAACAATCCTTGTGCTGTTAATACTATAGCCCCATTGTCTTTTATAATGCGCGTATATTCAGCCCACAATTTTTTTAAATCAATAACAGAGTCCCATTTATTTTGTGTTGTTCCATACGGTAAATCACATAATATCATGTCAATTGATTTATCCGGAATATATCGCATTAAGTCAAGACAGTCACCTTGTAATACTTTGTCTTTTAATTCAGATATGTCCCTTGTAAAAAGATTTCTCGTTTTATATTCTGCTCTTGGTTCATTTAATTCCAAAAGAACATTATTAAGATCTTCGACCTTGTACCGGCGATAATTATTATATGGATTTCTGACAGCTTTTAATTTTCCTGTTTTGTCCCAATTTCTTAATGTTGTGGGAGACATATTTAAATATTTTGCAGCTTCTTTTGTTGTTAAGAATTCCGAATACTTCACATTATCATTATCAGACATGGTCTCACCTCTCAAAACATTATAAAACCTTATCAAAGGCTACACTTTATAGAGACTATTGTCAATACAGTAATTAGGGTAGTCCTCCCCTATCGCACTAGCTACATCTCCCCGATAATCTTCCACAAGGGTAATCGTTTCTCCGTCGCATTCCACGACCGTATCGCCGATAAGATCAAACAAGGCCTCGTTGATAGCATCGGCGATAACGCTCGGCATTCCATGCTGTGCGGTAATCAATTCCTGTACCGGCTCTCCGCGGAGCAGCATCTGCAACAGCTGTATCTGCATACCGTCTAACAAACCATCTAACGGAACGGACACTCCGGACGGAACGGATTGTACGAATGCTGAATCCGACGGCACTGCTGCGGACGGCATAGATGCGGTCGATGGAACGGCCGCGGGAATCGGTATAGATGCAGCGTCCGGTATAGCATCTCCGTCATATTCGGGAGTACCGGTGTGCTTTGAGTTTTCCGTCTGTTTGGACGCAGCCTCCGGCGAGCCCATCGTCTCTTCCTCGGTTAACAGGCTGTCTTGAGTTTCAAGCGCATCCTTTCTGATTTTATCCAGGCCTGAAAAGTCAATCGAGATCTTAGGACGCGCCGCCTCGAGCTTTGCTTTCCGATCCGCCCCAATAACCGCTTCTATATAAGGTATCGCCCACGCTTCCTCTTTCCTCTCTTTAAGCGGGCGTCCTGTTTTTAAATACAAACGGAAGCGCCGATCAGCTTCATGCAAAAGTTCCGTTATGTGCTGTTGTCCGTCATACCATTTGTGATAGCCATATTCATGCCATATATTGTTTTGAAAGCTGTACTTCCGGCATGAGTTCAATTCATAAATTACAGTCTTCTGTTTTCCTCTGCTGTAATAGAGCGTATTGTTGAGCGGATTCCAGTACCGTGAATACTGTATCCCAAAGCAGAGTTCAAAAAGCTCCTTTTCACCCTGACGATATTGTGCCGATGCGAGCCTCCACACTGCTGCAAAAAGGTAGATTCCTGTTTCTTTATCCTTTTGTATTACAATCGATGAATCGGGGGTTCTCCCGCTGAACAGGCAGAGTGCGTTAAATATCTCCTTATCGCTGTATTTTTCCGGATTACGTAGAATTTCAATATTGGAATCTCGTTCCAACATTTGACGGGCAGCATATCGGTATGCTATTTCAGTATCCAGTCCGTTTACCACAGCAAAGTCAAACATCCACTGCTGAATATTATACCGTATATATCCGGTGCTTAATCCTGAATCGATATAGCTTTCTTTAAACTCTTGTATTTTGTGGAAGCTTTCTTCCGCGGATACCGCTCCTATTCCATTAAACAGCTCAGATAGGTACATCAAAACAAAGGCGTCGCAATTTTTCTGATAGTTTCCCTTCCGCAATTCAGTTCGCCATGTAAAATACCCGCGTAGCTGAGCTAATGATAAATTATGGTAGGATGGCCAATACTCGTATATTTCTCCAATCCAAGGAGCATTATCTTCATAGTTCTCCATGAATTTTCCTTGCACATAGAAGTTTTTGCACTGCTGTCTAAAAGAACCGTCCCCATATTGATAGAGATTCTTCATTCTACGAATTTGCTCCGGAACATACTTTTTCGCTTTTGGTCTTGCGCTGTTTGAAGCTCTATCCGGTGCTGTTTTTTGCCGAGAGACAGCGCTATTCTCCGTCGTTATGTTTTGCCGTACCGTTGTATCATCATTCGGTGTTCTTATTGCAAGCGTTTGACCGGCAAAAAGCGGTGCATCTTGGTACTGTGCTTGCTCCGTATTGCTGTTATCGAGAATCACCGTGAAGCCGCTTTTTTCAGTGGGGATGCTCTGTTCATCGTAGCTATCTAGTGTATCCATTATTTCCTGCAATGTTATATAAAAATCCTTTTTGGGCAATACCTCTTGCAATTTACATTTCCGTATACAATTTATACTTTACCTTGACAAAATAGGAGTCTTTATCATAATGTAAATTGGCTTTTGCCGAAAAATAACGTTTTAGGAGGATCCGCAATGAAACAACTGAAATTTTTACGATTATTTACATGCGTATCGACTTTGGCTGCGATGATGCTGGTGTCATGTACCAGTACACCGCAAGGAGAATCTGCTCAGTCTGCAGAGAATTGGAAGCCGTATGATAAAAACGGTGAGATGATTAGAACCGATAGAAATGCGACCGGTAAAATCGGTGTTGTGTCTACCAGTAAAGTTGAAGCAAGCAGGATAGGGGCGGAAATTTTAAGAAAAGGCGGCAACGCGATCGATGCTGCTGTTGCAGCAGGTTTTGCACTGGGAGTTGTTGAACCGAACTCTTCAGGTTTAGGCGGCGGCGGATTCATGTTAATCAGAATCGCAAAAACCGGAGAAACTGTTTTTATCGACTTTAGAGAGCGTGCTCCGCAAAAGTCGTCACCCGAGATGTGGAAGGTGGGTAAAGACGGAAAGGTTGTAGGTAATCAGAAATTGGAAGGCGGAAAAGCCGCTGCGGTTCCGGGCGAAGTTGCCGGTCTTTTGTATGCACTGGAAAACTACGGAACTATGTCGCGGGAACAGGTTATTCGTCCTGCTGCTAATCTTGCAAAAAACGGATTCTATGTAACCCCAACTTTATCAAACGATATGAAGTCTCAGTTTGATAAATTGGAAAAATATCCTGAATCGGCAAAGGTCTTTTTGAACAAAGAAGGACTGCCCTACGAAGTAGACGATCTTTTTACTAACCCCGATATGGCAAAAACCTTGGATATTATCATCAAGAACGGAAAAGACGGATTCTACAAAGGCGAAGTTGCTGAGGCTATTGTAAAGACGCTCAATAAGTATGACGGGCTGTATACAATGGAAGATTTGGCGAATTACAAACCCTTGATACGACAGCCGGTAAAGGGAACCTACCGCGGTTATGAAATTATTTCTTCACCGTCTCCCAGCTCAGGCGGCGCCATCGTTATCGAAATTCTCAATATTTTGGAAAACTTCGATGTCGGCTCGTTAAAAGTGAACTCACCCGAATATCTGCACTTATTCTCCGAAGCATATAAACTTGCGTATGCGGATAGAGCGAAGTACATGGGCGACAGCGACTATACGCCGGTTCCGATGAAGGGCTTTGTATCTAAAAAATATGCAAAAGAAATTGCAAAGGAAATAGATCTCAAAGTATCGCACGAAAGTAAAGCGCATGATCCGTGGCTCTATGAATCCGAAGATACTACTCACTATTCCATCGCTGATAAAGAGGGCAACATGGTTGCAATCACCAAAACCGTCAACGGTCTGTTCGGAAACAGTGTGGTAGTAGACGGCTATGGCTTTGTGATGAATAACGAAATGGATGACTTTGTACTCGGTGCAGGACATCCCAATTCGGTAGCGCCCAACAAAACACCGCTGAGCTCCATGTCTCCGACTATCGTGTTAAAAGACGGCAAGCCCTTTATGGTATTGGGCTCACCGGGAGCAACAAAGATTATCAGCACGGTATCGCAGGTTATCAGTAGAGTAATCGACCACAAGATGGGTATGCAGGAAGCAATCGACACCCCGCGCTTATGGGACAATACATCCAACAAGATCAATGTAGAAACCCGTATTTCCGACGAAACGATCAAGCAACTTGAAGCAATGGAACACAAAGTAAACAAGACTTCCGAATGGGATAGAGGTATGGGTTCCGTGCAGGGCGTACTGTATAAATCGAATGGAACGCTTGAAGGCGGTGCCGACCCCAGAAGAGACGGAAAGGCGTTAGGCTTCTAAGACTTCGTATTTTAAAATCGCTGCCCTCTAAAGGCTCTGGCAGCTTTTAGAGGGTCTCAATTGTTAGACTTTTTAGGAGATAAGATACATGAAAAAGCTATTTATTACCATAGTATTTTTGTTATCGGCATTAGCGCTATTTGCGGCTCAATTTGAAAAACCGGCAACGCTGACATCGATTGGACAAAGCGCCGATGTACAGATGGTAAAAGCCTTGTTAAAAAAGGCAGGGATTGAAGCAAAGTTTGATGCATTGATCACCGATGTCGGCTTAAAGGACGAAAAAACACTGATCCTTGCAATCGGCGGCAGCTCTAAGGGATTGGGAGCAGCCGGAATAAAGGCGGAAGATGAGCTTGCCCGTGCAGAAAAGCTGATTAAAGCAGCAAAAGCAAAAAGCATTAAAATTATTGGGCTACACATCGGCGGAGAAGCGCGGAGAGGAGAACTTTCCGACAAGTTTGTAAAAGTAGCGGCTCCCTATTGCGATTATTTAATCGTTGTAAATGATGGAAATAAAGACGGACTTTTTACTAAAACAGCCGCCGAAAAAAAGATTTCGCTGGAGACTGTTCCTAAAATTACGAATACCGTTGAACCTTTAAAAAAGCTGTTTCAGTAATATCTAAAGGGCAACCGTATCAGAAATTGTTCAAACGGTTGCCTTTTTTGTACGGAATTCTTTTCAAAATTTCCGCACATCTTAGTTTCGAAGGAGATCAATCGCTTCAGACGAATAGATAAAAATCGCAGAATAAGGAGATTGGACACCCATTTGAGCTGCGCAGCAGCGAAACTCTGGGTGGACAGTTTCCTTATTCTGCGGGGTATTAAAAAAACACTCTGATGCGATTGATCTATAGAGGTATACTATGTCAATTGAATTGATATTATTTTTAGCAATGATTGCAGTTTTTGCAATCTCCTGCTTCACATTCAAACTACCGGTCAGTTTAGCGATGGTGCTTGCGTCGATAACGGGAACCTTAATTGCCGGTAAAGGTATCCCTATCCGGCATTTGGTTGAAGGGATGTTCGGCTACTTGGATACGATTTTGGTTATTGCAACCGCTATGATTTTTATGAAGGTTATCCAAGAAATCGGTACATTAAATGCATTGAGTGCAACCATTATTAAACGCTTTCATAAAATACCATGGCTGCTTTTAATTCTGCTCATGTTTATTTCCATGTTCCCCGGTATGATAACCGGTTCTTCCACCGCTTCGGTACTAACCGCCGGGAGCATTGTTGCGCCGATCCTGATGTACATCGGCATCCCCATGGTAGAAACCGCTACAATCATTGCACTGGGCGGCTTATGCGGTATGATTGCTCCTCCGATTAATATTCCTGCAATGATCATCGGCGGCGGAATCGATATGCCCTATGTCGGCTTTACCATTCCCCTCCTGCTTTTAACCGTACCGGTTGCAATTTTTTCCGTTTTGTTCTTAGGTTTAAAACATGTAAAAAAAATCGACTACGATGGCATAAAAAGCAAGATAGATTTTTCTGCTATTAATGAGTACGGCTTTAGATTGTATCTCCCGATTCTTCTTGCGTTGTTCCTGATGACTATGGATAAGGTACTGCCGAATGTCTTTGGACTGGGAATGCCGCTCATCTTTATGATCAGCGCAGTTGTCGGTGCTTTTTGCGGAAAGAAAATCAATTTCTTTACGGTATCAAAGAAGGCTATTACTGAAAGTTTGCCGGTTATGGGCATCTTGATGGGCGTCGGTATGTTTATACAGACTATCACCCTTACCGGTGTTCGCGGCTTCATTGTCGTAAACAGCCTCAGTCTGCCGCCGTCACTGGTCTATATTGCCATGGCAATCACGATACCTTTGTTCGGTGCCGTTTCTTCATTCGGGGCTTCTTCTGTCTTGGGTGTTCCTTTCCTCATGGTATTCTTAGCCAAGAATCAAATCATTACCGGATCTGCAATATCGTTTATCGCAGCATTGGGTGATTTAATGCCGCCGACGGCTCTTGCCGGTATATTTGCCGCGCAAATTGTCGGCATGAAGAACTACACGCCGGTATTAAAGAAGTCGCTCATTCCCGCGTTAGTCATTATCATTTATTCTATTGTAATGATTATCTTCTCAAAGGAATTGGGTTCATTAATTTATTAAAGGAAAAACAGTATGATGATGTATATCTATTTAGCCCTGCTGTTATATGTTTTGATAATGGTAGTTGCCAATATATTGACGGAAAAAAGTATCACAAAGCAGTTAAATGCTGCGCTTGTCATTATTCCGTTAATTCTGAGAATTTTATTTATAAAATAATGAGGGGAAACGATGAAAGGAACTAAAACCACCGGTATTATTATGATCGTCCTCGCGCTGGTTATTGCTTTTTTTGCAGGGCGCGAATTTCTGAAAACACGGGAATTGGAACCGATTGTAAAAGGTGAAGGCGTTACCTCCATGCAACGCTTGAGCGACTATCTTCCGGCGTTAAAGGGAACACGAGGCGATAGCGATGTCTATGTGCTGCAGGGCGCGGAACCCGGAGGCAGCGTACTGGTTTTGGGGAATACGCACCCGAACGAACCATCCAGTTTTTTAACAACCGTACTGCTTATCGAAAACTTAAAAGTAGATAAGGGTACCGTGTATATACTCCCGCGGGCAAACGCAAGTGCGCTTTCTCATAACGACCCGCAGGAAGGCTCTCCGCAGCGGTATACCATTAAGACCCCCTACGGTGAACGCTGGTTCCGGTTTGGTTCCCGTGCGACAAACCCGCTGGATCAATGGCCGGATCCGGATGTGTATATCCATGCAGCATCAGGGCAAAAGCTTTCAGGGAACGAAACACGCAATTTAAACCGGGCATATCCGGGGAGACCCGACGGAACCTTTACGGAAAAAGTCGCATTCGCCATCACTGAAATGATAAAGAAAAACGACATCAATATGACGATTGACTTGCACGAGGCATCGCCTGAATATCCGGTTATTAACGCAATTGTTGCGCATGAGCGGGCAATGGCTATCTCTTCGCAGGTTGTTATGAATATGGAGTTTGAAGATATTCAAATCGGGCTTGAACCTTCCCCTGCAACCCTGCACGGGCTTACGCATAGAGAGTTGGGGGATTATACCAACACGTATGCGGCGCTCATGGAAACAGCGAATGCTTCACAGGGACGGCTCCGGGGCAAAACTGATGAAAATCTCGTACTTACCGGCAAAGACCCGATGTATGTAAAAGCACAAAAAATCGGTCGGCTGTTTGTTCCGTATGATGAAAACGGACACCCTATAGAGGAACGTGTCGGGCGGCACTTAACCGGTGTCGTTCAGCACATTGAGGTTATGGGAGAAAATGAGCCGGAAAAAGAGATCATTCTGGGAGGGCTTCCCTCGTATGCAGATATCATGCAAAATGGCGTAGGAGCTTACTTAAAAGAAGTAAAAGAATAACCGGCTGTTTTATGCAAGGATAGAGGTATAGCTTTTGATTATCATCATATTATCATTACTCTATATTCTCTATCTTTGCGTTGAATACCGGTATCTCAAATATCATAGAAAAAAAATACAATATGTTATTCATATAAACGGTACTCGCGGGAAGTCAACTGTTTGCCGTTTGCTTGATGCTGGTTTGCGATCCGGAGGGTATAGGGTATTTACAAAAACGACCGGTACATCGCCGCGGGTTATCGATGTGAATCGCATTGAGAAGGAAATTAACCGGCAAGGGAAAGCCAATATCCGCGAACAGATAAAAGCCGTCCACTGGGCTGCCCTGCAAAAAGCGGATATCCTAATCGTAGAATGTATGGCGGTAAAACCGGAGCTGCAACGTATCTGCGAACAGCGCATCCTTACTGCCGACATTACCGCTATCACCAATGTTCGGGAAGATCATTTGGATGAAATGGGGAAAAGTCTCGACAGTATTGCACACGCACTATCCAACACAATTCCTACGGAGGCGGCATTCTTTACTGCGGATGCTGCCTACTTTCCTTTTTTTCAGAAGGTGTGTGCGGCACGGCATACGCAGGCTTTTTTGAGTGATGCCCCGCTGGAGCACTACCGCGAAGTCGATTTTCCTGAGAACGTTGCCTTGGCGCTTGCAATATGCCGATTCCTTCATGTTGATACCGCAAAAGCATTTACTGCAATGAAAACATATTACAAGGACCCGGGTAGCTTAAAAGTGCTATCGTATTGCAACGCAAAAGACCACACGCTTTTTTTTATCAATACCTTAGCGGCTAATGACCCGGTTTCAACTAACATCATATTGGATAATTGTATGACGCAATCCTATTGGCAGCATAAAAAGTATTTACTCATTAATAATAGAGCAGACCGGCTAACTCGTCTGGAGCAATACGTACATTTTACGGTAACGCATCAACAACGCTTTGACATCATTCTTATTTCCGGAGAAAATAAGGAATTGTTTTACAAACATTTGATACGGCAGCATGTAGACCGTGCAAAAATAATTATGCTGACAGACGAAGCCTATTTTGATACGCTAGACTGCAACGCCGTGATATTTGCGGCAGGAAATATTTGCAAATCGGGAAAGCGGCTCGTGGACTATTTTGAAAGCAAAGGAACGGTCATCCATGATACATGAGATACTGACACTCGGGGTTATTGTCAGCATTGCTTTTTACGAACTCACCGAAATTTCACCCGGCGGACTTATCGTTCCGGCATACTTTGCGCTGTATTTGGATGCCCCTCTTAAACTGATCATAACGGTCTTTATCAGTTTGCTCACCGTTGCGGTTTTAAAAATACTTTCCCGCTCTACTATTCTGTACGGTCAACGACGATTTGCTGTTTGTATTATGCTGAGCTTTTTAATAAAAATGATTTTGCAGTATGGCAATGTCCATCTACTCCATGTCCATGAACTTTACTTTTTGAATGTACACAGCATCGGAACTATTATCCCCGGTATTTTAGCGCAGGAAGTAGATCGGAACGGTGCGGTGCGCACGCTTGCAGCGCTTATCATTGTCGCTATTGTGATAAAAGCATTGTATGAGCTGGTAGCTGCGGTAGGTATCGGCTTATGAAATTACATTTGACCTATACTGCGAAAAATTGCGCACTGGTGCTTCTGGCAGCACTTTTTTTAGTGCTCTACTATTACGTAAAACCGCACAGCCTCACTGTTAAGCATCCGGCATATTCTGAAATGATAACCGCAGCAAAAAAGATGCAGCAGGCGCAACAAGCAATCCGGCAGGAGATGAGCCGAAGAGGAATTGAAATAGATACAACGGTTGATAGACTGGACAGCGGGCTTATCGGCTTGGAGTGGAGCGGTATTACGACAACGCTCGGTAATGTGGAAAGTAAACGGACAACCGTTAATCCCGATTTTGCAGCGCTGCTCGTAAAGCTCTTTAAAGAAGCCGGCTTGCAGAAGGGCGACACCATAGCTGCTAATTGCTCCAGCTCTTTTCCGGCGCTTAACCTCGCCTTTATTGCAGCGACAGATGCCATGGGATTACAACCTATTATGGTAACGTCGATAGGTTCATCAATGTACGGCGGCAATAGAGAAGAGTTTACCTACCTTGATATGGAGCAGTACCTCTATGAGCAAAAGATTATAGCGCATAAAACAATCGCCTATTCGCTCGGCGGTGTAAAAGATGTAGGACAGGAATTTGAGCCCGATCTTATCGAGCATATAAAAGAGCGGCTTAACGGCTATGGGCTGACCTTTTTTTATGAAGCTGATTTTGAAAAAAATCTTACGGAACGCTATGCGTTTTATACAGAAGGTTCCCGTAATGATACTGCACACACATACAATAATGCATACACTCCTATAAAAGCCTTCATCAATATCGGCGGAAATCTGCTTTCAGTAGGCGAATATAACGACAGCATCACAACGGAAACAGTACGGCTGTCGGCTTCAACCCCAATAAAAACAGGCTTAGTAGGAAAATTTTTGCAGAGCGGTACACCGGTATTTTATCTACTCAATATAAAAAGCATTGCCCGCTATTATCAGCTCCCAGTCGATCCTATCACACTGCCGGAGATCGGCACTGCACCGATATATTATTACCGTACTGTGCAGCATATATGGAATTATGTGATACTCGGTCTGTTTCTCGTTGCCCTCTATCTTATAACCGGCTGCCATAATTTGTTTTTTTACGAAATTAAAAATATAACTGATTTTTAGAGATCCCCAATAGTGTAAAATATTTTTTCTTGACTTAAACGGCAGTTTGCCTTATATATTCAGAGGATGGTATCTTTGAAAATTTGTTCAACTTTTGAGGATACTTTTAATCTTTACGAGGAGGGTATGATGGCAAAGAAATTAGTGGCATTTTTTAGCGCTTCGGGAGTAACGGCTCAAGCTGCGCGGATATTGGCAGAGGCTGCGGGTGCGGATGTGCACGAGATAAAACCGGCTATTCCGTATACAAAGGCGGATTTGGATTGGATGGATAAAAAATCACGCAGTAGTGTAGAGATGGCTGATAAATCTTCCCGCCCTGCGATTGTGGATGATGATGCACATATCGCTGACTATGATGTGATTTTTGTCGGCTTTCCGATTTGGTGGTATATTGCGCCGACGATTATCAATACCTTTCTTGAACGATATGATTTTAGCGGTAAAAAAATCGTGCTATTTGCGACATCGGGCGGGAGTAGTTTTGGGAAGGCGGTCGCCAACTTGCAGCCGAGTGCACCGAATGCAAAAATCGTGGAAGGCAAATTATTGAACGGACGACTGAACAAAGCTTCTCTTGCCGAATGGGCTGCACAGTTTTAACGTATACATTATTCAATATAAGAAACTCTTATAGCGGATATATGCGATACAGTACAATAAACTCGTTATGCTTGTCTGGTCATCGGTCATAGCGGGTCGGTTTACGATAAGGTAAAATAAAATATGGATAAGATTTTTCAACAGGATTTAACCAAAGAAGAAAAGGTTGGCGGCATTTTTATTGTAAAGCTCTTGTTTAAAGCGCCGGTAACAATGCCGGCTCGAGAGCAGATGGAAGCGGTGATGCAAAAGCGCTTGGGAGATGCCGAATGTTTTTCGTACGATTCCGACACTGCCGTAGCACAGTTTGCCGCCACTCGATATCGGGCGGAATTTAAGGATGGGGCGTATCCGCCTATGCTGATGATTGCTCCCGCCGTCTTTGACGGAAACACCATTGACGATTTTACCAAAAGCCAGATGTGGGACTGCGGAGACGATAAAGATGCTATTTTGTCCGAATGCCGGTATGCACTCATCGGTACCGATATGTTGGCGGCGGCGCTTCCCGCATCGGAGCGTGCAGCACTCGATATGGATTTTACAGAGGCGCTGGTCGAGCTTTTCCCCGACTGTACTGCCGTTTATTTTGAAAATTCGGGAAAACTTTTTACCGCAGAAACCATCCGCAACCATACGCTTCCCCGTGACAACCGTTTTATTCAATTTGCCGTGAACGTCCGCTTCTTTACTATTCAGGGTGGCGAAGATATGCTTGTCGATACGCTCGGTATGAGCTTGTTGTTCTTACCCGACTTACAATATCATTTTCATGGACTTGATCCGAACCTGATGGTAAATCATGCATACAACACCGCATTGTATCTTTTAATAAATGATAACCCTATAGAAACCGGCGACACTATCGGCGGTATACCGGACGGTTCAGAGCAGCCCGAACGATGGATATGCCGCTACGAAGAATCGCTTATCCAGCCTGTGCGCGAAGTTCTCGATATAGATACCGGCGCCTATGCTGCGGGTAACAGACAGTATGAATAAAGAAGTCGAATATCAAGTATTTATTCGGAATTATTTTAATTTCGGTACTGCCTTTTCATTCTCCTTTTTTGATCTTCCCGAAAATTATAATTTTTCAGATATTACCGAAGTGATAAATCACAGCTACATAGATAGTAGCGGCAAAATACAAAATTACCGAAAGACCGGATTAAAAAATTTTTCGGGTGCAAAAATCTATAGAGAAAAAGATTATTTCAATTGTTACTTAAAGGGACTTTAAATATATAAACATAGTCTCCCGTGAAGTTGTTGCATATGTAATATACACCCTTTAGGGTATACTGTCAAAAGAAGAGTGCTGAAATATACCCTATCGGGTGTATAATCGTTTTTAAAATAAGTATCTATACCCGATAGGGTGTAGTTGACAGATAATCAGTATCACTTAGATAAGATTTATAATTCTGATGATTGGGATAATCAGTTTAAAGTATAGAATCCTTATGTGGCGGTATTTTGTCGTTTATTCGTGCAGAGCGTTTTTAATACTCCTGCTCCTGCCGATGGTAAAAACTAATTGTTTTTGCCATCGGTAAGACAACTCCGTTTTAACTAATTAATGTATAGACCCTTTTAAAAAGCTCCGGCAGCTATCAAGGACATGCTGCACCATCTCTTCTTCAGATACATCAGCACGTATACAGGTAGGTGCGTTCTTCATTTTTGCGGCTTCTTCGACGGAAGTCCCGTACCAGAAATGCATGTGAGGCGGGACAGCGTGGGGAATGGTAATTGCGAAATGAGCCAACTTACCTTTAAATGCAGGATCAGTAGCGGAAAATGCACGATATGCCGGATGTGCGGCATGTGCACTATCTTGTATATATGAACTGCGGCTGACTTCTTTATCACCTTTCCATACGATAATCTCATTTTTACCATTTCCTGCAACAAATTCAATATGAGTAAAATCATTGGCGGTACCGAATGCCTTGTACACCAGTGCCATAATATCTTCTTTTGTATAATCACCGCCCTTCGGATTTTGTCCGGCAAATTCTTTAATCAATTGCGTGTAAACATTTTGAATAGCAGGGCGCGGATCTTCGCAAACGGTAACTGAATTTACCCATTTGCCATTATACAACGCAAGCGGTTCTTTGGGTAATTTTTCTGCTGCCACTGTATTGATAACAGCCGTAAACTGTTTAAGTACCTCTTCTTTTGAAAGATTTGCTTCTACAAAAGGCGCTCGCTTCAAAGGATCCCCATGTACCAGCGATCGAATTCCCCATTTACCGAAGCGGGCATCAAATGATTTTATTCCGGTTTTTTTATCAACTTGAGGAGCCGTAACAACAAAATAGCGCAAATTCTTTAATTCTTGAATTGGTTTTACCGCTTCAAATGTGAGCCAATTGCGAGTCGAATCTTCAACCATAGGGCGTGTACCTTTAAAGGTATATTCACACAAAACCTCTTTCTCAGAACCGTCGGCAGTACGTACAGTAAACGCTACCGTATTTGAACCGTCAAAAACAGCTTTTATCACGGGCGCCGCCACCGCATAATGTACTGCTGCTTTTAATCCGCCTTCACTATAGTACGGCATTGCAGCAGCATTTTTAGCGTATACATCCTGCAAAACAGCATCATCTTCAAAACGGCTGAGGGGCTGCCATGAACCTTTCATAACAGCAAGTTCTGAAGCTGCTGCAGTATCCGATACTGCGGTAGCAGGAACACTGGCACAACCTGCAAGCAGGCACACCGACAACAGAGCAGCCCCTATAGCTGCCTGTAAACACTTTTTAGATGTCATAAAACCTCCATAAAATACAAGGGTAGGGATAGTGGCGCAAACAATCAAAAATGTCAATGGTATTGTTTTCACTTAAAAATGATCAAAATTGCGAATCCAAGAATTTAACGGATTCTGAAAAGATTGTTAATCATGGCTTTGATAAAAAAACATCTTTTAGAAATATGTAATGGATCGGGCGGAGTTTAAGAAGAAATCGCTATAAAAACTTTTTACTCGTTTTCAGCAATATCCCATAGTGTATTAAAATATTTAGTTGCTAAAACATATTGACATCGACTGCATTTTAATATATTTTTATTTTAGTGGCTAAAATAAAAAGGACAATGCAATGAATGATGTAGAAAATCTCATAAAACGGACGGTAAAAATTCAGTATAAAATAAACGCTAATGATAAAAGACCGAGGACTTTCGGTACACAGCATACTTTGTACCAAAGTGAAATTCATTTTATAGAAGCGATAGGTTTGGATGGCGGACACAGCGCTTCCGAGCTTTCGGAAAAACTCGGGATTACAAATGGTGCTGTAACGCAAGTCGCCGATAAGCTGATCAAGAAAAAATTGATAGAAAAATATAAAAAAGCGGATAACAAAAAAACCGTTTATTTTAAGCTGACGAAAGAAGGAATCATTGCGTATAACAATCACGAAAAATTTCACGCTGGTTTTAACGAGAAACTTGCAGCGTATTTAAATTCACTTTCAAAAAAAGAATTTGGCGCAATTGCTCGTTTAGCGGAATTGGTAGATAACAATATTCCCGATTTAAGCTCAAATGAAGGCTTATTTTAGACAATGCAGTTGGCATTATCTAAAAACGCTGCGAGTTTGCGCAAGCGAAAACATCGCCTATTGATTGCACTTTTTCATTTCGTTGCAAAAGTGCGGCAATTCGCCAATCCTCGCTTTTTGATAAAGGCTGCGGTTGTCGAATTTATAGGACGGCTTATTTTAGACAATGCAGTTGGCATTGTCTAAAAACGCTGCGAGTTTGCGTAAGCGCAAACTCGCGGATTATATGTGCGCGTTCCGCGCACGAATGCAACAGTCTCCAAAATTGATATTTTGTTCGACTGTTGCATTTTAAGGAAGGTTTATTTTAAGGAGGATTTACTATGAAAGCTGCTATCATTGTATTTAGTCCTTCGGGACACACATTAGCTGCTGCACGCATGATTCAGAGGAGTATCGAAGAGAAAGGCGGCATAACCGATATCGTAAATGTCACAAAAGACGACAGTCTATTGGCTGCCTCAAAATCGGAACGGCAAAATATATTGGAAAATCGCCTAAAAGAATTCGACGTGCTTTTTGCGGGCGCTCCGGTATATGCAGGACATGCGGAAACTCATGTATTGCGCATCCTTGAAGCGCTGCCTGAATCGGATCAAAAGCGTTCAAAAATTGCCGTTCCGTTTATCACGTACGGAGGTGCTCATTCATTTATTGCATTGGAAGAGATGGGGCGCGCATTAAAAAAGAAAAAATATGTGCCGGTTTTGGGAATAAAACTTGCCTCCTTTCATACACTGAGCAGATTTTTTCGTACCAAAATACTGGAGCACAAGCCCGGCGACGCGGAAGAATGTTTAATAGAGAAGGCCATAAGTACTATTCTGGATTTATGTTTGCATACGGAACATATACAAGACAATAGCAGTTCTTTTGCGTATACCAAAGTCCCTATGCGTCTTATGCTGAACATACTTTCGCAAGAAAAAATACATGCAAAGTTTAAAACCGTATCGATTATACGAGAAAACTGCCATGCATGTAAAAAATGTATTTCAGTGTGTCCTGTTAATAATTTTATTTTTGAAGATGATAAGGTATCGATAAAAGATCAAAAAAATTGTATCTTATGCGGAGAGTGTTTTTATCATTGTAAAAGCAACGCAATCGATTTTGCATATCGAACGGTTGCGCAAAAAAGATTAAATGATGGAAATATTATTTTGGAAAAAGATCTCTCGGCCGTATACCCTAAACGATACGGCTACATAAATAATGAAGGAGAATTATGCTATGAGTAATGTATGCATTGTATACAGTTCAACACACCACGGGAACACTGAAAAAGTGCTGTATAAAATAAAAGAGAAGTACCCCGAAACGGTTCTGATCAAAGCTGTCGATTTTAATTCCGATGATTTTAAGCGATATGATACGATCGGTTTTGCCTCCGGAATTTTTTACTTTAAATTTGCAAAACCGATTGATTCACTATTTGACCAAGCGCTTACGAGCGGCGTACAAAAGCTGTTTTTTATTTACACCGCTGGAGCTGTGAATGCAGGGTTTGAAAAAACGCTGCGTAAAAGAACCGAACAAAACGGAAAAATCTGCATGGGGATATTCGGCTGTAAAGGTTTCGATACCTTCGGCCCCTTAAAACTCATCGGCGGTTTAAACAAAGGTCGACCGAATGAAAACGATTTTAAAAATGCAATCGATTTTTTTGAGAAAAATATTATAAACGCGTAACATTTTTTTCATGCTTTCAAAAATAGAAGAGAAGGGTAGGCAAAATATGGATAAGATTTTTCAACAGGATTTAATCAAAGAAGAAAAAGTCGGCGGCATTTTTATTCGTGCGGAGGATTTAATACCCCGACGCTCTGCGTCGTAACAAAGGGTATTAAAGCCGACTGCAACCACCTTATGAGAACAACAACCTCGACGCTTGCGTCGGGGGTGTTGATTGTAAAGCTCTTGTTTAAAGCGCCGGTAACAATGCCGGCTCGAGAGCAGATGGAAGCAGTGATACAAAAGCGCTTGGAAAATGCCGAATGTTTTTCGTACGATTCGGACACCGCTGTAGCACAGTTTGCCGCCACACGATTGATCCGAACCTGATGGTAAATTATGTGTATAACACCGCGTTCTATCTTTTAATAAATGCTGAGCCCATAGAAACCGGCGACACCATCGACGGCATACCGGACGGTTCAGCACAGCCTGAACGATGGATATGCCGCTACGAAGAATCGCTTATCAAGCCTGTGCGCGAAGTCCTTGATATAGACACCGGTGCCTATGCTGAGGGCAACAGACATTATGAATAAGAAAAGAATTGAGGGGATTATTTTAAGCAATCCGCTAACACTAACTGCGCAAGTTTTTGACAGTTCCCTTGATTTTAATCTTCTTCAAAATAATCCGAATCGATTCGTTTTATTGTGTAAACATCTTGTGTGCTTACCCCAAGATTATTTTCTATCATTAATTCAGTTAATTGCTTTCCATCAAGTAGTATTATTTTTGCATCAATATCGGTAACATATTTTTTTGCTTCGTTTGTAAATGTTGAAGTAGTAATAAATATTCCCTTTTTTGCTTTTTTTCCTAACAATGCCCCTGCAAACTTTTGTATTTCGGGGCGTCCGATAGTACCGCTATCCCATTTTTTTGCTTGAATGTAAATAACATCAAGGCCTAACTTATCTTCTTTAATGATGCCATCAATTCCTTCATCGCCGGACTTTCCAACTACCGTGGCAGCTTCTTTGATTGAACCGCCGTATCCCATCTTAACCAATAAATCAATCACTAATTTTTCAAATTTTGAAGGGCTGATATTTTTAATTGTAGACAATAACTCATCTGCTAATTCGTTTTTTATACTGAGATAACCGCTTTCAAGCAATTCATGTGGAGTAATGCTTTGTTCAATATTATGTTCAATTTTATTATTTTCAGAATTATCAGGCTCTTTTGTCGTCTGGAATTCATTAAAAGCATCATATTCTTTGAGCATTTTAGTATTGATAAATGCAGGCTCCTTTTGCAAGAGTTTCTTTCCTTCTTCCGATATGCGAAAATAACCTCTTTTAGTGGTTAATAATAAACCGGCTTTTGTTAAATATGTTCTTGCCCATCCAATTCTATTATTAACAACAAATGCTGAGCCGCTTGGGAGCAATTCTTGTTTTTCTTTCTCAGTTAACTTAAATTGATTTATCAATGCGTCAGTAGCTTCTCTAAATAAATGCTCTTTACCATCTTCTGCAATTTTCATAAGCGGTAGCATGCACTCTTCATACGTTGGAATTGCCATCATATCCCTCCTAATGTAATTGATATTAAGAAACGCTTTACGCTTGTTGCAGTGCATCCAACCAAGCTAAATAGTCCCTTGCGCTCTGCTCTACCTCTTTCCGTGCAGCTTCGCTATAGCCCGCGTTACTGTCTATGAGCATACCATCAAAGATAAAAATGTTCTATACTGACGATAGGAAACCCTTAAGCTTATTTGCGATGGAGTGTGATATGCTGACTATCAATAAAGACGATATTGCAAGCGTAGATGAATTGCTATTGACGGCAGAAGAAAAAGCAAATCTCAAACTGCTGAACATAAGAGATGGGACACTAATCTCCGTAGTTGATAAAAAAAAGTTAGTAGTCAGTCTGGTTCTTCCCGATAGTGTTACTGAAATCGGCGAAGAAGTATTTTCCGGCTGTACCGGTTTAACACATGTTGTGATACCGAACAGCGTTACGAAAATCGGCGGTGGAGCTTTTAATGAGTGCAGTTCTTTAATAAGCGTAACAATACCCGACAGTATTACTGAAATTAGTTGGAAGATGTTTTTCTGCTGTAGTTCTTTAACACGTATTGAGCTTCCTGACAGTGTTACTAAGATTGACTGGTCGGCATTTAGCTGCTGCACTTCCCTCACAAACATTGTAATACCTGACTCTGTTATTGAAATTGGCTGGGAGGCGTTTATCTTATGTACTGCTTTAACACATGTTGTTATTCCAGCGCGTGTTACGGAGATTGGAGGGCGAGCTTTTGGGAGCTGCACCGGTTTAATAGATATTACCGTTGATAATGCAAATACGGTGTATTGCAGTGAAAATAATATCCTGTATACAAAGGACAAGACAACACTGATCGCTGCTGCTGCAGGTTTACAAGGCGGTATTATCATCCCTGATAGTGTGGCTGAGATTAGTAGTGATGCATTTACCGACTGTAGTTTTGTAACAAGTGTTGCAATACCGGTTAGTGTTACTGAAATCGGCAATCGAGCGTTTTCGGGCTGTACCGGCTTAACCGGCATTGTGATACCGGATAGCGTGACAAAAATACGAGAGGAGATTTTTCATAATTGTAGTTCGCTCACAAGTATTGTACTACCTCGCAGTATTACCGAAATTGGCGAAGAGGCTTTTTCCTGCTGTGCTTCTTTAACAAAGATTACTATACCTGACAGTGTTAGAGAGATTTGCTGGGCGGCATTTTACGGCTGTACCTCTTTAACAAGCGTTGTGATACCGAATAGCGTTACTGCCATTAGTGAGGATGCATTTACTGATATTAATCTTGATGCACATTTTATTGTTTCAAGTGAATCGGTAAAAAACTTGCTAAGAGATTGCGGCAGCGGTATACGCGATGAGCAAATTATCGTTAAGCAGAAGTTGTAGCTTATTTGATAATTTGTAATGAGTGACAATAATGTTAAGGTCATTGTCTTTGATAATATCTTTTAATTTTGATACCGTATTATCATAACCCAATAAGTCTAACATTAATTAAGTTTGCATATTTAAACGGCTTAGAACTGATTGAAGAACAAACGCCGAGGAACGATGGGTATTGTCCCTCCGCACGAATCATTATTTGGTTGTTTTCTTTTTAGAGTTTTTCCTGCATTTTTCTTTCCTTACTGTGTTCTGACATAATTAAATTTCCTTTTATGAATAAATTTCTTCAAAAGAATTCTGCCACGCCGCTCGCATTGAATCCCAATTTGTATGGCAGTTTTCTTCAATCATCCGTGCCGGTGATTTTTTTGCCCATGCAATAATTTGAGCTTCGTATTTTCCGAGCGGCATATCGGTTTTATACAGTGTTGAAAGTTTTTCGGGGATATCCTGAGAGTCAATACGGAAACGCGAAGCGAGAGAACCGTCTGCAGTGTAGATATAGGCATGAGGGATTCTGCGTTTTGTGCAAGAGCGTTCCGAAAAAACCGAAATTCTCATACGTTTCATCAAGAAAATAGTCCGCTGATTTATGACCGCGTTCCTTTGCCTGTTTGTAACGTACGAGGTTGCGCCATAAAAAAACAGTGTCGTCTTTTGTCATTAATTTTTCTTTTATAAAATCATCATGCCTTTCCATAGCAGCCAAGTGGTGATAGATTTTTTCATCACGCAAATCATCTTCTTGATCCATATTTTAAAGATTTTTCCAAAATTCTGCAGCTTCTTCAGGGGGTAATGTATTGTGCCATCCCCTTATTCCGCCATCTGCCGCTCTGCCCTTGTTATTTTCCGTCGCTTTTGTACTCTTTCGGCCGGCTTTTCGGTTTTGGCAGAAAGTTGATGAAAAACTTCTCCATCTCCATCTGTACAGAGAATTTTTGTTACTTTCGGTGTTTCATCGATCCACTTGTCCGCCAGTTCTACGGCATTCCATTCCGCATGAGAGAAGGTATGACAATTTTACCCGTCGCTTCTTTGCTGCAGTTTTTCGCACTCAGTATTCGATTGTAAACAGGTCGTCATTTTTCATTGTGTTTACTTATTTCGATATCTTTTTTCATTTTTTTTCCGTATTCAAAAAGGATCGAATCAAGATAATAGGCTACATCTTCTTTGTTAAATTCTTTATTTCTAATGGGTTCAACGGTTATTGATTACAGAATGCAATACAGGCATACCGGTTTATCATTCCACCGGCCACTTTCTCCGTACGCCCCCCTGGTGCAAAAGCATTACCTGCTAAAACTCATCGGTGTATCCGGTTTTCCGTAGCTTTTGCTTTTCTTTTAAGCTTAAAGCAGAACAACCGGAAAAGACTTTTTCGCCATAGCCTGTTTCGTAAGCTCCAACATAAGAACCCTTTTCAAGTTTTTCTACTCCAATGTTTACGGTCGTTAAACTGCTGCAATTCTTGAATGCAAAGTCGCCGATAGCCCGTATTCCTCTGCCGATCGTAACAGTTGTGAGGTTCGTACAGTCGGAAAATGCGTGATACCCTATGTTTTCTGTTCCATTCCCGATCATAACGGTCATGAGGTTTGTACAGCCGGAAAATGTTCTACTGCCTATAACTTTTATCCCATTTCCGATGGTAACGGTTTTCAAATTTTGACAACCGGCAAAGACTTCATATTCACCCTTGTCGCCTATTTTCTTTACACTGTCGGGTATTTCGATAGCTTCCAATCCGGAACTAGCAAAAGCGCCTGGACCGATTGTGCTTATTTCCTCCGGCAGGGTAAATTCTTTCAATGCAGTACAGCCCTCAAACATACGGGAGGGTATATATGTTAAGTTTTTCGGCAATACAACTTTTGTTAAAAATCCGCAGTATTGGCAGCATCCATGGATAGTCGTAACGGAATCCGGAAAAACAATAGAAACTATGTTTGTTTCTGAAAATGCCTCATAACCGATCTCAACTACCGGAAAATCTTCAATAACTGCGGGGATTACCACCTCCATCTCTGTGCCTTTGTATCTTTGAATGATAACACCGTCACAGGTTTCGTTTAAATCGTACTTAAAGTCAGTTGGAGGGTTTACTTTTTGCGCTTCCTGCGCCGTTGTTCCGGCAATGCTCACTAATGCAAACAAACACACCATACTTACGACAGTAAAATACCTTTTCATAAAACACTCCTCTAAAAAATTATTTCGCAGCACCATCTATTTTCGTTTGCTTTTAAACCACAGTTTCATATAAAGGCGCGAGCCTTTTTGTTATTCTTACTGTTTTCATTGTAAATATCCATTTTTTATTTTATCTTATTTTTACGGATTTATTTTATAATCTGCCACCGACAAATGTTTTATTACTTTGAGTTTGAACCTTTTTTCCCGAATAGAGGACACAGCATTTCTGAAAATGTATCTTCAATGAATTGAAGCTGAATTGGTAAAATGTCCTCAGAAAACCGGAACACGGTGATTTTTATATTCGGGAATTCGTTCTTCCACCAAGAAGATAGATATAGGGCATAGGTACTTCCACTCTTTTTTTTAAAACTTCCAGAACGATTCGTACGGTTTAAACCTAAATGCAAAAACAATCTTTCATGCAAATTCCCTTTTTTGCTTCCAACGTAAAGAACTTTTGATTTATTTGCATTGTTACTCAGGGGAAGATTAAACGGAAATCTATTTTCTTTTTTCTCTTTTTTCTTTTCGTCAAATATCTTTTTTATATCTTCAAGGCGTTCACAGTCGCAGATTTCAAAGATGTAAATACAATTTTTTTCACCTGAGAAGTTCTTAATTCGCTCTATAAAATCATTTTTTAAAGATGCAGAAACGAGATATTCTGACTTGATAACAATCGGGTCATATACAAGATTACGATCACTATTCATGCCGGAAACTATAGTTTTTGTCGCATTGCATTTTTGGATAATATTATCCGAATATTTATCATAATTTTTTTTAAGTTTTTCTAATAATTCCATATTTTTCTCTCCAAGGATTTTAGTCGTTTTTTAACGTTCCTATTTTCCTTCAATCGGCACCACAAACCGACTTTTCGCTTCTATTATACCTCACCGCCCGTATATTCTTTTGGTCATTTTTCCTAAAAAGTTTGGGAATTTTTCCCAAGACATGGATATCGGTTCGTGTTATACTAGATATGGTCGATAGTTTCATTACCGAACAATTTTACTGGAAAATCATGCTGCTAAGTCTTATTAAGAAAATTTTTAAAATCGAGTCGATATTTATCTACACCGCACTTGCAATCTTTTTTTGCACAATTTTTTTTAAGCGGGCAAGCAACAATCTTATTCAAAAACTCGACACGGAAATGTTATTGCTTCAAATGGATCCGAAAAGCATAGTTGCCGGCAGTGATAGTGCTGACATTTTTTCAGGAAATCCTGTAGATTTTGAAGCAATTGCCCTTAAACTGAGATCAGACTACCAAGCTTTCACTTATTTTGATATGCCTCTAAAAAAAGAACTTGAAGCAATCATTCAAAACATTCAAAGCGGTAATCGTAACACGGATGCTATTATCAGTTTTCAAAATCACATTCATGAGATACAGACAAGGCTGAACCTCGGTTACGACTCTCTTTTATATAGCGCCCTTTTTCTGATTGCGATTGCAGCTTTTATAATCCTTGAAAAATTCTTTAAAAATTCAATGCAGCTCGAACAACTTAAAACAATGCAGACCGAACAGAGTAATTTCAGCCGCGACCTTCACGACGGAGTTGCGCAGAATCTTGCCGCGCTCAATATCTATCTTGAAAAAGAAGATTTTTCAAAATCGAAATTTTACGCAAAACAAGCCCTAAACGAAATCCGTTATATGATAGGTTCCGGAAGTATTGAGTTTACGGAAGATTTTGAAAAAATTATACGCGAGATTTGCACTGCATTTGAAGTGAATTTCGGAATAAAAACAAATCTATATGTTGCAAGTCAGAAAATAGGTGCACTCAAAAATACGCAAAAGACACACCTTATCAGAATTTTGCAGGAGGCGTTGAGCAATGTTTCACGGCATTCCGATGCGACACAAGTTGAAATAAAAATTGTGGACGGGATTGATGATTTCCGTTTTATCATCTGCGATAACGGAAAAGGTTTTGAAGAAACCGAGGTTGAAAACAGGAAGCTAAAAGCTGCCGTAAAGCATTACGGACTTACCAATATCAAAAAGCGTGCCCAACTGATAGACGGCAGTGCGGATTTTATAAATGAAGGAGGTTTTACCATTGCAATCACCGTTAAAGATTCTGTTCATTGATGATCACACGGGTTTACGGGACGGAATGATTTTTATGCTTCAAAACAAAAATCCGTCACTTTCAATAATCGGTGTCGGAACAATCCCGGAAGCACTAAAAAAACTTAATGAAGATAAAGATATCAAAATTGTGGTTCTCGATTTAAACCTCGACGGTGAAAACTCGCTTGAATCGGTTTCAAAAATGAGAAGGGTAAAGCCTGATATTTTCATTCTGGTTTACACTATGTACAATGATGATATTCACGTAGAACATGCACTTTTGATCGGCGTTCAAGGTTTTATTACAAAAGAAGCCTCGATTGATGAAGTTGAAAAAGCAATCCTTGCCGTAGGTTCAGGGAACACGTATTACAATAGCGTTGCAAGCAAAGTTTTGCACACTCTTTTACCGCAGAACAAAGGCAAGCACAGCGTTCATAACGAAAAAAGTTATCTTTTTGATAATTACAAAAGTCTTTCAAAAAAAGAGAAAGAGGTTTTCATTCATCTTGCTGAGGGTCTTGATGTAGTTGAAATTGCAAAACTGCTCGGAAAATCGGAAAAAACAATCTTAAATCAGCGGACTGCCGTTTACGGAAAAATGTTTATTCGCGATCGGCATGATTTGATTGAAAAAGCAAAACTTTTAGGGCTGCTATTTTAATGGGAAAAAATGTAATGAACCGAAGAATATTTACAATCACGTTCACCATTGCAAGCATTGTGATTAATTGTATGTGTTCATATCTTGCTGGGCTTGTTGCTTTTCCTTTGTATTTGGATTCACTGCTTACCATTGCCGTAACAGCCTTGTGCGGACTTATTCCGGGGATTGTGTGTGCAATCGCAAGTAACGCTCTTTTGTGCATTTTCGCAAATACAGGGATTCTTTTTATGCTATGTCATATTTCTACCGCAGTAGTTGCACATCTGGTATTTTATTCCGAACGGGAAAAAGCCAAGACACCTTCAAACCCGAATACCCCTTATATGGATGTTTCTTACACAACCGAAAATTTTATGTGGATAGGTTTTATCTCAGCCATTACCAATTCAATTCTGGGCGACACCATTTCCTATCTTTTTTACTCAGCAAATACCTCCATTCCTCAAGTAGACAACGCCGTTCAAGGAATATATGTTGTAACACAGAGCTTAACATTTGCGGCATACTTCGGCGGCACCGTTACAAATTTGATAGACAAAGTTTTCAGTGCGACGGTAAGTTTGTTCGTATATAGATTTTATAAAAAATCAATAGCGTCGGCGTAGAGTACTTCCGCTGTGTTTATCATTCATAGTAGACCGGGAATACCCGTGATGTGAGTACGTCATATCACGGGATAGTATTATTTGGATGCCCGCGCGATAATGTTATACACTGCATCATGGATAACCGAGTTGGTGATTAACAAATCATCGATTTCTTGTCGCTGCTTATTCGATAGATTGGTTACCTTACCGCCCGCTTCGCTGACAATCAACTTACCGGCGCAGGAGCTTAAGCCCATTGACGGCTTGACGTTAATCATCGCTTCGCTTTTGCCGGTCGCAAGCCAGATAAGCTCATAGACCGTACAAACAATTATCCGTATGCCGCGTACATGCGGCTGTAATTTTTGTATAAGGTCGAGTACTTTTCCGCTGTATTCGGCATTATAGCTCGAGGTTAAGCAAATACTGACAATCGATTCGTCAAGCCGCGAACGCTGCGACACCCGCAGTTTCACAGTGCCGCAGTACGCACCCTCTCCTTTGATTGCGTAGTAAATAGCGTTATTCGGCCAATCGAATATGATACCGAAAATCGTTTCTTTATTTTTCCGCAAGGCGAGCGTTGTGCCGAACATTGGAATACCGGCAGCAAAATTCACCGTACCGTCAATCGGATCGATAAGCCATTCGTACGGACTTTCCCCGCGGTTTTCGCCGTATTCTTCGCCGATAAACGTATGCTCGGGAAAGCGTTGCCGGATGCCTTCTACAATTGCTTGTTCCATAAACCGGTCGGTAAACGTGGCAATATCGTTCAATTCTTTTTTTTCAATTCCTTGAACACTATACCGTGATGCTTCCCGATAGGCTCCCGTTACCAGCGGAACCAAATAATCGTAGAGGTGATGTAATGTTTCTGACGTCATGCTGCTATCCATTAAACTGTAAGTGTGAACCCCTAAAAACTAACCTTGAGTTTTAGAGATGCCCAAGTGACCCATCGCAATATTTGCTTCGGTTTCTTTATCGAAGAGGATGATGGAGTTGCCGGAAAAATCGAATGAGACTTTTTTATCAATGTCATAATCGACACTGCCGAACACAACGGAAGTAAGAATGGTGCCGTGTGAATTGATCTTAACGGTTGTTTCCATGCCCGCAGGTAAGGTTGAAAAGACGGTTCCCTCTGCGCTTCCGTGTTCGCTTATCTGCACATATTCAGGACGAATGCCGAGAATAACGCTTTTTTCTTCAAACGGGAGCGGCGTATCGCTGACAAATTCCGCCTGCAATCCGCAAAATTGAATGCTACCCTTACGGTATTCCGCCTCGATAAAATTCATCGTAGGATTACCGATAAAGTCGCCGACAAATATACACGACGGCTTATTGTACATTTCGAGCGGAGCTGCGTATTGCTTTAACAGTCCCTTTTCCATAATGCAGACCTTGGTAGAAAGCGTCATTGCTTCCAACTGGTCATGCGTAACATACACAAATGTGGAATCGGTAGTGCTGTGCAGCCGTTTCAGTTCAACCCGTATTTCCGTCCTCAGCTTTGCATCAAGGTTTGACAGCGGCTCATCCATAAATAAAATTTTTGGATTGGGAGCAAGCGTGCGCGCAATGGCAACCCGCTGCTGTTGTCCGCCTGAAAGCTCACTCGGATATCTTTTTTCAAATTGCTCGATTTTCAGCAAGGCAAGCAGCTCCGCCACCCGTTCTCTGATGCGCCGGCTATCCCACTTTAAGTTTTGCAAGCCGAATGCGATATTTTGATATACCGTCATGTGCGGCCACAACGCATAGTTTTGAAACAAAAAGCCGACATTCCGTTTTGACGGCGGCACATTGATTCCTTGCTCCGAATCGAAGACGGGTGTACCGTCGATAATAATCTTTCCCGATGTAGGCGTTTCCAGTCCCGCAATCATCCGGAGTGTTGTCGTTTTTCCGCAGCCGGAAGGACCAAGCAGCGTTACAAATGCACGGTCGTCTATTGTCATATTGAGGTTATCAACGCCGACAAATTTTCCCCATTGCTTTGTCACCTGTTCCAATATAATCTCAGACATCTTATTTTCCTCCTACGCCTTTCGTAACGCTTGCGCCTGTCAATTTATTCACCACCCAGTTGATAAGCAGTACGATAATGACAATCAATAAGTTTAACGCATTGCCGTACTGAGAATATCCTTTTTCGTTGTAATACATCAGCAGGGTTGTTGTAATGAAGTTACTATCCACAATCAAAAGCACAAACAAAGACAGTTCGCGCATACACGAGATAAACGGCAAGAGATATCCCGACAAGAAACTCGGCTTTTGAATCGGAAAGATAATTTTCAGCATCCGTTTCCACCACGGCGTATTGGTTAAAATTGCGGCTTCTTCTATTTCACCTGACAGCTGCAGCATCGCGCCTGTAGCGGACTTCGTTGCAAAAGGCATATATTTAATAGCGCCGACCAACACGAGCAGAAAAAACGACCCGTATAAAAACGACCAGTTAACCGACAGCGCAAGGTACGCCATACCGAACGCCATCGAAGGAATAAGATATGGAATAAACGCGAGTGTGCTCACGATTTTTGATAGCTTGGAATGCCGTTTGTTCACTACCGCGTAGCCGACCAACAGTCCGCACGTACCGGCAATCAGTGCGCAGGCAAGTGAGAGCAGTAAGCTATGCCACAGCGCACTCCATACATGTGCATTGACCAAAATACCGCCTTCCCAGTTATAGTATTGCGCTTGCAGAGCTTGCGAATTGGGATCACCGATCCAGAAATTAAACGACATATTGCCGAGTGTATAATTACCGGCGCTTTTCAGTACCGATTCCAGTGCAAAGGTGATCATCGGCAGAATGGAGATAGCGAAGACGATAAGAAGACCTGCTGCTGCAAGCGGCTGCCGCGCTGCTTTCAAATTGATGAATGATACTTGCGAACTCTTGCCGGTTACCGTTGTGTATGACTTCCGTTTTCCGGTAAATAGGTTGTTGATGCCCAGTACGAATAGCCCCAATACTACCAGCACGATACCGACGGCATAGCCTTGCGCCGGATACGCCTGATTAAAATAGGTCATCGAGGTAGTTAACGTCATAAAGCCGATAGGAGTACCGAGAAAAACGGGTACGGCATACGCGCTTACGGAACTGGCGAACACCAGCAGAAACGTATTCATCATCGCGGGAGCTACAATCGGTAAGGTAATCTTTGTAAGGATTCTCCAGCGCGGCGTTTTTAGAATGGTTGCCGCTTCTTCAAGATTGGCATCCATGTTTTTCAGAATACCGCCGATCAGAATATAGGCAAACGGCGCATAGTGAATACCGAGCGTCATCCCGATAGGGAACCGTCCGTAAACAAACCACTCCGGCGCATAGACATGGAACAACGAAGCGATAATGCCGTTTGCACTGCATCCGTGCACTGTTACGTTAGCAAACATATTGTGCCAAAAAAGCGCAATCGTCCACGACGGCATAATGTACGGAAATAAAAGCAGCGCCGATATCGGTTTTTTCAGCGGGATGTTCGTCCGGTTGATAAACCATGCAAATACTCCGCCGATAACAATCGCAACTGCGGAAGCAATCAACGCCATAGAGATTGAGTTAAATAGCGGAACGTAAAAGTAATTTTTACTGTAATTATACTCCGACGTGAATAGAAGCGATTTCCATCCGCTGAGCGATATGCTTCCCGCCGGCTCTCCATGAAACAGAGCCTCCCGTAAATGTACGGTAAAACTTTCGATAATCATCGAAATGAGCGGGAAGATCGTCGTTACACCGAGTAAAATGAGCGCAACGGTAAGAATGATATTTGAGGGCTGTGCAAAAAACGCTTTTAACTTGTTGCCGGCCCTCTTCACGGTAAGTGTCATAGGTTTCATATATATACAAGATACAAACCGGATCAATTATACCCTTCAAGAAGTTTGACAATCGATGCCCAATCGGATTTTACATCGGCATAATTTTCCAGTACAAATCCGTCGAGTAACGAATCTATGTCCTGTTGTACCGTGTTATTTGTAGAATATACCCCATTCCCTTCCTGATAGGTTGCAATGCCTTCTGCCGTCGACAGATAGTTAATAAAGAGCATCGCCGTATACGGACGGTCGGTTGTTTTTGCAATCTGCGTATAAAATTTATACGCATAACCGTTAAAGCCTTTCATTTTATTGAAAAATTTTACTTTGTTGTACGTTCCCTCTGCACCGGTTGAATACTTTGTTACCGGAGAAAATCCGATAACGGGCTTTTCCGCATCGACAACAATCTTGGAGGCTATCTTACCTTCACTTTCGTAATCGGTTGCTTTTTTCAAAAAACCGTCTATAAATAAATAGCCAGCATTCTTAAAGTTTCCGGCAGCAACAGCGGAATCACATGTTCCTGCACCGTATTTTTCGTCATAGGCAGCAGACAATTTTTGCGCCCATGCATCGGATGTCAACGCTGCCATAAACAGCTGATTAATCGGTTCTCCCGCTTTCCGGTAATAGACTGCTGATGAGGTATCGATTAAATCCCACACATTGGTAATCTGTTCATCGAACTTTTTATCCATTGCAAATTCTTTAAAATAGTACATAAACGCGTACATATCGCTCTTCGCTGCACCGGGTACAACGGGATTATAATTGATAAGATTTCCAGCGCCTAATTCAACACTTAAAGAAGCTCCGTTCTGGGTAACGACTGCATCAATTTCTGCCGAACCGCCGTCAATCAGCTTTTCAATAGCAGAATAGAAATCTTTTTCATTCTGCTTTACGCCGGAACCGGTTCCTTGCAGTCCGTATTTAGCAAAGAACGCCTTGACCGTTTTATCGGTTTTCGAGGATGTGGAGTACACGGTAAAATCACCGGTTTCCGCCTTTGCACGCTCGATTAACTGTTCAATGCTTGTGTCTTTCGCATTATTGATAACACTCAGCACATCGTCCGCTTTCTTTTGCTGCCCGCATCCGGCAATAAGCCCGATTAACAACAAACAAACCGCTACAATTCCAAATTTTTTCATGTTAGAAAACTCCTTTTCCGTTCCTGTAAATTTTTGAAAAAATAAGCGGGCACCTTGAAAGATTCAAAACGGTTTTTCAAGAACCCGGATGAGGTTGATTATACCGCTGCTTTCAAAAACTTGTCAACGAAAAAGATAAAAATATGTGGGATATGAAAGGAGATGGTTTTTCAATACTCTTGCGGCTTATCTTGCTGCCTTAAACTATTTGCGGCGGAGCTTCGGGAGGCTGGTAGGAAACGCCGTGTTTTTCGGCGCGGCATATCGGAGATGAGTCCTCACACATAAAAAAAAGGCACTGCAAAACTTTTACAGCCCCCTTTCATAACAAAGCCGCTTACCTCCAACCGGAAGCAAGCGGCTTCGTTTTTATCGTTACATTACCGAGCACGGGGATGTCTCAAAAGTTGGTTACTTTTTCGACAGCACCGCACCCTCTACCGTATCCGCTTAGAACGGGCGGTCGGCCAGATATTTATACTCCTGCCAGCGCCGCTTTGCCTTCGCAACCGCTTTATCAAGCAGCATTTGAGCACGTTCGGGGTTTGCATTCTTTAATGACTTGAAGCGTACTTCTTTGTACATAAAGTCTGCAAGATTAAAGTCCGGCTCTTTGCTGTCAAGCTGGAAGGGGTTCTTACCTTGATCGGTTAAGCGCGGGTCGTAGCGGTACAACGGCCACAGACCGCAGGTAACAGCCTCTTTCTGGTTCGACATACCCTTCGTCATATTGATACCGTGGTTGATACAGTGGCTATATGCGATGATAATCGAAGGCCCGTCATAGCTTTCCGCTTCACGGAACGCCTTGATAACCTGTGACATATTTGCACCCATGGAAACCTGCGCAACATACACATAGCCGTAGCTCATCGCCATCATACCGAGGTCTTTTTTGCTGGTCTCCTTACCGGATGCGGCGAATTTTGCAATAGCGCCGATCTGGGTAGCCTTTGACATCTGACCGCCGGTGTTGGAATACACCTCCGTATCGAGTACCAGTACGTTGATGTTTCTGCCGGAAGCAAGCACGTGATCCAAACCGCCGTATCCGATATCATACGCCCAGCCGTCACCGCCGAGTATCCATACGGAACGCTTAACAAAGTGATCGGTCAAGGACAACAGTTCTTTCGCGAGCGGGTCGGAAGATTTTTCCAATTCTTTTTTCAGCTCATCGACAAAGACGCGCTGCTCATCGATTGCAGCATCATCAGCCTGCGTATTGCTCAGTACCTTATCGATAGCGGCAACGGCAACACCTTTTGCCTTGAGCTTGCCGGCAACTTCGCGAGCGGTATTCCGCAAGTTTATCGCTGGTTAAGCGCATACCGTAACCGAATTCGGCAGCATCTTCAAAGAGAGAGTTCGACCATACCGGCCCTCGTCCGTCCGCGCGTTTTGCATACGGAGTTGTGGGGAGGTTACCGCCGTAAATGGAAGAACAACCGGTTGCGTTCGCAATAACGGCACGGTCGCCGAAGAGTCGCGACAGAACACCGATATAGGGCGTTTCACCGCAACCCGCGCAAGCGCCGGAGAATTCGAAGAGCGGACGGCGCATACCGATACCTTTCGGCTGGCTCAAGTTGACCTTCCGCGTATCGGGGTCAGGGAGGCTCATAAAGAACTTCCAATTTTCCGATTCAACAGCGCGGTGTTCGACAAAGCCTTCCATATTGATCGCTTTAACCGCCGGATTTTCCTTAGACTTTGCAGGACACTGCTCCACACAGATACCACATCCCGTACAATCTTCGGGAGAAACCTGAATGGTAAAGAGGGAATTATCGAATTCCTTACCCTTATACGGAACGGAACGGAATGCCGAAGGCGCACGGTCGGCATTGGATTTATCGTAGACCTTCATTCTGATAGCAGCATGAGGACATACAACGGTACACTGACCGCACTGAATACAGAGTTCGCTCTTCCAAATCGGGATATGCTCTGCAATCGCACGTTTTTCATACTGAGTGGTTGCAGTCGGGAAGGTACCGTCTGCCGGAATTTCACTTACCTTTACCGCATCGCCTTCATTGATAGCGATTTTACCCAATACCTTGCGGACAAACTCCGGCGCATCGGCGCTCATTGCAGCATGGCGAGAAAGTTTACTCGTCGCCTCTTTGGGGTAGGTAACCTGTTCAACACCTTCAAGCGCCATATCGATGGTCTTGATGTTCTTCTGAACGATTTCCGGTCCTTTCTTGCCGTAGGATTTTTCGATAAATTTCTTAATCAGCGCTACCGCTTCGTCCTCCGGCAGAATACCGAAAATCTTAAAGAATGCGGTCTGCATAACGACGTTGATACGGTTGCCCATACCCGCTTTTTCCGCAATCTTGACACCGTCGATAACGTAGAACTTCGCTTCTTTCGCGATAAGGTCTTTCTGCACTTCTATCGGCAGATGCTCCCATACTTCATCCTTATTCCAGTGACTGTTTAACAGGAAAGTACCGCCTTTTTTAAGGCTCTTGAGCATATCGTACGTTTCGAGGAAGGTGAATTTATGGCACGCAATAAAGTCCGCCTGTCCGACAAGGTAGGGTTTGCGAATCTTTTTCTTTCCGAAGCGCAGGTGCGATGTGGTAATTGATCCGGACTTCTTGGAGTCATACACAAAATAGGCTTGCGCGTTGTTATCGGTCGCTTCACCGATAATTTTGATGGAGTTTTTGTTAGCACCGACCGTACCGTCCGAGCCGAGTCCGTAGAACATTGCCTGATGCATACCGGAATCGTCAACATGGAAGTGATGATCGTAGGCAAGGCTTACATGCGTTACGTCGTCTTCGATACCAACGGCAAAGTTGCTCTTCTTTTCTCCTTCCATATTATCGAATACGGCTTTAACCATTGCCGGAGTGAATTCTTTTGAACCCATACCGTAGCGACCGCCGAGGATAACGGGATAGTGAGTAAAGGGGCATTTCTTTGCAGCCTGCATTTCACCGATTGCAGTACGTACATCTTCATAGAGCGCTTCACCGAGCGAACCGGGTTCTTTCGAGCGGTCGAGTACGGTGATATTCTGTACGGAAGCGGGCAATGCTTTTACAAAGGCTTCCGCGCTGAAGGGGCGGTATAAGCGTACTTTCAGTAAGCCGTACTTTTTACCTTGACTATTCAGATAGTCTACGGTTTCTTCTACCGTGTCAGCGCCGGAACCCATCAAAATGATGACCGATTCCGCATTGGGATCGCCGTAATAGTCGAATAAGTGATAAGCGCGTCCGGTTAAGGTCGCGTATTTATCCATAACCCGCTGAACGATTTCGGGGGTTGCCAGATAGTATTTATTAACCGCTTCGCGCGCTTGGAAGTATACGTCAGGGTTCTGAGCAGTTCCGCGGATCATCGGTTTTTCGGGTGTTAAGCCGCGGAGACGGTGTGCGCGTACCAGATCATCATTGACCATCTGACGCATCACATCCTGCGAAACTTCTTCAATCTTCTGAATTTCGTGAGAGGTTCTAAAGCCGTCGAAGAAGTGGAGGAACGGAACGCGCGCTTCGAGCGTCGCAGTATGAGCGATAATCGCGAGATCCATAACTTCCTGTACGGAGTTGGAAGCCAGCATTGCCCAACCGGTTTGGCGGCATGCCATGACGTCCTGATGGTCGCCGAAGATGGAGAGTGCGCTGGTTGCCAGAGCACGGGCTGCAACGTGGAATACCGTGCTGGTAAGCTCACCGGCAATTTTGTACATATTGGGGATCATCAGTAAGAGACCCTGTGATGCGGTAAAGGTTGAAGAGAGCGCTCCCGTGGTTAATGCACCGTGAACGGCTCCGGAGGCTCCTCCTTCGGATTGCAATTCGACGACTTGCGGCACGGTTCCCCAGATATTGGTTTTTCCATGGGCGGAATACTCATCGGCAACTTCCCCCATCGGGCTTGACGGCGTGATAGGATAAATTGCGATAACTTCGCTGAGCGCATGCGCAACGTGACCGGCGGCAGTATTACCGTCAATCATTACGAGTTTTTTTTCAGGCATAGTATCGTCCTTCTAAAGTATGGTGTGAATGGGTGCGTATACTATATTATTCAATATAATATATCCGATTTGTGAACAGCATAGTCTTTTAATGCAAAAAGTGCAAGACTTGAATGATAGTTTCTTTTTGCCGTTTAAATGCATTTTGAACAGAGTTTTATCGGGGTAAAAATCTTTTAATCCGCTATTCATAACGGCGCCCGTGTGCTATACTTATCGGCAAATGAATTTTTCTAATTGTAATCTTGATTCCACTCTTTTACAGGGGCTTGAAGAAGCCGGTTATATTGAATGCACTCCGGTTCAAGAGCAGGTGTTTTCCGCAGGAATGGACGGTTCCGATCTTTATGTACAATCCCAAACAGGTACGGGAAAAACAGCTGCCTATCTGGTAACGCTGATGCAGCGGATGCTTGCTGCAGAAACCGAAGACCGCCGCCCCGCTTTGATTCTTGTTCCCACACGGGAACTTGCCGTACAGGTCGAAGAAGAAGCGCTTAAATTAGGTAAACATACGGGGATCCGTGCCGCGAGCTTTTACGGCGGCGTCGGATATCAACAGCAGGAAGCAGCGCTTAAAAACGGAGTAGACCTTATCATCGGTACCCCCGGTCGCGTTATCGATCTTGAAAAATCAAAAACCATGAAGCTGAAGCATATCGGCTTTTTAGTCGTTGATGAAGCAGACCGCATGTTCGATATGGGCTTTTATCCTGATCTGCGCAGTCTCCTTTCGGTATTGTCCAAGGCGGAAGAGCGGCAAACGATGCTGTTCAGCGCGACCTTAAATACGTGGGTAAAGAACCTCGCATGGGAATACACCATCGATGCAAAAGAGATCACCATCGATGCGGATAATGTGACGGTTGATGAAATCAATCAGAAGCTGTTCCACGTGGCTGCGGAGCAAAAGATGTCCCTGCTGCTCGGTATCTTGCGTAACGAAAAACCGGAGAATGCCATCATCTTCTGCAATACCAAAAAGACAACGGAGATTGTTGCAAAGCGGCTGCGCATTAACGGTTATGCGACGGAATTTCTCATCGGCGATTTGCCCCAACCGAAGCGGCTGCATATTATCGATTCGTTTAAGGCGGGTAAACTCAGCTGTTTGGTTGCAACCGATGTCGCGGCGCGGGGAATCGATATCAATGACCTCGCAATGGTTATCAACTACGACCTTCCGAATGAGGCGGAGAACTACGTACACCGAATCGGCAGAACGGCGCGGGCGGGAAAGACCGGCGCTGCGTACAGCCTTTGCTCGGAACAGGATGTGTACAACCTTCCCGATATCGAAAAGTATATAGAAGCAAAGATACCGGTTGTTATCCCCGGCGAAGAGGATTTTGAAAAAGACCGCAGCGCCGATCAGTATATACGGCTTGACCGCGACTCCTTTGACGAAGAACGATCCGGCGGACGATTCGGACGCAAGCCGCGCCCCGGTGAAAAATCGAGGCGGGATGAGAAAGACTCCCGGCGCGGCGCTAAAACAGCGAAACCTGCTTCCCGGCTTGCCGATTCAAAGCGCAAAAAGAAAGGCACGCAGGGAGAAGACAAAACCGATAGAAAATCTGCCGACTCACTCGGCGGCTTGAGCTTTGAAGAGCGGATGGCATACTACAAAAAACAGTACGGAAAAAAACTTGCCTCACAGGATAGCGCCGCCTTTGGGGATACCAACGAGGGTACGGAAAACGCCAAAGAAAGCCGCAATGCTCAGCCTGCTGCCGACAAGAAAGGAAAGGCGGGAGCAACCGCAAACCGCACTAAAAACCGGCAGGGGCAGCCTGAGAAAAAGCGGCGCAAGGGTGATAAATACGTTCCGTCCCAAACGGGCGATACACGGCAGGGTTCAAAGCAAAAAAGACGGCAGAACCAAGACCGAATGCCGGAACAGCGGAGCCGAACCGGAAAGGCGCCGGTACAGTCTTCGGCACACACTCAGTCCGTAAAACAAAAAACGGGCATATTCGGTATGCTGAAAAAACTGTTTACCGGAAAGTAAGGAGGGATGATAAAATGGATGCAGTAAAACGCTTTTTTAAATACATTGCAGTCGATACCAAATCGAATGAAGATAATCCCGAATGCCCCAGCACCAAGGGACAGCTTGAGCTTGGAAAGATGTTGGTGCAGGAATTGCACGAGCTGGGCGTAGCCGATGCCGAACAGGATGCGCACGGATATGTCTACGGAACAATCCCTGCCAACACCGATAAAAAAGCGCCGGTTATCGGATTTATTGCACATATGGATACCGCGCCCGACTTGGACGGAAAATGTGTCAACCCGCAGATTGTGCACTATAAAGGCGGCGATATTAAACTGAATGAAACCTATTCGCTGACGGTACAGGAATTTCCCTTCCTCAACAAACTTATCGGCGAAGACATTATCACCACTGACGGCACCACGCTTTTGGGCGCGGATGATAAATCGGGCATCACCATCATCATGGGAATGGTTGAATACCTCCGCGACAACCCGCAGGTGCAACACGGTACGATTAAAATCGGCTTTACCCCCGATGAGGAAATAGGCAGAGGCGCAGACCTCTTCGATGTAAAAAAATTCAGAGCGGATTTTGCGTATACCATCGACGGCGGAGAAATCGGCGAGCTGGAGTACGAGAACTTTAACGCCGCAAGCGCTAAGATCGAAATTCAAGGGAAAAATGTCCATCCGGGCACGGCAAAAAATATCATGCTCAATTCGCTGCGGGTTGCCGGCGAGTTGGACGCTATGCTGCCGATAGAACAAAAGCCCGAATATACGGAAGGGTATGAAGGATTCTTTTTGCTTACTCACCTCAACGGCACAGTGGATCACACCTCCATGTCGTATATCATCCGCGACCATTCTATCGACAAATTCGAGCAAAAGAAAACGCTGCTGCGGAATGCTGTTGCTTTTTTGAACACAAAATACGGCGCTATCATCACGCTTTCCATTACAGACAGCTACTATAATATGCGCGGACAAATTGAACCGCATATCGAAATTATCGACCTTGCAAAGAAGTCTATGGAAGAGATCGGCATCACGCCGATTATCCACCCCATCCGCGGCGGGACGGACGGCGCACGGCTTTCGTTTATGGGACTCCCCTGCCCCAACATCTTTGCCGGCGGCTTTAACTTCCACGGCCGTTTTGAGTGCATCCCCGTAAGCTCCATCTATAAAGGGATCGATTTACTCATCCGTATTATCGAAAATGCCGTAAGTTAGGATACGCTTTTTCTTGTACTTCGTAATACTGCAGCCCGTACTTCGACTCAAGTAGCGAAGATAAGCCGTTCCGGATCATTACAACACCCTGCATAAAAGCGGCGGCGCTCTCTTCTCCGGTCTTTTTTCCTGCTTCGATTGCGCGGTCAAAATCATCCAACCGGTGAGTTTGCCATCCGGCAAACGTCACGTATTATACTGTGCGCGATAGCGTACATACAATCTGCGATGTTTGCGTAAGCAAACTCGACGGTTAACGAGGCAACCCTATTTGGTTGCCGAAGTTATACCTAGGTTAAGGAATGGCTTTGTGCAATTTACCTTTAATCGATATTATGATAGTATCCGGCTAAGATGGATGGAGCAGTGTAAGTATCGCGTTAGTAAATCTCATCGCAACCTGTAAAACAGGAACTGTGGATACAGTACCTACTCTACTGAGCTTAATATGAAAAGAAGGAGGTTTCTGCTATGCGTAAACTTCTTATTTTTTGGGCAGCCATTATTTTATGTGCCGGATGTGAAAATTATCAGGCCGATATTGACACCTATTTAAGTTATTGGTCAACACAGGCTGCAATTGTCCAGTCTGGCTTTGATCCTGCAATCACGGTACGAACCGATAAAGACACAATACAGAGTATTCCTTCATCAAGTAATGTAACGGTAACATTTACCGTCCGTAATCCCAAAAACTTCAAGTTTAAACTGCCGCGAGATACAGACGCCCCTACCGATATTGTCGTTTTTCCCACAGACGTTGCAGGCACAACGACAAGCAGCCCAAAACAACCCGATGATTATGAACTGACACAGGATTCATACAGTCAATTAACGCTCACATATAAAAAGGAATTTTTACAAAAACATGAATACGGCAAAAAGAATATCGGATCGACGATTACGCTGTATGCTAAAGACGGGAGAAAATTTTCAGAAACATTTAAGCTCAATGTAAAAGCAAATACCCCGCCGCCCAATCTTATCTATCGGGCAATCGGCAAGACCGCTGCAGCCGATGTAAACGGCAAGCATTACTATGTGTTGTTCCTTGAAGTATCGGGTATGGATACGGAGATAAACGGATCAGACCTTCTGCATAAAGATATTACACAGCTTTCTATCGCTGAAGGCTCCGGCTCATACACCTCGATACCGTTAACGGTAAAGGCAGACAAAAGCGGATTCGATATCAGCGGCGCAAGCGGGCGGTTGTTGGAATACAGTAATGCAGCAGCTTTAGAGCTTGTAGATGTTGAATCAGGAGTAACGCCCGATATATTACCGGCTTCAACTGAAAAATGGATTCTCTGCGTAAAAACGGATGTCGAAGTTCGCGGCGCGGTAAAGCAGTACCGGATTCGGCTGCAAGATGAGGCTGGGCTGTTTTCCGAAGATGAACTCGTTGCTTCTACCAGTATCAATAAAGTTAGTCCGGTACATGTAGATGTTCATACCGGCAATTGGACAACAACAATGAAGAGCGGAAGTGAAGCCAATCCGCATGAAATAGTATATCAACCCGGTACGGGAAAGGTATTACTGCGAGTGTCAACGGCTACAACCGGAGCTACGGTATACTATAAATTGGAATGCAACAGTTCGGTTGTAAGCAAAAGCTCCGGGCAAACACCTCAAACGATAGAATTACCTGCCGTCCCCGATGCCGTATATAAGCTTACGGTATGGGCGGAAAAAGAGGGCTATGATAAGACTTCGGATGTAGTCGTATACTATAAAACAGAACGCAATGACAAAATGGAAATAAGCGCGGGACCGAACGCTTGGGGACAGCTAAAAACTGCCGTTGCAGCAGCCGAAGATGGAGACATTTTTTTGGTCAACGGCAGTATACAAGCAACTAATGATGCCGGTAACAGCGGCGCAATCGAAGTTACCAAAAGCATTACGATAAAGGGAAAGAACGGGAATGCGAATACCGATATGCTCGATGCAAATAAGAGCGGGCTCGGTGCAAGCGTTCACCGCATATTTAAGGTAAACTCCGGTACGCTTACACTGGAAAATCTTACCCTTAAAAACGGAAAAGCCGCGGGGGGAGGAGAAGCCGGAAAAGGCGGCGCGATGCTGATAGAAAGCAGCGGCACCTTAACAATGACCGACTGTGTGGTACAGGAATGTACAGCAACAGCCAACGGCGGTGGCATATTGAATAAAGGTATACTCACAATAAATAACGGCCGCATTGAATCTAATGAAGCAAATGCAGGCGGTGGAATATACAATGAAGGAACATTGATAATAAACAACGGAATAATCGGCAAAGACACAAGCGGAAATGCCAATCACGCAGCGAGCAGCGGCGGCGGTATCTTCCTCTATCAAGGAGCTTGTACGCTTAACGGTACCAAAATACAAAAAAACACTATAGGGAGCAGCGGAAAAGGTTCGGGTATATATCTGTATCAACCTAATGGTGCGGCACTCACCATAACAGGTACAACGCAGATTGGAAGTAACACGGATACAAACACCCTATGTCTTGGAGCCCAGCCGTCGCAAAGCGCTTTTGTAACAGCAAAAGACTTGGCGATAGGTTCCTATATCAATATTGAGCCGCAATTCTATGGCTCTCATCAAAAGAATAAAACGCTGGTAAAGGTACCCGACGATGCTTCTGCCGTTGCATCTAAAGTGTATTTCCATTTAACAAGCGTACCAACAACAGAAATTTGGGAATTAGTTCCGGGCAGCCAGGATAAAGCGCTGATATTGAAGCAAGCAGAGGTCATTAACAATGTCGGTACGAACTCATGGGAACGGCTAAAGACTGCCGTAGAAGGCGCCGGAGAAGGCGATATCATCATTGTGAACGGCACGATACAAGCAACCTCTGCTTCCGGTAATTTCGGCGATATTACCGTATCCAAGAGCATTACAATACGCGGTAAGAACGGTAATCCTGCGACCGATATTCTCGATGCAAACAAGGATACCGGAGGCAAGTCGGCACACCGTATCTTTAATGTGACAGGCGGAAATCTTACGATGGAAGGTTTAACTCTCACAGGCGGCATGGCGATAGCTTCGGGGGTCGGTACAAACATCGGAGGTGGCATATATGTCGGTGTGAATAGTAGGGCTGAACTTAAAAACTGCATTATCACTGCTTGCAAAGCGGCAAGAGTGGGCGGAGGAATTTATTCGGAAGGTGAGCTGATTTTAGATAACTGTACTATCGGTGGAGAGCAGTACTACGACGGAATGGATCCCGCTAAACCAAAAGGAAATACGGCATTATCAGGCGGGGGTGTAAGTTCTAACCAAGGTAATCTTACTATAATCGGCGGAGCGATTACGTATAACACCGCGGATGGTCCCGGCGGCGGGATAGCCTTTGGGTCGAACGACAGGACAGCCACTCTAAAGGTTACAGGAACGGATATTTCACACAATAAGGCGAAGGAGACGGGAGGAGGCATCTACCTTAGTGCCCCCGGTTATTCCGAAAAATACGTGAATGCAACGCTGCAGAATGTTACCGTAAAAAACAATGAACTGACAAGTACGGACGTAAATGATTGGAGGAAAGGCGGAGGAGGGATATTCTTCACAAACCATACTAATGGGGCAACTCTTACCATAATAGGCGGAAGTATTGAAGGTAATAATGCTAGAAACTTTAACGGCGGCGGTATTTACATAACGACAGAGCGAGACAATTATGTAAACGGTACGCTGACGTTAAAAGACGGTGCTCGTATTTCAGGGAATAGCGCCGAAAATGGCGGCGGTGTCGCGGTGAACAGTGCAAAGCTTATTATAGAGTCAGGCTGTACTATCGGCGGCGATAACGCTTCTCAAGGCAATACGGCAAAAACTTCAGGCGGCGGTATCTCCGTGGGTAAAAAGGCTGAGTGTACGATTAAAGAAGGTGTTACAATCCGGCATAATAGAGTGACTCAAGGGGTATCAACTGTGAACGGCGGCGGCGGCTTACATATCTACGGTACCAGTAGCCCAGCTGATAGCGGTACGGTTACCATAACAGGTACGCTGGGGAACCCTGTTCGTATTGAAGACAATGAGGCTCGCGGATCAATCGGTGTCGGCGGAGGCATCGCAAACAACGGAACGATAACACTTACCCATGTGCATATCAGCGGTTGTAAAGCGCCCGACTCTGGAGGTCTCGGCGGGGGCATTTATGTCCGACGCGGAGCGTGTACGCTTATCGATAGTAATGTGAACGGCTGTGAGGCATCGGTCGCAGGCGGCGGTATGTACGTATATAAAGGCGCGGATGGAGCGGGAGAATTTACAATGCAAAGAAGTACTCGCATTGTTCCTTCCGACGATAATATAAAGGGGAAAAATGATATATTTTTGAAAAATGATTATGACGATGTTTATATTAAGCTTTCCGGTAAATTGACCGGTGCAAGACCTGTCGGACGCATTACGGTACCGGATGGAAAATACAATCCTTCAACCAAAGTCCTCGACGGTGATATTACCGTTGACGACAACTATAAAAAGTTCACGGTAACGCCGGGGGGCTCACCTGTTAAAAATTGGTATGTCGGCTCAAATGGCGCGCTGACGACAACTCAGCCGACCCCCTAACCGTGCCTATGCACTAGCAGGAAGGAGACAAGCAGGGAAAGTTGAAAAGGGAGTAAATCACAGGGAATAGGAAAACCCATTTATAATTTATAATTATGAATTATGAATTATGAATTATGAATTATGAATTATGAATTATGAATTATGAATGGGCGCATTCCCCATCAATGTGCCCCTGTCCATGCCGATGCTTTTGTGTTAGTATGGCTGGCAATGACTGTCATTATTATTGGCGCAGGCGTAACAGGGGTTGAGCTTGCCCGAAGATTAATCGCAAAAAAGCACAATGTGGTTCTTATCGAACAAAATCAAGAAACCGCCCGCCATGCCGCAAACCGTTTAGACTGTATCGTAACGGAAGCGAGCGGCAACGATCCGAAAGTGTTAACCGAAGCCGCAATCCAGCGGGCAGACGCGCTGGTTACCCTTACCGACAGCGACGAACTGAATATGATTATCTGCGGTGTTGCAGAATCTCTTGCCCCCAAGGTGCTGAAAATTGCCCGCGTAAGAAACGAAAACTATGTCGCGTCGCTGAACACCGGAAAAGACCGTACGCTGGGTATCGATTTTTTGGTGCATCCCGACCAAGAAGCGGCGCTTGCCATCATCAATGCGGTTGAGCATGGCGCTGTCAGTGATATTATCGCCTTTGAAAATTCTCCGTATCAGCTCACCTGTTTTACCATCGGTGCAGGAAGCAAGCTTGACGGAGTTACACTGCAAAATATTCGCACTGTTGCTATCGATAGTCCTTTCGTCGTCGTTGCCGTAGAGGATGAGAATAAGACCGTTATCCCTTCAGGCGGGACAGTGCTTCATGCCGGCATGCGGATTTCGATTTTGACATTACCGAATTATATCGAGCGGTTTTATGCGCTTGCGGGATTCACGGTAAAACCTATCAAAAAGATTGCACTGGTCGGTATCGGGAAGGTTGGCAAGCGGGTTGCAGCGAGCCTTATCGAAAAGCATTCGTTTGGTATGTTCAAACGTCTGTTCGGCCTCCGTTCAAAGCCTCGCTGGGAAGTTGCCATTATCGATAAAGACAGCGCCCTTGCAAAACAAGCCGCGGCGGAGTATCCCGAAGCGCGCATCTACAGCGGAGATGTTACCGATGAGGCATTTATAGAAGAGATTGCGCTTAATTCCTTCGATCTCGTTATCAATGCAACGCAAAATTATGAATTGAACATGATTACTTCCGCGTATCTTAAAACACTCGGCATCCCCAAAACCATTGCGCTTGTGCAAAGCTCCGTGATGTCGAACGTGGCATATAAAATCGGTGTGGATGTTGCAATTCCGTTAAAGGACGTTACGGTTGACGTTATTATGAGCCATCTGGGCGGTAAACACCTTACCCGTATCCATACGATGGGCGCGGGCGAGCTCGAGATAGTCGAAGTCATTATTTCCGATCAGTCGGAATCGGTAGAGAAAAGTCTGAAAGATATTGCGATGCCCGGCGTGTTCCTGATTCTGCTCATTACGAACGAAACAGGCTGCCGTATCCCCGATGGTAATACTGTCCTTGAAGCGGATGATAAACTCGCCATTATCGTACAAGTTGCACAAAGCGACGAAGTTATTAAGTATTTTGCCGGTAAAAAATGAAATTTTTCCAATGTTTAACCATCATCTTTATGATTCTTTCGATTGTTGCCGGAAGTTTTTTGATTCCGGTTTCCGTTGCTGTTTATATGCATGAATGGAACATGCTGTCGGCATTTTTTATACCGATGGCAGTTTTGTGGACAATAACACTTCTTCTATTTATCAAGACGAAGCGGCAACCGATCCGGCTTACCGTGCGAGAGGGAATCCTTTTGGTGAGTTCCGCGTGGCTTGGCGCCGGTTTATTGGGCGCGGTTCCGTTCATGCTTTCGGGATTTGTGCCGCACTTTAGCGATGCGTTTTTTGAATCGGTTTCCGGATTTACGACCACCGGCGCAAGCGCCTTACAGAATATCGAAAGCTACCCGATGGCGCTGCGCGTATGGCGTACGCAAATGCACTGGCTTGGCGGTATGGGGATTGTTGCGTTAACCGTAGCGTTGTTCCCGCTGCTCGGCGTCGGCGGTTTTCAGCTGATAAAAAGTGAGACAAGCGGCCCGGACAAGGGAAAGGTTACTGCAAAGATCACCCATACGGCAAAAGCGCTCTGGTTTATTTACTTGGGGATGACGGTTTTGCAAATTATCCTCTTATGTATTGCAGGAATGCCGTTTTTAGAAGCAATGTGCCATAGTTTTTCTACGCTCGGAACCGGAGGCTTTTCAACCCAAAACACCAGTATCGGCTATTATAACTCGGCAGCTATTGAAATTATCTGTACGGTGTTTATGTTTTTGGCAGGCGTGAATTTCAGCCTCTACTTTCACCTTTTTACCGGAAAACCCGAAGAATTTTTTAGAAATTCCGAATTGCGGGCGTATATCCGTATCGCTTTTTGTGCAGGAGTCGGTGTGGCGTTAGTGCTTGTGCCGATTTACGGCATAGCAGCCGCTTTTCGTCACAGCTTTTTTCATGTTGCGTCGATTATGACAACCACCGGATTTTCTACGGTGAATTACTGCGCATGGCCTGCGTTTGCCCAAGCGCTCCTCTTTTTACTGATGTTTGTCGGCGGGTGTTCCGGTTCAACGGCAGGCGGTATCAAAGTTATTCGCTGGGTTATTTTACGTAAGCAGGCCTTGAACGAAATGCAGCGGCTTTTGCATCCGCACGGCGTGTTCAGCATCCAACTGAATCGCCGCCCGGGACGGAAAGACGTGGTATACAGCGTTGCAGGTTTTATATTTGTCTATTTTGTGTGTCTGTTGGTAACATTTTTAGCGGCAGCCTTGACCGGCGCAGACATCCTTACCGGCATAGCAGCTGCGCTTACGTTGGTCGGCAATATCGGCGCTGCATTCGGAAGAATCGGCAGCGGTGGAGATTTTTCATTCTTTCCGCATTGGGCAAAGGTTCTGTTTTCTTTTTCTATGTTGGCAGGCCGCTTGGAGCTTTATACCATCGTTATCTTATGCGTACCCGCCTTTTGGCGCCGGTAAACAGCTAAACAAGCCGGCAGGCTTCCGGTTTTAAAAAGTACGGAGAGATTGAAATAGTATCGTCTTACGGGGACTAAGATTCTCGCTATTTGTCAGCATCTTTTAAAAGGCTTCAGAGCAAACGCATCAGATTTCTTGGTGCATTGCCCGCAGAATACAGAGGCTGTTCAACCAGAGTTGAATCGCTCTGCGATTCAAATGGTCTCACAGCCTTTGTATTCTGCGATATTGCTTCTATTCATCTGATGCGTTTGCCTCTTTTAGAATAAAGTGCGTGAAATTTTGGATAAAATTTCACGCAGAAGGAAGGAAATGCATCAGACGTTTTTATACCCCCACAGAATAATAGAGGCTGTTCAGCCTTTTCTTTTTGAAATTAGGAATCATCCGCGGCTTGTCTATTATCGAATTTATGGATATACTACCCGTGTATGTTAAATGCAGTCTTTAAATGCGAGGTAGTAGAAAAATAATGATATCTGATACAAATGCACGTGTGCAAGGCAAGATTCTTTACGAGGATGAAAATCATAAGTTTATCTGGCTGGGCGGTGAAACAAAATACCGGAAAGGGGCCGTACAGACCATGCAGTATCTAATCATCGATAACGGCCGTGGGATTTTACTGGATCCGGGCGGGGTACATCTTTTTTCTCAGGTAGTAACTGCTGTCAGTAGATTTATATCGGTAGATAAAATCGACATTATCTTTTTTTCTCATCAAGACCCTGACGTTTCTTCGGGTATCGCCCTGTGGCTGGGTATTACGCAGGCACAGATTTATATTTCGTCCCTTTGGCTCCGTTTTATGCCTCATTTCGGTATTGTGGATGTTTCGCGTATGACCGGTATCCCCGATAAGGGTATGAGCATTTCCTTGCCTTCCGGCAATAAGCTACGCTGTGTGCCTTCCCACTTTATGCATTCGCCGGGGCACTTTTCACTTTTTGACGAATGTTCTCGTATTTTGTTCAGCGGTGATATCGGCGCTGCCGTATTTGAAAAAGAGGAAGATGAAACACTTTTTATCGATGACTTTCAAAAGCATATCCCGTTGATTGAAGGCTTTCATGTCAGGTATATGGCTGCTAATAAGGTTGTTAAGCGCTGGGTTGAAGTAGTACGGCTATTGAACCCTTCTATTATTGCGCCGCAACACGGAGCCGTTTATACTGATGATAAGGTAGAGCTTTTCTTAAATTGGCTTTCGAATCTGCAATGCGGTATTGATTATCTTGATCGATTATTTTAAGGAACAGTTCTATGGTAGATGAACAGGCAGCCATTGAAAATTTCTCCGATTTAGTAGATAAAATTGTTGTTAAATACAATAAAGGCGTCGTATTAGACTATGTAACGCAGCATTCGTTTCAAATTATCAAAAGTTCAATGGAACAGCTGGAAGAACGATTTGAAACTATTATTTCAATATTTGAAGAAATTCAAAAAGAGAGTAGCTCTTCTGCTACGAATGCAATTCGTGTCGACGATTTGTTGGATGCGGCGCTCGGCGGAAGAAAAGTGCTGCAAAAAGAAATTCATAATCGACTTGATGAAATTGATGAAGCGGCAACCACAGCACAAACAACAGCAGCCTCATTCGAAACGCTCAAAGAACATACCGGCGAAGTTAAAGCGATGGTTTCCGATATTCAAGATATTTCGATAAAAACCGGTATTCTGGCTATTAATGCTTCAATTGAAGCCGCTCATGCAGGTAAGGCTGGCGACGGTTTTAGAATTATCGCCAATGAGGTACGAAATCTTTCAACCCAAACCGGCACCTTTGCGAAAATGATTGAGACAAAAATGGCTGAATTGCAGTCATCGGTAAACGATATCAATAATAATATGTCGCTTTTTATTTCGCTGTTTTCAAAGTTTCAAAAATCTTTTACCGGTATTCTTGCCAATTATGATAAAAATTCGGAAACCTTGGATGCGGCAGGCTGTTCGTTGGCGGAAATATCCTCTTCGATTAAAGAACAAGATACCAGTATCCACGAAGGTTTTAACTCGCTGAAAGCGATCAATGAGTTCTTAAAAGAAACGAGCACTATATTGGAAGTAGTACAAACCAGTCATCGACATTTGGGTTCATTATTGCAGAAAAAAGAATAGCCGAAAGAATTTCCGCTTCATTTTTCAAAAATTCTATTTTTGCAGATAGAAGAGTAACAGGGTTTGAAACGACAGCCCCCCGCGACAATGTCTCCATTTGTGTTCCGAACTTTTCAATATATGTCTGCTCAAATATCATCGCTTGGTTTTCTGCGAGTGTTATCAGGTTTTCTTTATGAGAATATATCCTAGATATCCCAATTCACTGTGAAGTGTACTAAACGTTGTTGTATATCCATAGCTGGCGGCATAAAAGTTCACACACCAGTATTCTTCTGTTCCGCCCGATACGGACGCCGGTTGTACATCGTTATCGCCTACAGCGATATTGTCTTTCTTAAAGGTACGTTTAGTAGGAGATATTCTGTCATCCCTCTGTGGAATTCCCTTTGAAACTGAGTTTACGATAAGCTGAGCCGGATCGGTAACAGGTGTACCGTAGTCTTGTAAACGGAAGCGGACAGAAGCATCGGAAGGATATGTTGTAATTAACGGGCGGGTAGAGATTTGATTTGTCATTAAGCGATAGTATTTTTTTGTATTTTCCAAATACTCTACTGCTGTAAACGGGTTGTCACTATTATACCGGTCGATTTGGCTTCTATCATTTTCGCAGTCATTCTTCCGTTCATAAATACGATAGTAAATTTCGGTTCCCTTAATATATCCTGCGGCTCCCGTTGCATTTGCAGTATCAGCGGTATTGAATTCACAATACCGCTGACTTAAATCTTCAAGATTACTGGGATCATGCTCTGAACGCTGCGGTTTTTCAAGATAGATTAAATTCGGAATACCACAGGTTGTTATAAACAGGCTGCAGAAGCAACAAAAAAGAAAAGTATATCGCTGGTATAAAAGTTGCAACAGCCGCATCATCCCCAACAGTATTTTCCTCTATTGAATGGAAAGAGCAATAATCCGCGATTTTGCGAGCAATGCCCAATCGTTATCGGGATACAACTCCGTAAGTTTTGTATATGCTTCAATTGCTTTATCCGAATGAGCGAGGCTTTCTTCAAGTCGCCCAATGTTAAACAATGCCCGCGGTTTAAGCGGAAAGTCGTCATAAGAGCCTGACAAGGTATACAGTTCCAACGCTTTATCGTGTTGCTGTAATTCGTCGGCACAGGCTGCCGCATTAAAATAAGCGATACCGGCAGTATAAGATTTTTGCTGCGCCTCTCCTGCCTTTTGGTAAAAGGTGAGCGCTTTTTCCCAATCCTTGCGGAGTACATAGATTTCGCCGAGCGTTGTATAGGCTCTAAATGCAGCATAGCTACGACCGTTTGCTGCAGCTTGCTTTTCAAGTTTTTCGGCAAGCGCATCTTCCTTAGCTGTCATATCTTCGGCGTTTTTATTTCGTAAATCCATCCATTCGGAGATTATTGTCTCCGTTTCTATAGATGCTTTTTTTGCTGCGCGTGCAGTGAGCGATGATGCAATCAAAGCGATTGCGACAACAGCACAAATTGCTCCCAGTATAATGACGATCGGTTTCCGATGCCGAGTTAAAAATTGCCCACAGCGTTCTGAAAAAGAAAGCGTTTGATCATTTTGTTCTGCCATATATGTCTCCCGTTAATTTTTTATGTTTAGTTCTTTCATCAATCGTGAAAGATATGTTCTTTGAATTTTGAGTATTGAAGCCGCCGCCGTTTGATTACCGCCGGTTTTCTCCAGTACTGTTTTGATATATGTCCGTTTGAATACGTCTGTCGCGGATTTAAGACCGTCGATTTCTCCGGTCGATACCGCTGTAGCAGAGCGGGGAAATAAATATTCAGCGGTAACGAGCGGCGGGCATCCGTTTAAGCATCCGTATTCTACGCTGTTTTTTAGTTCCCGTATATTCTCCTTCCATTCCGCTTGCTGCAATGCCTCTTGAGCATCTGCCGAAAAACCGGTAAACGGTTTCCGCATTTCCTGTGCTGCCTGATGCAAAAAAAACTGCGCGAGTGCGCCAATATCTTCTTTGCGCTGCCGTAACGGCGGTATATACAGCGGCAGTACATTTAATTTTCCGTACAGCTCCGATAGGAAGTCTCCTTCGCGGGTTAAGCGTTCGATGTCGCGGGATGTTGAGGCTATTAACCGTATGTTTCCGCCGCTTTGCTCAAGCTGTAAAATCTTGTCCAAAAGCCTCTTTTGCAGTGAAAGCGGAATGACCGCCGCCTCATCAAGGAACAAGGTACCGCCTTCGGCTTGTTTAAAACAGCTTTCATCTGAGCCATCGATAACGGCCGTATCATCCGCAGCAGCGCCGAATAAGCGGTGGGCAAGCAACTGGTCTGACGGCTCAGTACAATTCACACGAATAAAGGGATGATCTGCACGGCAGCTGTGAATATGCAGCTGCTTTGCAACTGACGCTTTTCCTACTCCATTTTCACCTATAATAAGTATCGGTATATCGGACGATGCAAGCTGCTTACAGAGCTCAAATTTCTCTCGCATTACCGGACTGGACGCTATAAAAGGCTTTTTTTCCGTTGCGTATTCTGTTATTTGCTCCCTGTGTTTTACAGCATCCGCATAGAAACGGTATGCACACGAAGTACGGTAAACCGGTGCGGCATATCCCGCTACAAGGCTCAATAACGAAAGGTCGGATTCTAAAAAATTTCCTCCGTCTCTTTTATTCACTGCTTCAAGAACACCGATACGAGTATCCTCTATACACAGCGGTACTGCGATAAATCCCGACGCCGCATAGGGAGTTCCATCCATACCGTTGGATGTAAAGCGACTTTCTGCATCGGGGGTATTCATTCTTAACGGTTCGTTTTGTCGTAACACCCATGCCGCTGCTGCCGGTAATTCTTTTTTTGCGTCAAAGCAATAAAAAGTATCATCACATATATACGCAACCGTTTGAGCTTTTTGTAACGTTTCGTCCGTTAAAAAAAGAGAAGCAGCGGTACTGCCCACTGCTTGCATACTCGAACGGAGAATAATTTCGAGCAATACATCCCCCGAAGCCGAAGCGCCATCGGTGAACAAGGGAGTATTGATGAGAGCAGCTATTTTTTCGGGTAAAATATGACCTAAAATATACATACGCTGCTCTCACAGCAAAACTATTCCGATGCTTTATTCTTCATGAGATCACCCAACGTAAAGGCACCCTCGCCGTCTTCCTGTTTTGTAGACATATAGCGGGAAAGCTCTTCCTGTTGGAGACGTTTCTTATAGTCGCGTATTGAAAAAGCCGTTTTCTTATCCTTAACGTTGACATCAAGAACAGCCGCCTTTACCTTATCGCCGACAGCATATTTCTTTAATACTTCGTCGGGATTATCTTCGCGGTTTTCTACGAGGTTTTGCTTGTGGATAAGACCTTCGATGCCGCCGGGAACTTTTACGAATATTCCAAAGTCGGTTACCGAAGTAACTTCACCTTCAACGAGTGAGCCGGGCTTATATGCTTCCGCGAAGGTCTTCCACGGATCATCGCTTAATTGCTTTACGCCGAGGCGGACTCGGTGCTCTGCCGGATTGCATTCGATAACGATGACTTCAAGTGTTTGACCTGCTTCAAGTTCGCTGTTCGGATGGCGTACCCGTTTTGTCCACGAAAGATCGTCAACATGCAAGAAGCCGTCGATTCCTTCTTCAAGCTCGATAAATGCACCGGCATTGGTCAGTTTAACTACTTTACGGGTTAAGCGGGTGCCGACGGGATAGCGTTCGTCGATATTATCCCACGGATTTGCCGTTACCTGTTTTAAGCCGAGCGAAACACGCCCTGCCTGAATATCATAGCCGAGGATCATACATTCGACTTCATCGCCGATTTTAACCATATCGCTCGGTTTGCTCACCTTTTTCACCCAGCTGAATTCGCTGATGTGTACAAGACCTTCGATACCTTCGGATAATTCTACAAAGGCGCCGAAGTCGGTAATCTTTGTAACATGACCCTTTACGATATCGTTCACTTGGAATTTATCTTCAAATTCAAGCCACGGATCGGGAGTAAAATGCTTTAATGAAAGATTGATGCGCTTTTCGGCCGGATCAAGTCTGATAACTTTCAAATCGATTTCTTGACCTTTTTTCACAAAATCTTTCGGTCGGGTAACATGTCCCCAGCTCATATCATTGATATGGAGCAAGCCGTCGAAGCCGCCGAGATCGATAAAAGCGCCGAAGCTGGTAAAACTTTTTACCGTTCCTTTTACAACGTCACCGATGTTGGTATTTTCAAAAAACGCTTCACGGTTTTTTTCCAGCGTATCTTCAAGATATTTTCTTCTATTAACTACAATATTGTCTCTGTTTCCCTTGCGGTCAAAGACCATCTTTTCAATATAGAAAGTTCCCTTTTCGCCTAACAGGGATTCAGGTTTATCCACTTTCTGCGCGGCAGCCTGACTGATCGGCAGGAATGCAATCATATTTGCGCCAAGCTCAACATCGTATCCGCTTTTGTTCACAAGCTTCTTGATGACGCCCGTTACCGGAGTTTTATCCCGGTACGCATTTTGTAGTTTCTTGCGTAAAACGGTTCGGTCTGCTTTCTGCTTGGAAATAATCAGCTTACCGTCCGTTGCTTCGGTTTTTTCGATATATACCTGTACGGTATCACCGATCTGAGGCTCTTCGGTAAATTCTTCGCGTGCAACACGCCCTTCCGATTTACCGCCAACGTCAATAAAAACCGAATCATCGGTTATCGCAATAATACGGCCTTCTTTTAATGTTCCGACTTCAGGAGATTCAAAATTTAAATACTCCTCTGGTAATTGTGTTTGGATGCTCTGATCGGAATTTATAACCGCATCCATTGCCACTTCCTTTTGTTCCATAAATAACCCTTTATCGTGTATTTTGTCTTTTATTTTCTCACAAACCTGCATTATCGTCAAGTCCGATGTATCCAAATAGAAAGCATCTTGCGCAATTTTTAAACTGCCCTCTTTTTTATTCCGGTCGATAGCATCCCGCTCTTCAATGCTTTTCCGTATTTCGGCTTCCGAGAGATTGCTGGTGCCTTGCCCAAAGCGGCGCCGTGCGCGTGCCTCTGCGGAAGCGTCGAGGTACACCTTGCATTCGGCATCGGGGAATACCACGGTGGTCATATCCCTGCCTTCGCAGACGATGTTCAATTTTGCTGCAGCGGCTCGAATCTTTTCGTTGATGAGATGCCGAATGGGAACAATCGCAGAGAGAGCTGCGACAACTGATTCCACAGCATCGCTGCGGAGATATGCTTCCACGCAGCGACCGTCTAAATACATTCCGTCCCGCTTATATTCAAGTGATACGGTTTTTGCAAAGTCCGTCCACTTTGTTTCATTTCCCAAATCCGGTTTTTCCGCGCCGGTGCCGCTTTCATCCCCACCTAATGAACGAAGCACTGCGAGGGTGAGCGCACGGTAAAAGCTGCCGGTGTTCATAAAGGTAAAGCCGAAATCAGCTGCAAGCATCTTTGCAACGGTGCTTTTTCCCGAGCCTGCAGGACCGTCTATCGCAATAATCATTTTTTACCGCCTTTCAAAGATGCCGAAACATCTTTCAATAATAGCTTGGTTTCCGTTCTGCTCGGCAGGTGTTTCAGACGCACCGGCATTTCGGCACAGTTCTGCGATACCGGAGAAACAGTGGCTCCGCTTGACAGGCAATTCTCACAGGCGCTGTCAGGCAACTTGACCTCGCCGGTGCTTTCGGAAGTAGATTCAATAAAAAGCCCCCATTCGATGCCTTTCTTTTCTGCATAGCCGTATTGCTGCTGTATTTTCTTAGGTTCGGGGAACACTTCTACGCGGCATCCGTATTGTTCCAGATACCTCGCCGCGGCGCTATTCCGGCGGATGGAGTTGCCTTTCTCGTAAAACACGATTGCATCGATAAAACCGGCTGCTTTGGAGCCGATGCCGAGCTGCTCCAATCCTGCGAGGAGACGGTCGAGCCCGATCGAAGCGCCGACCCCGCTCACCGTATCCTTCATATAAAGCCCCGTTAGATTGTCGTAGCGGCCGCCGGAGCAAACAGAGCCGAGCTGCGGAAGGTCGGTTAAAAAGGTTTCGTACACAATGCCGGTGTAATAATCAAGACCGCGTGTAATGGAGGGGTCAAGCACAAAGCTTTCCGCAATGCCCGCATCGCAGAGGAGCTGATATACGTCCCGCAGCCGGACGGTATCGGTGGCGGCGCCTCCTGCAAGCGCTTCTATGTGCGCAAGGATTGTTTCAAAATCGGCGCTTGCCGGACAGCCGCTGCTGTATTGTACGATCTTTTCAGCCTTTTCCGCTCCGGCAATTTCCGCGAGTTGTTCGATCACTGCTTCTTTGCCGATTTTTGCTAGCTTGTCGACAATGCGGAGAATGTCTTCGCTTTTATCCTTTAACTCCAGTCTGTCCAAAAACCGGTTGAAGATGCCGCGGTGCGAAATATGAATACGGAAGTTTGTTACGCCGAGCGCTCTAAGGGCGTTATACATGACTTTCAAAATTTCAAAATCGGTATAGGCACAGTCCGACCCGACACTGTCAAAATCACATTGGATAAACTCGCGGTAACGCCCCGCCTGCGGTTTTTCGCCGCGCCAGACTTTTGCAATATGATATCGTTTAAATGGAAAATATAATTCGTTATAGTGCTCCGCAATAAAGCGGGCAAAGGGAACGGTCAAGTCAAAACGGAGCGCAATGTCTCGTCCGCCGTTATCGTTAAAACGGAATACTTGCTTTTCGGTTTCTCCGTTGCTTTTGCGCAACAGCACTTCCGAATATTCCAAAGCAGGGGTGTCGATGGGCACAAACCCCGCATTTCTAAATACATTGGTAACGGTTTCAATTAAAAGAGAGCGCTGTATTTCGTCGCGCGGTAAAAAATCTCTAAATCCTTTAAGAACTTTCGGTTGTATCAATTCACTCATTTTTTCAGTATAGCGAAACTTTACGGTTAATACTACCCGCTATCATTGTAACTTCATTGATTTAGACAAAAATTAGTTTCTCCGGTAAATCGCAAGAGTGTCCTTGTATTCTCTCCTCTTTGCGTCTATAATAGCACCATGCAAAGCCGAATTGTAGGATTATCTCGTTATCACTTTTCTCGGAAAAGCCGCAAAGCACTTGACACGTGCAAAATTTCCGGCACAATTCAGCACTCAGCACTCAGCACTCAGCACTCAGCACTCAGCACTCAGCATAATGTAGCATCCGATAACTTTCTCACTCAAAAGCGGATAGACCTTCCGCTGTATTCTACGCCGCTTCCCTGTGCGCTCAAAAAACATACTTCTGCAAAAAACAATTCCATATACCAGCGCTCGTTTACCGTTTTTTCAAGCGGCGACCGGCTGCAATGCCGTCATTTTTCCGCACTATCCCTATTTGCTCATAGCAAGAGCTTGGTCGGCAGATTTTCAAGAGTACCTCATAATGAAGTATGGGGCTGTCCAAAAACTAACCGCTTTTTGAGGCATCCCCATCGTCCGTATATAAAATTATCAAAATAAGGAAAATCCTATGAATCATGATGATGCAAAGAAATGTGTACGTCCTTTTATGAGGATGTTCTCTATCTGTATTGCGCTCATTGCAGCGGTAATGATTTTCGGTTGTAATCAGAATGTCGGCAACGAAAGCAAAACGCCGGTTGTGCAGTACAAAGTAACACTCGAAAAGACCGCCGGGGGTAATGTAACGGTAACACCTGCCATGCCTGACAGCGGCATGGTAGATAAGAACACTGAGCTTACCTTTACCGCAACGACAGCCTCCGGCTATGAGGTAGAAACATGGACAGTTTCTCCAAACACTGCGCTAAAAACAGGCGGTACTGCAGGAAGTTTAAGCGCAACAGTAACAATTACCACAGATACAACGGTGAAAGTAACCTTCAAACATTCAGAAACACTGCCGCCCAAGCACACCGTAACGTTTGACGTAGACGGCGGGAACGGCAGGCTGAGCGCAACGCTTGACGGGGCAGCCTTTACCGGCAACAAAGTGGAACAAGGGAAAACCGTTGAATTTACCGCATCGCCTTTTTTCGACTATACCGTTGATAGGTGGAGCATCGACGGCGACGTCTTTGAAAAAGGTACCGGCGCTGCAGGAAGCCGAACAGCAAGAGTAAAAATTACCGCTGACATAACGGTAAAAGTGAAGTTTAAACCTACCATAACGGATCAAGAAAAGGTTGAGAAAGCAGCAGAGAGTTTAAAACTCTATTTTCCAAATGGCGATACTGCAGATAGCATAACTTCTAATCAGCTAAATCTTCCGCTGCATGGACTGCACCGCACTCAGATCAGCTGGGAGTCAAGCAATGAAGCCATAATCAAAGTACAGGAAGGTTCCATTACCCGCCCCGAAGAGGACACTCCGGTAACATTGACGGCAACCATTACAAGCGGCGCCGTTTGCGCACCAAAGTCTTTCCCCGTCACCGTGCGCGGAACAAATCAAGAAGCGGTAAGCCGTGCCGCAGAACGAGTGATAAAACAGATTTCTCCAGTGGTGACGAAAGATATGTCCTCTATTACGCTACCCATTAAAGAAACGGTTTCTATTGAGAAGAGCGCCAATTCTTTTATTGAAGTTGAGGTTGATATCGAATGGAAAGCAGAACCGACAGACATTATCGCAGTTCCGGCTGGTACGGTTAAACCGCATGAAACGGAAACAAAGACAGTAACATTGACTGCAACCGCAAAAAAAGGAAGAGTCCAAGCCACAAAAACCGTTACGGTAACCGTCTATCCTAAAAACAACGAGCCAAATATTCAGGATGTTTTAAACGACATTGTCAACACGCTACCGACTGCAATAGATACCGATATTTCGCTGCCTCAGTCTCCTGCCGGGTATAAACTTACATGGGTATCTCCTAACGACAGCATACTAAAGATTTCCGAAAATAGCGGACATATTGAGACATGGGATTTGGTTTACCGGACGCTAGAATTAACTGCAACACTGAAAAAAAACGGTGGCAGTAAAACGGCAGAGCAAAAGAAGACGGTTACAATAAATGCTCGGAAGAGATTTACAATAGGTAATGACGGCGGAACTTATGAATTTGAAGGCGATAAGCTGACATTGCGTCATAGTAACGGTGAACCTGCTGCCGTATACCACGTGAACATTGATGGCAATGCCAAAACTATAACGGCAACACTTGAACGTCTGAGTTATCAAAATAATAACCTTATAACACCTGAAGAAGTTGCGAAACTTGTTTTCACAGAAAAAGAGACAATGCCTAATATGTGGCTGCCCATCCTTGAATTACAGCAAAAAGATTTAGTTACGTTGAAAGATATCCAAGCTATCCACCGGCAATTTGTCCCAGGGTCCATTACAAATAAAGATATATTTGAGGTCTTTGTTAAACTTCCGCTTTCTTCAGATATGTCTTATAAAGATATGTCTTATGAAGAGTTTTTGAAAAAAGCTCCGAAAGAACAGAGTGAATTGATTAAGAAAGCATTAAAATTAGGGCAAAATAGCATATACAAAGAGCTGGGGTTACCCGAAAACACTCCGCTTACAGAATTTATAGCAGAACTAAAATCATCCATAAAAAAGGATGTAGATGCTTGCCTTAAAAGAGCCAAAGAAGCGCATACATATCAGTATCGCATTGAAAGAGATAAACTTACCGTTTCTGAGAAGTCTTCCGGAAAGCCTATCCCATTCTTATGGGAGAAATTTTAATACCGCGCAAGGCTGTCCAAAAAAACTCGATACTATATAGAACCACTGACATCCTGTCAGAGACGCGATGGGGATGTCTCAAAAGTTGGTTACTTTTTCGACATCCCCTCGCAGTCAAAACTATACACGGATGTATAGTTTTGACGATGCGCCGTAGACGGTATGGATATTTTCAAAAGGTTGTACTACGGTTTATCTTCCAAAGGCGATGAATCCTTTTATTGCGAAAATCTTCCGGTATCGACTGTGCGCTGATGTCCCGCACGGTAAAGAGCGTATTATGATAAACAAACTTATTCTCTCCCGTACTGCCGAGTTGATTATCCGAAAGCGCCGCTGTGTTAAAACGCAGTGTTCGTGAATTGGTCGAAAAGTATAAAACGCCGTCCGCCGACAATACCTTACAGCAGCTGCGGATTAAATCCTGCCAATGCCGGTTCACATCGAAGAATTGAGGCGCCCGCTTTGAATTGGAAAATGTCGGCGGGTCGCAGATGATAATATCCCAGCGCTCTTTCCGTTTTGCGGACTGCTCCAGAAAGAGGCGGACATCGCTTTGCACAAACCGACAGCGCTCAGAATCAGCGACGCCGTTCAGCTGAGCATTTTCTGCCGCCCATTGCAAATAGTTTTTCGACAAGTCAACCGAACAAACCCGCCGCGCTCCGTTTACCAGCGCATGAACGGAAAAAGAAGCAGTATAGCAGAAGAGATTCAGCACCGACTTACCGGCGGCGCTTTCGGCAATTGCAAGCCGAGCCGGTCGATGATCAAGGAACAAACCGGTATCGAGGTAATCGGATAGATTGACCAAGAACCGGCACTTACCTTCCCGCATAATGATCCGCTTGCCGCTGTCGGCAATCTTTTCATATTGAGCTTCACCTCGCTGCCGCTTCCGGCATTTTTCGTATACTTGCGCTGCAGGAATTTGCAAAGCATCGCATACCGCTTCCGTCAACTCCGAAAGAGAAGCGGTCGTTTTCCCTTCTTTATTGCTATCATTATTATACGGAGACCGTTCATATTCGGTAAGCACAGCGAACAACGCTCCGGTTGTATCTTCAATATAGAGATCGACGGCAACGGGAATTTCGGGGATGTCTTTATCATACAGCCGATAGGCAAAGATGCCCAATCGCCGTGCATATTTTTTTAAATGTTTATATCGTTTTACAAGGCGGTTATAAAAAAGCGCCGCCTGTCGAGAATATTCGGAAGGATTCATAGCGGTTTTACTACGAGGATTTAACACTTGTATTTCTTAAAGCCCCGTATTTAGAATAAGGCGATTGTTATTCGCTCGCCTGCTGAATACGGGTATTCATCATAACGCCTAAAAGCGCATAGCCTGAGGTAAGATCTTCCCGCTGAACGAGCACGTGATCAGGCACTTTAATTTTTACATTTGTAAAATTCCAGATTGCATCAATTCCCGCTGCTACCAGTTGGTCGGCAATATCTTGTGCACTGGGCGACGGCGCTGTCAAAATTGCCAACGCAGGATGCAAAGCGTTAATCTGTTCCGCCAATTCATTCATTGCGAAAATCGGAATACCATGAATTTTTTTGCCGATCTTTTTTTTGTCACTATCGAAAGCCGCGCAAATTTCTAATCCGTGGTCTCTAAATCCCTGATATCCGGTAAGCGCGGTTCCAAGGTTCCCCGCTCCGATAAGAATGGCCCTTTGCAACGTATCCCAACGGAGAAAATGTTCGATAGCGGCAATGAGTTCATCAACCGGATAGCCCTTTTTCGGCTTACCGATAATACCGGTAATAGCCAAATCCTTACGCACTTGAATGGGCTCAAGGTGCAACTCTTCAGCAATAACGGTACCGGAAATATACGGAAATCCATCCGCTTGAGCTTGTTTTACTATATGTAAATAGGACGGCAATCTTCTGATTGACGGCACTGCAGGTATCTTTAACTTTTTCATTCGAATCACCTTACTTATCAAAACTCAAGGATTATTAAGCTTCTAACCCTCTAACGTATTTTTTTATGATATAAGTAAAATAATGAAAGGTCAAGCAGTAATAATAATTGCGTTTCAGAAGACTTCGTAGGGAATAACTTCCTTAACATACAAATAGACGGTCAGTTCAGCCGTGAACTTTCCGCCCGAAACATAAAGCCGCGGGTTATCTTTTATCAGCATTTCTCCGCTGACGGACTTGGGCTTGTTTTTAATATTTTTTCTTAGATACCCCCGAACGGCGGCAAGCGCCGCGTCCCGATAAGCCTGCCGCACTCCGTCTATTTCCATCTTGCGAGCTGCCTTGCCGGAACCTTTAGCAGTAACATAATTGATGCGTATCCACTCCGTTCTGTGTAAAGCGATTGCATCGGTAACGCGGTATTCCGCCCAACAGTATAGATATGGGTATTGCGGGCGAAGCTCCGTAACGGATAAGCGGGTGTCATTCGAAGGGATGGTCTGGAGCGACGTTAATTCAAACTCTTCCGCAACACGTCTCCGTTTATCGAACGGCGTATAAGAAAACCGCCAGCCGTAAGTCATCCCTTCCATTACCGTTTTTGATAATTCGATAAGCGCTTGCCGAGGAGGCAGCCGCGTGCCCTGTGTGTCGTTATCCATGACGCCCGGCTGAGATTCAAGGAAAACCCATACCGGTGCACGGATAATAAGAGCGTCGCTTGTTCCCGAACCGGAATAGCTGTCAGCATATAAGAAAGAAGCGGCGCAGAGCAAAAAGGAAAAAAAAGATATCTTATGGAATATCGCGGTTTTGAATATCATAACAAGCTTGATAATTTCCTCATTTTTATCGGCGCAACACTACTTCTGCGCAGGTTTTACCGTAGGCTCCGTGCTCGGTACGGCAGCAGGAATAGGCGCAGTGGGTTTTCCTTTTTCGATGGAACCGAATACTGCATAGTTTTTCATTATTTCGAGGAACATGGCAAAGATGTGTCGATCCTGTTCCAACCGGGTGAAGGATTCTTTATTTTTAGAGCTAACGGCAAGCGCTTTTATGTTTGTAATCAGTTCGGAAGTGGGAGCTTTTATATCCTCCAGTAGGTGCTCGGTAAAAATATACAGATCGGAATATGCTTTGCTTCCGGTTTGAACGATAGCCTTTGCCTGCATATTTGCAATATCAACGATTTTCTGCAGCTGTTTTTTCATATCTTTACCTTTTTCAATCTCTGCAATATAGCCTTGAATCTCAAGGAGATTGCATTGACCTTTCGGTTTAAAAAGCTGTTCAAAATTATTTATTTTACCTAACAGCATTTCGCAGGAACGATAAATTGCCGCATATTGTCCTTCAATCTGTTTGTTCACAAAAAAACCTTCAATCAGCAGCGATTTTAAAAAAGTTTTGTAGTGCGTTTCAAAATACATTTCAGTAAACGCTTTTAACAATTGCATCGGTCTCACCCAATCAAAAGAAATAGGGGAAAGATTTTGAATCGCATCATTGACTACATCATTATATCCATCCAACGGTTTCAACTGAGCGCTACCAAAACATTTTTCTATTAATCCGGTAATATTGTTTTCTTTGGAGATTTTTAAAAGGCGTTTTGAATCCGCTTGAAACTTTTCGCTGCTCCGATCAATATATTCCTGCAGAGGTTTTGATTCGGAAACGGTTATTTTTTCTTTAAAATTGGGATCTTCCTTAATCAATTTCAACATTATCGGTATTGTTGTTCTCTTCAGCTGATTTGCAAGAAGATTTTCGACCGTATTCAGCGTTTTTTCCAGTTTTGCGCCTGTTTCATCGGTAAAATTTCCCAAACTCCGCGCCAGAAAAATAACGTCGTTGATCGTCGTCTGTGTAATAGCAACATGCCGTACGATAAATTGGAAATCCAGCAAATTCTTTATTACATCACCGGCAAATACTTCTTCAAAATTATCCTGAGAAATCGATGACGGTGCTGCTGCATTGAGCTGCAAGTTATTGTTAAATTGACTGAGGAAAGATGCGTAGTCAAAATCGCACAGATCAGAAAGAAAAAAGAGTTTGATCAATTCTTGTTCGCGTGTTTTAAACGCAGGTGTATGAAAAAGGCGGACAAAGTTTTTAAAACTGTGTATTTGTTCTTGCAATGTGTGTTCCGTTTCCTGATAGTTTTTACACTTTGATAAAATGAGGCTCCGCGCTTGAAAGGTAAAACTTCGATGCTGTTTTACCTGCTCTTCCGACAGGATCGCTTCAAAAAAAAGCGCTTGATATTTTTCGGCCGCACGTATATCAGGGGAATTAACCGTCTTGTCCAGAATAGCTTTAACCGGCTGCAAAAAATGGTACAGCTGATACAACAGCGAACCGAACGCCGGAAGCAGTATTTTACCGCTATGGTATAACGGCGGATTGAGTTTTTTGAGTTCTGCTGCATAGCCTTTAAGCTGCCGTTTTTTTTGATACTCCGGCGATGAGGAAAAAAAGAGTCCTTCAAAAAAATCTTTGATTGCCGTAATGATTGCATTGATAAAATCAAACATACCAGTCCTTACCTTATTTATCGGTCTGCGGCTGCACCGCTTACAAAGTAGTTCTCTAAAATCCTTTCATAGTCTTGTATGGAACTTGCCTGCACCAGCTGCTCACGGAGTTTTGCGCCTCCTGCAATTCCCTTGGTATAAGCGGCAAACCGCTTACGCATCTCGCGGCAGGCTACATGCTCCCCTACTTCTTCGCACAGCAGCATGAGTTCTTTTTTTGCCGTCCCGATTTTATCCGCGGGCGTTATTTTGGAATAGGTACCGGTTTGTAACAATTCTCGTGTTTGCCGAAAGATGAAAGGATTGCCCATAGCTCCGCGCGCAAACATGACGCCTGCACATTTAGTCGAAGAAAGCATATCGTACGCAGCCTGCGGACTGAACAAATCGCCTGAACCGAATACGGGAATACGACCCCGCATCATCTGAACCAGCTGCGCCAAAATATCCCAATCTGCTGTTCCGCTGTAGCACTGCGCACAGGTACGGGGATGAATGGTCAACGCAACGGCGCCTGCATCAACGGCTGCCGCGGCGGCTTCCTTCCAAGTAAGCTCGGCTTGCGACCATCCGGAGCGTATCTTTACCGTTACGGGGACGGCGGTACGCTTCACCGCTTCCGTTTTGCCGACTGCCTCCGTAACCGCTTTAACCACCGCGTAGAGCTTTTCCGGCTTCCGCATCAATGCAGAGCCGGCCCCCGTTTTAGTGATTTTCGGCATAGGGCAGCCGGCGTTAATATCGATACACTCGGGGTGATACCGTTCAATGATGCGCACCGCCGTTTCCGCCATGAAGTCGGGATTGGCGCCGAATATCTGTACCGCATACCGCCGCTCGTTATGCGTACGGGCGATAAGCTTTTCCGTTTTTACCGAATTGCGGACGTATGCCTCCGACGAGACCATTTCAGTATAGGTAAAATCCGCGCCCCAATCAACACAAATAGACCGAAAACTCCTGTCGGAATACCCCGCAACCGGCGCTAAAAAAATATTTCCGGGAAGTGTTACACTCCCTATCGATACCGGCCGATACAGCCCGCTTTCGGTTCCGCAGGTTTCTATTGCACTCAATTCGTTCATTCCGGCAAGTTGAATGCTTTACAGCTGTTCTTCCACAGTTGAGCCGCTAAAGTTTCCATGTCCATCTTTAAAAGCCTCGCCATAAACTCAACCGTAGCAACGGTATTTGCCGGCATATTACGCTCCTTCCGGTACGGCGCAGGCGGTATAAACGGACTTTCGGACTCAACCAATATGCGGTCAAGCGGCAGCACACGTACCGTTTCGTGCAAGTTACGGGCATTCCGATATGTCAGATTACCCGCAAACGAGAAATAGAGCGGTAGTTTAAGCGCGAGCTGCGCAAATTCGGCATCTTCGGAATAGCAATGCAAAATACCGCCTGCTTCGGGTATCCGATCGGACAGGATATTCAACACATCCTTTCCCGCATTCCGGTTATGGATAACGACCGGCTTTTTCGCTTTTGCCGCTATCTCCAACTGCGTAATAAACAGCTCAATCTGCGAGCGCTGATCCCCGTACTTTTTGTAGTAATCGAGTCCGGTTTCCCCGACGGCAATAACGCCGGGCAATTGAAGGCCTTTTTCAACTTGAACAGCCCAATCTTTACCCGGAGCCGTTACCTCCGACGGAGACACGCCGATGGCATGGTACACCGACTGATCGGTTTTGAGCGTTTCATATACCGAATAGAAATCATGCAGGCTATTGCAAATACTGAGAATCCTGACAACGGAAGCCCGTTTTGCTTCTTGAATAGCGCGTAACTGCGCAAGAGGATCGTCATACAGCAATCCGATATGAGCATGAGTATCAAAAATTTGCATCGCGGTTCCTCCTTTGTGCGGCAGTTTTACAAAATAGGTACGATTAGCCGAGCCGTTTTTCCAGCGTATTCAGTGCTTCGGTAAGCTCTTTGGGCAGTTTATTGCCGAATTTAGGATAGTGATTTTCGCGGATATCCGCAATTTCTTTCTTCCAGCCTTCAGCATCTACCGAAAGGATTTCCTTCATCTGTTCCTTCGACACGTTCAGTCCTTCGGTATTGATCGCACCGTCTTTAGGCATCCAACCGATAGCGGTTTCTACGGCATTGTCTTTGCCGTCGCAGCGGTCGAATATCCATGCGAGCACGCGGCTGTTTTCTCCGTAGCCGGGCCAGATAAAGTTGCCGTCAGAATCTTTGCGGAACCAGTTGACGTAGAAAATCTTGGGCAATTTGTCCGCCGTCGATTTTTTACCGATGTTGATCCAGTGTTGGAAGTAGTCGCCCATGTTGTACCCGCAGAAGGGGAGCATGGCGAACGGATCGCGGCGGATACTGCCGACTTTTAAATCGAGCGCTGCGGCGGTAATTTCGGAACCGACAATGGATCCGAGGAATACGCCGTGGTTCCAATCGCGGGATTGATGTACCAGCGGAATGGTGCTGGGGCGACGGCCGCCGAACAAGAATGCGGAAATCGGCACTCCTTTGGGGTCTTCCCATTCGTTTGCAATCGCCGGACATTGCTTGGCAGGCGCGGTAAAACGGGCATTCGGATGCGCAAATTCTTCGCCTTTCGGGCTTTTATCCGTCGGGAGCGCATCGCGGGTGTTACCCTTCCAGTCCACGAGCTTGCCCTTCGCAGGGTATCCGATCTGCTCCCACCATATATCGCCGTCTTCCGTCAAGGCGCAGTTGGTAAAGATGGTATTTTCTTTTATCGATTCCATTGCGTTCTTGTTGGATTGGTCGGAAGTGCCCGGCGCTACGCCGAAAAAGCCCGCTTCGGGGTTAATGGCATACAGGCGACCGTCCTTGCCGAACTTCATCCATGCAATGTCGTCTCCAACGGTTTCAACCTTCCATCCGGGGATGGTGGGAATAAGCATTGCGAGGTTCGTTTTACCGCATGCGGAGGGGAAGGCTCCGGTAATATACTTTGATTTTCCTTCGGGATTGGTTATTTTTAAGATGAGCATGTGCTCGGCAAGCCAGCCTTCATCCCGCGCCAGCACGGAAGCGATACGCAGTGCAAAGCATTTTTTACCCAACAAGGCATTCCCGCCGTAACCGGAGCCATACGACCAGACCAGCCGCTCTTCCGGAAAGTGAGAAATATATTTGTGTTCCAGCGGAGCGCAGGGCCATACGCCGTTATCGGTTTTGCCCGCTTCAAGCGGCTTTCCGACCGAGTGCAGGCAGGGAACAAATGCGCCGTCGGAACCAAGCGCATCGAGTACCTTTGTGCCGACCCGTGTCATAATATACATATTGCAGACAACGTATTCGGAGTCGGTAATTTCGATACCGATTTTTGCAATATCGGAGCCGACGGGTCCCATCGAAAAGGGGATAACATAGAGGGTTCGCCCTTTCATGCACCCTTTATACAGAGCGCTCATCGTTTTTTTGAGTTCAACGGGGTCAGTCCAGTGATTTGTGGGGCCGGCATCCTCTTCTTTTTTTGAAGCGATAAATGTTCTGCTTTCCACACGCGCAACATCGGAAGGATCCGAGCGGAATAAAAAACTGTTCTTTCGTTTTTTTACGGGCGTTGCCAGTTTTACATCAACCAATTTTTTCATCAACCGGTCGTACTCGGCTGCCGAACCGTCACACACATAGACGCTATCCGGCGTACACAACGCCGCCACCTCATCAACCCATTGACGTGCTTTTACATGCTTGAGCGTATCTATTGTCATCGTTTTCCTCCAATACTTAACACATTCGGTTATAATTGAGTTTATATTTATATTATAGATGATAATCGAAATATCGGGTTTCTGCAACATTTTTCTCTCTTTGCACAGCTCTTTTTAACAACAGCAGTTTTTACTGCTTAACTTTCTATCGCCCTAGACAGAGCTTAAAGATATATAGTAATCTACCGGTCATTCCAATTGAAAGGAGATTTGCCCATGAAAAAACTACTTACATTCCTGTTTGGTGCAGTTTTTTGCGCAAGTTTATCGATTTCCTGTGCAAAAAAAGAAAACAGCCAAAATATTTTGACTGTCGCTGCAAGTCCGGAACCTCATAAAGCGCTCTTAGAGCTTGTAACGGAGGACCTTGCAAAGGAAAATATTACGCTCAAGGTTACCGAGTTTACCGACTATGTAACCCCCAACGATGCGGTTGAAACGGGCGAACAATTCGCAAACTTTTTCCAGCATGTTCCCTATATGGACAGCTTCAACAAAGAACACGGCTACCATCTGGTTAGTGTAGGAACCGTTCATATTGAGCCGCTTGCGCTGTATTCAAAAAAATACGGAAACCTCTCAGAATTTAAAAGCGGCGATACCATTGCCATCCCGAATGATCCGACAAACGAAGCCCGTGCGCTTCTATTGCTTGAATCCGCTCATATTATCACCTTGCGCGGGGATGCAGGCTTAGCGGCTACTCCGCAAGATATTACCAAAAATCCCTACAGCTTACAGTTTAAGGAAATTGAAGCGGCCACACTTCCACGCGTGCTTGCAGATGTTGAAGGCGCCGTCATCAACGGAAACTATGCTATTCCTGCGGGGCTTTCCGCCGCAAAGGACGGCTTGCTTGTTGAAGGAAAAGATTCTCCCTATGCAAACGTCATTTCGGTTAAACAGGGAAACGAGAACGACCCGCGCATCAAAGCATTGATAAAAGCGCTGCAAAGCGATAAAGTACGTAAGTATATTATGGAAAAATATCCTAACGGTGAGGTTGTTCCGGCATTCTAGGAATGTAATTACAAGCCTCTAAAAATATTGATTTTTAGAGGCTTTTCAATCCCTACGAAAGAGAGGTTGATAAAATGAACATACAACAGAAAATGTATAGTTTTATAAAACGCGCTTTGGTAATCCTTACGGTATTAGCGTGTGTATCGGGAGTAATCTATGCACAAGAAAAGGCGGATGCGCTGAAATTATACCGTACCGGCCGCAGCTTGGACAGCGCAGGACGAGCGGAGGAAGCAAAAGCATCATACACAGCGGCAGTCAGTGTCTGTCTTGCCGAACTCCGCCAAAACCCGCGCAATATGGACTCCTACACCGTCTATACGTGGTCGCTGTTCCGCCTTCATAGATACCGCGAAACGGTAGCTGCCTGCAACGAAGCGCTCAAAATTGCATCAGATGTACGCATAATCGAAACATTAGGCGAAGCTCACTTTTATCTCAATGATTATAAAGAATCGCTCCGTCAAATGGAACGCTATATCGACATGGCGCCTACCGGAGAGCGGGCAAGCGTTGCCTATTTTTATACCGGCGACATTTACCGCTTAACAAAGCGCTACCAAAAAGCCGACATCGCTTACTCTGCGGCGGTACATTTGGAACCATCCAATTCGCTGTGGTGGTACCGGCTCGGTCTTGCCCGGGAACAAGCAGGGGATAAACGAAGCGCACGGGAGGCCTTTCAACGGGCGCTCAATATACGGAAGGATTATAAAGAGGCTGCGGAAGGGCTTGCCCGCGTACAGCTTTAAAAAATACCGATTACGGATAAATGTATTCCCGCCCCGGCGGATCAACTTTCTTTACGGACGCTACGATAATGTACGGGTCAAATCCGGCTTTATACGGTTTTTTTGAAAGCGTTCCGGTAATTTCCACCCATTCGCCGTCGGTTAGTTCCTGAGCGCCGCTCCACTGCGCAAGTAACCCGACGGGCTGCATATCGGCAGCGCAACACGTCATCATCATACGGGCTAAGGCAAAATCATGCTGCTCAAATAATTCGCTGTCTTTCCAAACAGAGCCGACTGCCGTAATTTCCGTACCTACCCATTTATCAAGTTTGGTATAGAGTTCGGTAAGCCACAGAGAAAACGTGTCGTCATCCATAATGATGCGTCCGTCTTGCAGCGGCAGTTGCGGCGGGGCAATTCGACTTAGAGCTGTCTGAGCCGGAGGCGCTGCAGTATATTGAGTGCCCAAAGAATCCGCATACGAAAACTGAGAAAATGCAATACCGGTTTTTGCAGCGGAAACCATACCGGCCAAGGCAACGGCGAAAACAGCAAGACCGAAAACACCTGCGTACCCGCTACGGCTTCCTCCCTCAAACCGGTCAAAAACAGCAGCATATCCGCTATTAAAAAATGAGGTATGCGGTTGCAACCCCTGCATAACGCTTTTAAGTTTGAGCACACCGATAATAAAAAACACCGCTGCGGAAAACAACAGCATGGGGACGTGCCGCTCATGCACATAGCGGTATGCCGAGCCGGAAACAACGACACCGGTACAATACAGCGCAAAACCGAAAAGGATTACCACCTGTAAAATATCTTGCACGCGGGTACTTTTTTTTATAATTTTCATAGAGACGACTCCCTGTCCACAAAGCGGAAAGCGGAATTTAAAATCATAATATTTTTTTCAAGGCTGCCGGTTGTACGGATGCTGTTATCGCCAAAGATAAAGAGCGCTTCCGCACAGGGGATTTCCGCAAGCAGCTTTACCGCCTTCTCATAGCCGAGCACAAAGCATGCCGTCGACAAAGCGTCCGCGTCGGTTGCCGAATCGGAAAAAACTGATACCGCTATCACATTATTCCGTACCGGATATCCGGTTGCAGGGTCGATAATATGATGATAGCGGACGCCGTCCTGCTCAAAATACCGCTCGTAGCTGCCGGACGTGGAAATACTGCGACTTTCAATCGGGGCGGAAATGATCGGTTGCCCCTGCTGAACACGCGGATCGCGGATACCGATATTCCAGCGCTTGCCGTCCGGCCGCTTTCCCACAACGGAAATAGTACCGCCGATATCGATTACGGCGTGTAAAATCCCAGCCTGCCGTACAATACGGGTAAGCTCGTCGGCGGCAAACCCTTTCGCAATCGCCCCGAGGTCAAGCTTCATCCCTGCCTTTTTAAGAAAAACCGCTGAGCCTGTCAGCTGTATATCCCTATAGTCGGTACGAGAAAGCGCCGCCTGAATATCCCGATCTTCGGGCTTCCGTGCATTCTCAAAGCCGATGTTCCAGAGCTTCACAACCCCGCCGATCACGGGATTAAAGGCACCATCCGTTTTTTCGGCAAAAAAAACAGCCCGTTCAAACAGCGGATAGATATCCGCCGGTACATTAACCGCAGAGACGCCGGACGCCTTATTGATATCGATAAGCGTGGAGATTTCGGCATTTGCGCTTAAATGCCGTTCCAGCTCTTCAAGCCGGTGTGTACAGGTCTGTAATACGGCGTCGGCTTCCGCCTGCGGTTTTTCCGTAAATAGTTGGATACTGCACACCGTACCAAGCGCAAACACGGTGCGACTTTCTTTTCTGACGGCAGGCTCACAGGAAGCAAGCGTCAGCACCAATAAGAGAAAAAAACAATACTTTTTCATTTTGATTTCACATACCTTGCACGAATCAACCGCACTACTTTAGCGTACCGGCAAAGAGCTTGAGGTACCGATCTACTTGGTATCCCGACTTGTGGATTGCCTCAGAAAATTCCGCATCAAAGCGGCAGTATTTTTCTACTGAAGCGGCTGTTTTCTGAATGCACTCTGCCTGTGTAACCGGCCGTGCGGCAGAAAGAAAGAGCATCGCTGCCATATCGTCGGCAATCAATTCCGCCGCTTCACGGTTAAACCACTTAATGCCGTCCCATTCGTGAATATGGAGACGGATAATAACATTGGGATCCTGCGCCATCCGATGGACAATACCGGTTCGCCGGATAGATTTTTTTCCGCGGGCATTGTGCACATAATAGAGGTACTTTACCGTATCGGCTTTATTTTCAATAGGATCGATATCAAAACCGGTCGAACGAATCAGCGTCGTAAGTTTTTCTTCGAGGTGCAAAAAGGCAAAAAGCCTTCCGATATTTTCCTCCATCTTGTAATAAACGGCAATATCTTCAACAGCCATCAAAAATACCGAACCGAACGATACGAAAAGCTGAGAGGCCGTTCCGCACATTTTATGAATAAATACGGTTACGGCAGAGGTTGCCGCAGTCAACGGCATTTCTTGTATCAGTAAACCTGAGGCGCAGAGGAGCAACCGGTACATACGTGCACGGAACAGCGTCAACAACCGCTTGACGGATGTTTTAGCTGCCGGAATCCCTGCCGCGAGAAATTGCTCGGCCTGATTACTACGATATGTTTCATCTAAAGCGGTCAGGAAAGCAGCGGCTAACGGTTCAAGCTTGTTGATAAACGATTGGATATGAGCTTCCGTCGCGTGTCGGTTTTCGGTATGCTTACAATCCTTTACCAGTTGAATACAATTCTCCAATATCTCCTCAGAAACACATGCAGCAAGCGAATCGTAGAGCTTTTTAAATTTGATCTCGTTGATACCCATTGCGACATCCGCAACCCCGCTGCCTTTGAGCTTTTCGTACAGTTTCCGATATAGTTCATCCGGAGTGTCGGTTACCTCATGAATATTCAAAAACACTTGCGTTTCAAAACCGTTTAAGGCGACAAACAAACCGCGCTCCGCAATTTCAATGCTTTTTCTGATAAACCACAATTTTGAATGCTGCTCCTGAAAAATCACAAACCGATTCGAGGTAACCGTCAGCTGTAACCCCTGCGCAAGCGTCCGTTGCACCAGCTGTTTTTCATCACCGGAGCCTTTAACGGCATAAGCGGCGGACATATTGATCCAGCCTGCAGCCCGTTCATATTTGTTGTTATAGAGGATGAGAGAACGGGAATCGCCGTACACGTTCGACCACGCAAAGACATTTTCGTTTACCTGCCCGTCCGTCCAAAAATCATAGAGCAGGAAATTCTCTACACCGGAGAACAAACGGCGCTGCCGCATCAGCGGGAAAATTTCCCGACGGTGCCGCTCCACAAGACCGATGTTCACCTGCTCATCGTAATAAGCGCGGCGGTATTCCATACCGTATTTTTCTTCAAAGCCTTCAATTTGTCCGTGCCCGAACATCGGCAACCCCGGCATCGCAACCAGCATAGTACAAACGCCGAAATATTTATCATCCCGCCCAAACTGTGCGACAGCGGTCTCTTCATCGGGATTGTTCATAAAATTGACATAGCGCTTCAATATTTGCGGATCGAACTCGAGGGTATTCTTGATAGTCATCCGGTATTTTGCGTTATCTTCTTTCTTCAGCATATTCATAAATGCGGAATTATACACACGGTGCATTCCAAGCGTGCGAACAAAATACCCCTCCATCATCCAAAAGGCTTCGGCTAACAGCAAGGTATCGGGAGCTTCAACTGCACAGCGGTCTACTACCTCACGCCAAAACTCTTCGGGCAGCCGCTTTTGGAACTCCTCTGTGGAAAGCGCAAAGCGAGAACGGCTTGCGATATCTCCTCCCCGACCCGGCTCAGGATACCACAGCCGCCGGATATGCTTTTTTGCCAGCACCATTGCCGCATCGAAGCGGATAATCGGAAAATTCCGCGCAACGTGCAAAATCTTCCTGATAACTTCTTCACGGGCTTCAGGATTGAGAAAGTCAATTTGAGCGGTATCGTTCCACGGCAGACCCGTTCCGTCGTTCCCGTGATAAATATACCGTGTATCGCCGGTATAGTGATCGACCCGTTTAAACACCACCGCACAATCCGTTTTTGAATAGTAATGGTTCTCGAGGTAAATCCCGACACGGGAATCGTGAGAAAGATTTTCTCCGTCAAAATTATAGCCCGGGAAAGGACTTTCGCGGGTTTGTATAAAAAGATCAGGCCGCTCAATGACCCATTTTGAATCTATGCCGGTATGATTCGGCACCATATCCGCGGCAAGCCGAATACCGCACGCACCCGCACGTCTGCGCAGATTTTCAAGCGCTTCCCATCCGCCGATATCTCCGGCTATCTCATAATCCGTCAAACTGTACGCACTCGCTGCCGCTTCCAAATTTCCGCATATCTGTTTAATCCGCGCACTTGCAGGGGAACGTTCCCACACTCCGATAAGCCACAGCGCATTAAAGCCTGCTTCTGCAAGGAATACAAGCTCCTCATCGGGAATTTGATCGAGGCGAGTGATAGAGCGCTGATACTTTTTGCTGAGTTGATCCAACCATACCAGTGTACTTTTGGCAATCATCACAACATTCGGCATCCATTCCCGGTCAGCGCTGAACCGTTCATATTCCTGCGTCAGATCTTCAAAATGATAAGCATCGTGTCCGCCAGCGCCGCCACCGCCCTGCCAAGCAGCTTTCTCCTCTTCTGAAAGGATATCCTGACTTGTTAAGAGCCTACCGATAAATTCGCCGAGCAAATCAAGCCAGTGCATTTTGATATATTCAAGCTGCCCCTTCAAGCTAAACGGTGCATAAGAAACGGGGGCTTTAAGCAACGAAATCAGATCGATTTTTTCAGGACCGAATACTTCGTTTTGAGACGCCCATTCACAAAGGCTGTCCCAAAAACAATTATACGAAGGATTCGCTGCAAGCTGTTCATCGGTAAAAAGAGGGTAAAAGGGCTGAAATGCGGGATTTTCATTTGCCAGTTTACACAAAATGAGTTCTTCAAACGCACGGTATTTATTTTCGATACCCGATACCGGATCGGTATTACAGAACCAATCTTCAACCGTCATCGTCCCGCCGTAAACCTCAGCAGGAGGAAATTCGATACAAAATTCGAGTAATAAATCGTCGAGATCGGGCAACTGTTCCTTTGCAAGTTCCGCTTGCACAAAGTCATACCCGCTACTAAAAAAATCGGCGCGTACATCCCGCCGGTAGAGGCGGCACATATAATGGAATATTTCGTCGATGAGCCCCATCGCATTCAGTTGTCCTGCTTTTAAATACTGTTCTGGATGCACCGGCATCCCGAATGCGCCCGACTCGACAACCTCGTTATACTGAAAAGTAAAGGCATAAACATCGTTGATATTCCGTATAATTACATTCCCCGTCGATGAAAAGAGCGTTTTTGAAAAACGGCATTTTTCACGTATATCACGATGGATATGAAATTCCATAGTTTGAAAAAAACTATCCACATAAACTTTTTGCATATATTATCCTCGTATGTGCTAATTATATGCCGAAAATCCGAATATGTGAAGCTAGGCTAGCGTTTTTCACATTCATAAGATATACTAATAGATAGAGTTTAGTTTTAAATGCTAAATTATGCTCAATTTTAAAGAATGCTATTTTGCAGGAGGTTTTATGATGGACAAGCAAAAAATAGAACGGATGCACACCGGTAAAGGATTTATCGCAGCCCTTGATCAGAGCGGCGGTAGCACACCTAAGGCCTTAGCTGCCTACGGTGTCGGGAAAGATGCCTACTCCAATGAAAAAGAGATGTTTGATATGGTGCATGCCATGCGCACGCGGATTATCACCAGCAAAGAATTCGATAAAAAACACATTCTCGGCGCTATTCTTTTTGAACAAACGATGGATCGCGATATCGAAGGCATTCCTACGGCAGATTACCTGTGGGATAAACGCGGCGTTCTTCCGTTCCTAAAGGTCGATAAGGGACTTGCAGACTTAGCTGAAGGTGTTCAGATGATGAAGCCGATGCCCGATTTGGAAGCATTGCTGCAGCGCGCTGTACAGAAGCATATCTTCGGTACAAAAATGCGCTCTGTGATAAAGGAAGCAAATCCGGCCGGTATCAAAAAAGTTATCGACCAGCAGTTCGAAATCGGGCTACAGATTGCAAAGCATGGATTAGTACCGATTATCGAGCCGGAAGTAGACATTCACAGCCCCGATAAAGCAAAGTGCGAAGATATTCTAAAACAAGAAATTCACGACCACATTGCAAAATTGCCGAAGGATGTATTGATTATGCTCAAACTGAGTATCCCGACGCAGGCAGACCTGTATAAAGAGTTTATCGACCATCCGCAGGTTGTGCGTGTCGTTGCGCTTTCGGGCGGCTACAGCAGAGAAGAAGCCAATGCCCTGCTGGCAAAGAACCACGGCATGATTGCAAGCTTCTCCCGTGCCCTTGCTGAAGATCTCCGCGCACAACAGTCGCAAGAAGAATTCGACAAAACGCTCGCTGCTGCGATTAAGAGTATCTACGACGCTTCGATTACATAATCGACCTGCCGCATAAGCAATTCATGGGGCTGTCCAAAAACTTCAGTTTTTGGACAGTTTCCTTAGATTTAGATGCGACGTTTAAAATTAAGTCATTACTGTATAAAGACTTAATTTTAAACTCGACGGGGATATCCCGAAAGTAACCAACTTTTGGGACATCCCCATGAATTGCCCGCCCCATCCTTTTGATCTGAAAAAACGCTATGAAACGTGTTCTGCGTTAGTAGGTACATAAGTTGATACTTGTTTGGAACCGCTATTCATGCGGAAAGTTCTAGATTATCATATACTAATGCCTGTTCTTTCCGACCGCGTACCGATTTTTATGCCATTTGACTTTTAGAAAGAGCTGGGAGAAACATCGAAATTGTCAGAGAAGACAAATCCTGCTATAGTTACTGTATGAGCTTTCCACGAAAATTGCCGATCGGCGTACAGAGTTTTAAGGTGTTACGGAATGACCGGTATCTCTATGTAGATAAGACGGAGTATATCACTCAATTAGTAACAAGCAGTCGTGTTTATTTTCTTAGCCGTCCGCGGCGGTTTGGGAAAAGCCTCTTTCTCTCTACATTATCTGCGTACTTTCTCGGGCAAAAAGAGCTATTCAAAGGACTGTACCTCGAAAAAGCTGAGGAAGAACAGGCTGCTCAAGAAAACCGAAGTGCATGGCAGGAATATCCGGTATTGTATCTGGACTTTAATACCGGTAACTATGCTGCCACTGATGATTTGAGTATCAATCTCAATAATCATCTATGCAAATGGGAAGAGCTTTATGGTTCTAAACCATCTGAACAAAACTTTGCGCTCCGTTTTGCTGGGATTATACAACGTGCATATCAGCAGACCGGCAAGCAAGTAGTTATTCTGGTAGACGAATACGACAAACCGCTTTTGCAAACGATGGGTGTAAATGAAGCATTGAATGAGCAATACCGAAACGAACTCAAAGCATTTTACTCCGTCATTAAAACCTGCGATGAATATATCCGCTTTGCCTTTCTCACCGGCGTTACCAAATTCAGCAAAATCAGTATTTTTAGCGATTTGAATAATCTCCGGGATATATCACTGGAAAAACACTATGCAGGCATTTGCGGAATCACCCAAAAAGAATTGGAAGCAAATTTTCAACCTGAAATACAAGTGCTTGCCGATGAGCAAAGCTTAACCTATCAGGAAACATTGACCGCCTTGCAGCAATGGTATGACGGATACTGTTTTTCACCTGCAGGGGAAGGCATGTATAATCCGTTTAGCTTATTAAATGCGTTTGCAAAGGAGCGATTCGGAAGCTACTGGTTTGAAACGGGAACGCCGACGTTTTTGGTCAATTACCTCAAAGAAACACACTACTTTATTCCTGACTTGGATGGAAATATTGAACTTGATGAAGAAGGCTTGCAAACCTATCGGGCGGTAGCACAGGATACGCTTCCTATTCTGTTTCAAGCGGGATACCTGACTATCAAAGAATATATAAAAGATGTACGGCTGTATCGGCTGGGCTTTCCGAATAATGAGGTACGGTACGGTTTTTTGCATAATCTTTTACCAGCGTATTCAGGTTTACCGCTCGGTGATACAGGCAAGTCGGTATGGCAGTTTGTACAAGACATCCGTGAGGGGAAAGTTGACTCTTTTATGGAACGGATGCAAGCGATTATCTCAAGCATACCGTATGATATTAGCGAAGGAAACCTCACAATCAGAATCGCCATGGATGGCGATGGTTCCATGCAGAAACAAGTTTGCCATGCAAACTTGCAGCTCAAAGATGTACACGGATGTACATCTTTGAGCAAGCTGCGGGAGCAAAACTATCAGACTGCGGTGTACCTTATCTTTGCACTGATGGGGCAGTTTGTGCAGACGGAAGTGCAGTGTTCGACAGGACGGACTGATTGTATTGTACAAACAGTGGATGCTGTGTATATCTTCGAGTTTAAACTCTCCGGAAATGGCAGTGCGGAAGATGCAATCGCGCAAATACAAAAGCAAAACTACATCGCAAAGTATAAGACAGAGGGAAAAAAGATTGTGCTGATTGGGACGAGCTTCAGTGAAGAAACGAGGACGATTAAGGATTGGAAAACCGAGGTGCTTGAAAAATAAATTGCAGAGGCGATTGATTCCAATTATTTGGTGCGGGCAATGTATAAGCAGCAGCACAATATGAAGATTCCTAAAGAATTGATTCCGTACTGCCCGGTATGCGGCAAGCCGATGAATATGAATCTGCGAGCGGATGATACGTTTGTCGAAGATGCCGGTTGGCAAATTGCCGCCAAACGCCATGCCGATTTTCTTACGGCATACAAAAACAGCCGCATCCTCTTTTTAGAACTCGGCGTTGGAGCAAACACACCCGGGATTATCAAATATCCGTTCCAACACATGGCGGCACATAATCCGCAGTCGGTCTACGTGTGCATCAATTACGGAGAGGCGTTTTCACCGCAAGAAATCGAGCAGCGTTCAATTTGCATCAACGGAGATATCGGTGAGGTGATAACGGAGTTGCTAGAACAGCATTAACTTTTAAAAACAGCAGAAAACCACGGAAAATACCGCAGGATAGCATAATCATCTAATCTATGATAAACTTTATCTCACTATACTAACTAAAAGATTGCCAGAGGGAGGCTATAATGTTTAATTTTGTTTTTGATGTACCGGTAAAGATACTGTTCGGGAAAGGCAGTGTCGAAGGGCTTGCCGATGAGATAGTAAAATACGGCAATAGGGTGTTACTCTGTTACGGCGGCGGGAGTATCAAGAAAATCGGCCTTTACGATACGATAACCGCACAGTTAAAATCAAAAGGTATTTTTTATGCGGAACTATCCGGCATTTCTCCCAACCCGCGGATAGAAGAAGTTGAAAAAGGAATCGCGCTGGTACGGGAACATAAGCTTGATTTTATCCTTCCTGTCGGCGGCGGAAGTTCCATCGATTGTGCTAAGGCAATCGCTGCCGGTGCGCACTATAACGGCGACCCGTGGGACATTGTTACCCGGAAGGCATCAGCGGAGAACGTCCTCCCGCTCGGTACTGTCTTAACCCTTGCAGCGACGGGTTCCGAAATGAATTGCGGAGCCGTTATTACTAACTTTAAAACCAAGGAAAAGCTCGGCTTTGAAGTTCCGCTTGTAATGCCTAAGTTCTCCGTGATGGATCCGTGCTACACCTTTTCGGTACCCAAAGCGCATACGGCTGCCGGTACTGCGGATATTATGAGCCATACCTTTGAAAGTTATTTTTCGTTGGACGATGGGGCTTACTTACAAGACCGGTTCGCCGAAGCGGTACTCAAGACTTGTATCCATTACGGACCCATTGCGCTGAATGACCCCGATAATTATGACGCCCGCGCCAATCTGATGTGGGCAGGAACATGGGCAATCAACGGTTTGTTAGGTTGCGGAAAGATGACGATGTGGTCGGCTCACCCGATGGAGCATGAACTGAGCGCCTTTTACGACATTACACACGGAGTAGGACTTGCAATCCTGACCCCCCACTGGATGCGGCACGTATTGAACGACAATACCGTACATAAGCTTGCCGAATACGGCATCAATGTGTGGGGATTGCCCGCAGATGCGGACGTATACAAAACAGCAAACGCCGCTATCGATAAGACGTCGGAATTTTTTGCATCGCTCGGCATTCCGATGACGCTGCACGAAGTGGGGATCGGTGAAGAACATCTTAAAGAGATGGCCGAAGCTGCTGTGATGCACCGGAGCCGCAGCGGAAAAATCCGCGGTTTCCAAACCTTAACGGCAGCTGATGTTCTTGCAATTTATAAGGCTGCGCTGTAAAAAAAATTTGAAAATGATAGGAAAATGGGGCTGTCCAAAAACTGAAGTTTTTAGACAGTTTCCTTAAGCTTTAGATGCGATAAGAAAAGTACCATGGCACTTGTTTATACCGAAGTTTTTGCACAATCATTTATGCGTCCGGTTTCACTGTGCGCAATTATTCCGGCGGAGGACAGCGCACCCGATGCCTCCGGTAACAAGCCGCAGGCGCAGGAAAACCGTCCGCTCAAAACGCTCTATCTGCTGCATGGGTTATACGGCTGCCATACGGACTGGCTCACGCTCACAAACATACGGCGCTACGCAACGGAAAAGCATATTGCCGTCATCATGCCGACGGCGGAAAATGCGTTTTATATCGACGGTAAACTTCCCGGGCAGCAATATGGCGCCTTTGCCGGGGACGAGCTGATACGACTGACACGGAGACTGTTTCATCTTTCAGCGGAGCGGGACGATACCGTTATCGCGGGACTTTCGATGGGAGGAGCCGGAGCGATACGAGCAGCGTGTTTGTATCCGCAAAACTTCGGAGCCGCCGCGGGCATTTCCTCCGCTTTCTTGACGCGGGAGCAGCTTTCACCCGAACATCCCGTCTTTACCCCCGAATGGGCGGAGGGCATATTCGGCAGCATAGAGAATATGGAAAGCGAGTATAAAAATGCGGTACTCAAAATGAAAAAATCTATGCAAAGAAAAGTATACCCACGGCTCTCCCTTGAATGCGGCACATCGGACAGTTTAATCGGTGTCAACCGCGACTTCCACCGTTTTTTACTGGAAAACGGCATCGCGCATTATTATGAAGAAAGCGCAGGTGGGCACGAATGGGCGCTGTGGGACAGCGGAATTAAAAAGGTTATTAACCGTTTTTTTAAAATCGGTTAAAATAGGAAAACCTCTAAAAATCCAACCGAATTTTTAGAGATACCTAAAAAAAGGAGGCAAATGATGAAAAATAAAATCATTGCAGCTTTGGCAGCGTTTTTTCTCTTGACACCGTTGGCATTAACAGCCATGGGTTCAAATGAAAAAGGCACCGGTTCCGGCGAGAAAGTTACGCTGGAATTTTGGACATGGCGTACCGAGGATGTCGAATTCTATGAAAAGGTGATTAAAGCCTTTGAAAAAAAGCACCCGAACATCACCGTAAAACAAACCGCCATCAAAAACACCGAGTACAACACGATTGTAAGCGCATCGCTGCAAGGCGGCGGCGGACCGGATGTCTTTATGGGCAGAGCCTACGGCGGTTTACAGACCCTTGCGGACAGCGGATATCTCCTTGCGCTCGACAACCTTATCCCCAATTTAAAAGACTATTCCGAACCGGCAAAGCAGGGAGCACGGAGCGTTAAAGACGGAAAAATATACGGTCTACCTGCGTTAAGCCAAGCGATCTTCTGCTATTACAACAAAGCCATCTATAAAAAACTCGGATTAAAAGTTCCGACAACATGGAATGAATTTATTTCCAATCTTGAAGTATGCAAGAAGAACGGAATTACCCCGCTTGCAAACGGTTCAAAAGACGGATGGACGGTAGAAACGCTGTTAGGAGGCGTCGGCCCCAATTTCTACGGCGCTAACGACTTTTTCAATGCAGTCGTTGCCGGTAAAACCACCTTCGAAGATCCCCGCTTTGTCGATGCGGTTAAAAGAATCGGCGCCTTACGCCCCTATATGCCGGAACTGTTCACCGGTGTCGGCTATACCGACATTCAAGGCGCTTTTATGAACGAAATGGCCGCACACATGATCGGCGGTTCGTATGAAGCCGGTACCTTTAAGGCGAACAATCCTTCCCTTGATTTCGATGCGTTCCCCGTACCGGGTACAACGGCAGGAAAACAGTATGTTACCTTCTATGCCGATATGAACTGGGCAGTCAATGCCGGAACCAAGCATAAAGAAGCGGCGCTCACCTTCCTGCAATTTCTCGGATCTACCGAGGTAGGCAATATGTTGATCTCCGATCTTAAAATGATCAGCTCAACCCCTGGTGTTGATACCTCGTTGGATCCGTTTGTCGGAAAAGTCATCACGATGATGAAAAACAGCACCAGCTATATCTTCCTCGTTCCGTTCCGCTATGAGCAGCCGACCGGTTCGGCACTGTGGCAGGCCGCAGGACAGGGGTATTTGGCAGGTACGTTAACTGCAGAACAAGCCTGTAAGAACGTACAAACCGGTATCGCTACCTACTATAAACCTTTTCAACAATAAACGTTCGGAGCAATCGAATCAGACCGGTATGTAGATGAATATCGCAGAATCAATGGGCTGTGAGACCATTTGAGCCGCGAAGCGGCGAAATTCTGGTTGAACAACCCATTGATTCTGCGGGGCTACTAAAAAGGAGTCTGATGCGATTGCTCCGGGTAATATAACAGTATGATAACGTCAAAAACAAGTAAATTTTTATGGATTGCGTTTTTCGTAACGCCTGCGCTGCTCATTGTCAGCGTTTTTATTTTACTGCCGCTTTTTATGAGCCTGTTCAACAGTTTCTTTGACTGGAATCAGCTACTCCGCGGCTCGTTCACCGGATTGGGTAATTTTAAAAAGTTGTTTTTTACCTTTCCGTATAATGAACGCTTTTGGAATGCGTTAAAGCACAACGGCATCTGGTTCTGTTGTACGATGCTCATTCAAAACAGCCTCGGATTGCTGTTCGGGTATGCATTAAGTAGAAAGATTGCAGGGCATGGCTTTTTTAAGCGCGTGTTTTTTATACCGGTACTTTTTTCCATTGTAGCGGTCGGTTTTTTGTGGGGTATGTATTTAAAGAGCGACGGACTTGTCAACAGCTTTTTGAACCTCATCGACCTCTCCTCTCTCCGGCGGGCATGGCTCGGCGATGAAAGCACGGCAACCTTTGCCATTATCGCAACCAACATTTGGCGCTGGGTAGGCTTTCCTTCACTCGTATTCCTTGCAGCCATCGACTCAATCGATCAAAGCTGTATCGAAGCCGCATACATAGACGGCGTAAGCGAAGTAGGCTTATTTTGGAAAATCATATTTCCACTCATCATTCCATCCATAACGGTTATCACGGTACTAACCGTCATCGGCAGCTTAAATGTTTTTGAACAGATATACACCATGACCGACCTCGGCGGCGGACCGAACTACAGCACCGACACCATCGGTACGCTTTTTTACCGCACAGCCTTCGGTTCGGTCGATACGGGTAACCCCGAAATCGGTATCGGCAGTACCATCGCTGTTATAATCTACATTATGACCTTTTGTATTTCGCTCGTATCCGTCGCAATCGGAAAAGCAAAGGAGACACAGGTATGAACATGAATTGGCGCATTAAAACTGCCTCTCCGATAAAGAGCCTTGTAATCGGCGGTATTTTAATACTGATGATTGTCTATGTTATTTTGATTGCGTATCCGCTTTTTAATATGGTCATATCCTCGCTAAAACCCACACGGGAGATTCTCCAACACCCGTTCGCCTTACCGGCAAATCCCGATTTTTCTTCGTACAAACGGGTTTGGATTGATATGGGGTTCAGTACCTTCTTTCTCAACAGCATCATCGTAACGGTATCCTCTATGGTATTAGTGCTGCTGTTCGGTTCGATGGCATCTTATGCTATCAGCCGCTACGTGTTCAAAGGGAATACCCTGTTGTATATGATCTTTTTAAGCGGTATTATGCTGCCGCTCAAAGCCGCTATTATCCCGCTTTTTATGATTATCAGAAAACTTGGGCTTATGGATAACTTTTTGTCGGTTATCTTCATTTTTACTGCAATGGGTATTCCCTCGACGATATTTATCCTTTCCGGTTTCTTTAAGGCTATTCCGGCAGACCTTGAATATGCTGCGCGAATCGACGGATGTAACGACTTTGCAATTTACAGCAAAATTATGATGCCGGTCATCGCACCCGGGATTGCGTTGGTAACCATCTACAATGCGGTTCCTATTTGGAACGACTTCTTTTTCCCGCTCGTCTTTTTACATAATAGAAGTTTGAAAACCCTACCGGTCGGCCTCAGTACCTTTTTCGGTCAGCACAGTACCAACTGGACGCTCCTCTTTACCGGATTAACTGTAGCCATCTTACCGATGATGATTCTCTATTTATTTATGAGTAAGTATTTTATTAAGGGAATGACCGCCGGTGCAATAAAGTAGTAGGTGTAGGAGGTTGATATGAAAGTCGGAATTAAAGGAGATACTTGCTTTACCGTTACAAAAGAAATGTTGGCCAGTCAAGACGGTGACGATACGCTTGAGGTGTTTTCGACGCCGAACATGGTTTTAAAAATTGAGCGGACTGCAGCACTCAGCGTACTTCCATTCTTGGAAGAAGGATATACGATGGTCGGGGTAAAAGTTGACATTCAACATACTGCAGCAACCCTTGAAGGGATGAAAGTGTATGTCCATACCGAACTGATAGACATCAGTGAGAATGGAAAATTCTTGACTTTTAAAGCGGAAGTATCAAACGATAGAGGAATTATCGGCAGCGGCACCCATGTACGGGCAATTGTCAATAAAAAACGCTTTATGGAAAAACTCCGAGCTTGCAGCACATAATGATATTCACTGGTTTTTACCTACTCACCTGATGCGTTTACCCTGTGACATCGATGCAAAGACATCGATGCAAAGACCTTGCATTAAGAGAATGTTTTCCGTACAATGCGGGATAAAAAGATATGCTAAAAAGTGCCGTCTAACTAATCCTTGCATAGCTTTTTAGCTCAAGTTTTTATAGGAGTTATTATGAAACGTATTACCCCCCTGTGTTTATTGCTTGCAACGCTCGGTATTGTCCTTTTGAGCGGTGCCTGTGCCTCTACGTCAAAAAAGCATGATCCCGACTTCCTCGGCAATTATCCGGTTCAGTCGTTAGGTGTACTGCATCTCAATATAGTAAAACGTTATTCCAACGATTTACTGCCACGCGACATCAGCTTTGTTTTTGAGCCGTCAACCAACACTGTTAAATTCCATCATAAAATGATGGGAGATAATATTTGGATTTCCTTAAAAAAGAAAGAGCGTGTACTTCTACGGGATGCTATTGAACAATACCTCGCAGCCTTCGCAGATAAAACACTGACTCTTGAAGGTGCAAAGAAAAAAGGAGCATTTGGAAAAACCAATGTCGTAATGACGTGGGGATTATTCGGTGGAGCACATGAAGCGCTCCCAACGTTGCGGTTCGATTATCAGTTTATTACTCCGCAGCGACCGTATTTCATTCTTGCCAATGCGACAACGCAAGCGAGCGACGGCGCTAACTGCCCTGCAATACGGATTGCAATTTCACCCGCACAATGTCAAGATGTTTTAAAAGCATTAGACGAAAAAGCACTTTTACAACTTGTAGAAGAATTAAAAGCCGACTATGACAAATACGATGAATTCGATTCAAATACATCGGCCGTTAAAAACATAGAAAATGTCCCCGAAGGAAGCGATACCCCTGTAAAGCAGGACGACGTTTCTTTTGATGAGTTTTAAAAACTCTCATCAGCTGATGGACATCCTTGTCCACCAGCTGATGAGATCAACTTTGTAAAAGTAAAGTTGGTTTTATAGGAGGAATTATGTGCAGTAAAAGGTTATTCGGTTTGGCTGCAGCGGGTATGCTGATAATTGCAATCGGTATTTCCGGCTGTGCGGGAACGCCCCGAAATTCTCGACCGTTGGTATTTCAAACGGACTTCGGATTAAAGGACGGAGCTGTCTCGGCAATGAAGGGGGTTGCTTTTACTCAATCGGCTGCGATTCCGCTCTACGATCTTACCCACGAAATACCGGCTTACAGTATCTGGGATGCAGCGTATCGACTTTTTCAGACAGTAGAATACTGGCCGGCAGGTACCGTTTTTGTATCGGTAGTTGATCCCGGTGTCGGTACCGACCGCGATTCGGTTGTCTTAAAGACTAAGACAGGTCACTATATTGTTACCCCTGACAATGGAACACTTACGCTTGTTGCAGACCGGTTAGGAATTGCGGAAGTCCGTTTAATCGATGAAGCGGTGAACCGCCGGAAAAATTCCGAAAAGAGTTATACCTTCCACGGACGTGATGTATACGCCTTTACCGGTGCACGGCTCGCAGGGGGGATTATCAGCTTTGAGCAAGTGGGACCGGCAAAAAAAGAAATTGTCCGACTTCCTTACGAGAAACCTCGTTTTGATAACGGCTCACTGTTAGGCACTATCCCCGCCCTCGATGTGCAGTATGGAAATGTGTGGACAAATATCAGCCGTGAAACCGCTGATGCATTAAAATTAGCCGTCAATGATGTCGTGCAGGTAACGGTATTCAATAACGGAAAGCAAGTGTATACCGGTTCTATGCCGTATGTGAACAGTTTCGGTGATGTTCCCGACGGAAAGCCGCTGCTGTATTACAATAGCCTCGATTGCTTATCGATGGCATTAAACATGGATAATTTCGCAGCAGTACATAAAATCGAATACGGCGGCGAATGGACAGTGAAGATCACCAAAGTTACAAAATAACATCCTTTTGAAAATATACGGGATAGCGAAAAAGTAACCAACCTTTGAGACATCCCGTATTGCAAAAGGACATGTATATGCATCAAAAAAACAAGACCGGCATACAGTATGCTGCCGTTTTTAAGTTCCTATTCCGCATCTATGCGATGACGGTATTCGGAATCAGCCGATGGCAAGATTTTATCCGGAAAAGCAGCAGCCGTACTCACCGCGGCAACCTACACACGCAAGGGCAAACGGTAATAACCATTAAAGAAAGAGCCGCAGGAAATAACTCAAGGAAAGAAACTTTCGGCAGCGCTGCTGAAAATACGGGAGAAACTACCTCTATCGTTAAAACGGGGATTTTCATCCTATTTTTAATATACATAGGCGGCTGCTTTATTATGTTGTTCAGAATGCTCACAATAAATCTCTACAAGAGTTTACAGCCGTTAGGGATGCAGCGTCTCTTGTTTGAAATTGAAATCACAGCGTTGTTTGCCTTTCTCTTTATTTCCAATTTTCTGCTGACGCTTTCCACATATTATATCGGAAGCATCGAACAAACGTTGCGGGCGATGCCTATTCCATCCCGTATTTTTTTCGGTGCAAAATTCCTTGCCCATTGTTTACCGGCTCTGATTATTTCGATAAGTTTTTTCGGAGTTACCGCATCAGTATACGGATACTATGAGCGCTCACCGGCTGCATTCTATATAACGGCATTAACCGGCGCCGTTTTTTTTCCGCTGCCGGTTATCGGACTGTGTTACCTTATCAACATCATCGTTATGAGGATGACGAAGATTTTTAAACAGCGCCGATTCGTAATGCTGATTACCGGTCTACTCGGTATCGTGATGGCGCTTGGAATCAATTATTTTGTACAATCGGTCAATATGCTGCACGAGCGTCCTAACTTAGTAGAAGTTCTTACACACACCCGGCAGGGTATTGCTGCCGTTACACGCTGTCTGCTACCCGTACGTTTTTTTGCAGCAGCTCTCTCAGCGAACTCTTTTTCTGCATCGATCGGTTCGTTTCTACCGTTTATCGCGAGTTGTATTGCAATTCCGGCAGCGCTTATCGCTTTGCTTTCGGGAGTGTATGAAAAAACGCTGGACGGGTTTGATGAACAGGCTGTAAAACGGCTCGCCGCTTCCGAAACGGCGAAATTTATCCGCCGCAGATTCACACGACGCTCAGCCTTTACTGCATTACTGTTACGGGAAATCCATATACTGAACCGCGAGCCGGCGTATCTTTTAAACGGGCCGTTCACGATGATACTGCTGCCGCTCATCTACGGCATTATGTACCTTACCGGCTCGCTCAACCTACCGCCGGAAACGGAAGTCCTTATGCAGGGCAGTACGGGGCTTATGATTGCAGGGGTATGCGGCGCTTTTCTCGGCTCGGCACCCGGCATCGCGGCAACATCCGTTTCCCGTGATGCAAAAAACCTTGGATTAATAAAAAGTCTCCCCCTTTCAATAAAGCGGTATATGCAGGCGAAGCTTGCACATGCAATGCTCTTTGCAGGTATCGGTTCTATAATAGGTGTAGGCGGCATTGCGCTTCTTTTTTCGCTAACGCCGCTGACAACCATCACTGCATTTATAATTGCACTCTCGCTCGCCCTGTTCTGCAACCTACTTGCGCTGATGCTGGATACCGCGCGTCCAAAGCTCCACTGGGACACACCCGCAGCGGCAGTTAAGCATAATCTGAACACTATCATCATGCTATGTTCCGACCTGTTGCTTTTAAGCATCACCGTAACGGCAGCAACGCTGACGTCTATGCCGCAGCACTGCTATTTGCTGTGTTTTAGCGGTATTCCGCTGCTCGCAAGCGGCATTATGGCACATTTCTTTTGGCCCTACGCAGAGCGGAAAATGAATGAGATTGAAATTTAGATTACGAAAAATCTAAAGCTGAAAACGCGGAAAGAGCATACGGAAAAGACTTATATGCTCTTTTTTATGTAAATCTTCTTTATGATGAGAGAAAGCAAAGATATGCTCTTCCGAACCTGCTAAAAGGAGAATATCATCTGCGGCAAACCGATAGTCAGGTTCAATAAACTCAAAAGTTTCAGAATCTTGCTTGCGTACTGCCACAATATTGAGACCGAGTTCTTTCCGTAAATTTGCTTCAAGGAGCGTCATGCCGATATATTTTTCATTAATGTTTACTTCCGCCAGTGCAAGATCCGCTGAAATCGGCAGAAAATTCAACAACAAAGTTGATGCCAACATCGGCATAACCCGCTTTGCCGCTTCACGGTCGGGAAAAATCACCTTGGTTGCCCCGACCATGGACAGCAAATTCTCATGTTGGTCGGTTTCGGCCTTTACGACAATCTCTTTAATGCCAAGCTGCTTTAAATATTTGGTTACCATCAGCGAAAGCTCAATTCTACCGCCCAGATCAACAATCGCAGTACCGATTCTTTGAGGAATATTTCTACGGAGACTCTCTTCATCGGTGATATTTACGACAGAGCCTTTAACAGCCTTGCCTTCATACTTTTTAATAAGATTAGGATCCTTATCAATAATGATAACTTCATCGGTAAAACGGAGCAGTTCTTCCAACATACGGACACCGAACGCGCCTAAACCGATAATTACGAATCTATTCATACTGTCTCCTCTTTACCGATACATATTATGCATCATTCGGCGCTATGCCCCTTTTGTGAAGATTTAAAGATTTTTTCCGATCGCATAACATAAATACTGAAGCCGATAAAAAGCAGTAAAAGCACAATTCCGATAATCTTCATAAAATGACTGCCCCTTTGCCCGAGAAAGTAGACCAGCCAGAATAAAGCCGAAATATTGCAGACCGCTGCAATAGCGTCAAAACAAGCAAACTTATAAAACGGAAAATTGACAAAGCCGGATGTCATTGAAATAATATTACGTACACCGAAAGGAATAAAACGTCCACACAAAAAGGTAAAAAAACCGTGCCGGTTAAGGGCACGGGAAATACGAATGACACTATTTTCGCTTATCAATTTTGAAAAGAATCTGCTGGAAATCCTGCCCCTCCCTAAAAGCCATCCCCAAAAGTACACAAGGCAATCACTGATCACTGCTCCAAAATAAAGAGCAGCATAGAAGGCAGGAATAGATGCTTTCTCTTGTTTACAGAGCAAGGCTGCAGTAATAACAATGATATCTTCCGAAATCGGAAGGTTAAATCCTCCGAGAAGCAAGCTGATAAAAATAACCAACGGAAAATAAGAAATATACTGCCCTATCCACGCGGCAATTGTATGAAACATTGAAACAATCTATCATACCTCCGACAACTTTTCAAGTTCGGCGATCCAGACGGCAGCGTTCATATCGCTCGGCATTTGCCATATCCCTCGCGGAGAAAAACTACCGAAACCTACCTGCACACCGTCGGGAGCACAGGAACGTTTAAACTGCTGAGAAAAAAGCCGCCGGTAGAAGATACGCATACAGCCGAGTATCTGTTGACGATTATACCGTTGTTCCGTAGAAAAACAATGTTCGGCAAGCAGAAGAATTTTTGCAGGACTGAAATCCGTATGGAGAATATAATATAAAAAGAAATCATGCAGCTCATAGGGACCGAGTATGTCCTCGGTTTTTTGCGTAATGATCTGTTTTTGTGCAGGCAGCAGTTCGGGACTAATCGGCGTATCGAGAATATCCTGTACAACGGCGTAGAATTCGGTATGCTTATCGGCATCCGGCAAAAAGGCGGTTGGATAGGCTGCAACATAGCGAATACAATGGCGCAACAGTGTTTTGGGGATACCGGCATTAACGTTATACATCGACATGTGATCACCGTTATACGTTTCCCAACCGAGCGCCGATTCGGAAAGATCCCCCGTGCCGACAAGCAGTGCACCGAGCTGATTTGCTTTATCCATCAGAATTTGGGTACGCTCACGAGCTTGCGCGTTTTCATAAACGGTATTGCAGAGATCTGTGGGATGTCCGATATCCGCAAAATGCTGCATCATCGCTTTTTCTATGGGAATAGTCAGGGCGGTACATCCAAGCAACTCGGCAAGCTTGAGCGCATTGGACTTGGTTCTATCCGTTGTTCCGAATCCGGGCATAGTAATTGCCGTAACCGAATCGGGTTTCTGGCGGAGCATTCGAGAAGCAAGGACTGAAATAAAAAGCGCCAATGTGGAATCCAAGCCGCCCGAAATTCCGAGCACGGTTTTTGTACACCCCGTATGGTACATACGCTTAGCAAGCCCGCGTCCCTGAAGTTCTATTACCTGCGAGAAAAAGCTCTCCCATGCTTGCTCGTTATTTTGTACCGCAAGAGGGATGAACGGATTGGGGTTGCGCGGACGGACAAGCAGTACCCCTCGGGAAGGAATGGTCGGGATAACAATACGGCGGCAAGCCGACGGACTACGGCCGAGACCGGAGGGAGCCTCGCAATCCATATCTGCAAGGGTAATAGCAGCTTCATCTTCATAGCCGGAAAAATTGAAATCACCTGATGTTTTATTAAAGGTGGATAGCTCAAAGCCGTTTGCTGCCGCCAACAACTCGCCGTTTTCATAAATACCCCGCTCGCCCGCACAGGCAGTATCGGTTGTAGATTCCCCCCAACCGGCGTTGACAAACAAAACCGTATTTCTTTCCTGCTTTGACCGAGCAGCAGCGCTGCGGCAGAGTTCCGTAAAAGAACCTGCAAACGACGCCTGTGCGAGCGGCTCAATGTAGAGCGCCGATCCTGTTACCGTGAGAGTATTGTCCGCCGCCGGAGAAGTGTTTTTGTTTTCGGCTTGACTTTGATTCCGTGCATTTTTTTCGCTGCCGATTACAAACGAAAACCGGCTTTTTTCCACTTCAAACAGCAAATCCGAACCGAACGGAACAGCGGTATTTTGCAAGCCGGTAAGAATTACCGAGGGTTCTCTTCCGTCATATATGGAAAAAACGCGGGAATGTACGGTTCCATCAAGCGGTACAATACCGTAGATAGTCCCCCTACTGAAGACGGCAACAGCACTGTAGATGTTCCCTGAAAAAAAGAATGGGAAACCGAGCACACCGATAATAGGCTCCATGGAAGTTTGCCGGACGATATACTCAAGTCGATCTTCTGCAGCATTCAATAATGACCGCTGCCCAAAAAGAGTACCGCAGCTGGAGGTCGTGAGCGCCAATGCAGGGAATACGGCAATATCGGCGCCCATTTCGGCGCTTTTTCGCAATGCACTGATAATTCGCTCGGCATTACCGGCACAATCTCCAACCGCACAGGGAGAAACTACCGCAGCAACCCGATAAAATCCGTAGTCGTGTATATTCATTTTTCACCTCCCCGTTTTTGTCGCTTCAGATGCGGCAGTTCTTTTCGTTTAAAAAGTTTGCGAAAGCCTGTATGTTGCTTCCTTTGCGTACGTAAAAGAAGGACAACTTTTAGCCAATTTGTAATAGAGATCATTTGCTTGTACGACAAATCCCTGTCGGTACAACAAATCGGCAAACTGCAAAAAGACATTCCAAATTTGCTTGGTTTCCGTCCAGTGCAGGATTTCATTATTTGCACCGATTCTCAGCAATAGATCGGAAAAGTCGCTGTACCTATACATAAAATCCGTCTTTTTCAACGTATCGCTCAAATAGGTAACTGCGATATCGGCTCCGAGCAGCGCAGTCCTGAATGCGCGGTCGTATTCTTCGACACGGAGATAAATATCGGTCAGTTCAATATAAGCACGAAGCGCTATATCATTATGATGCCGGTATAATGAAAAAAACTTTTCAACCGTCTGTTCATTTTTAATCGTATGGATCATCGCCCTCAAGGTTGCACTTTCAACATTGGTAGTTCCATACACAGGATCTTCCGTTAAAATGAGAAGAAGATATTTTTCTTGATCGTCATACTGCTTTAATAAGCCGGAAATTTGAGCAAGCGAATAAATAATTTCAAACCGCATATCGGGGATGTATAAGAAGTCTCTCGCTTCCCATGCTGCCTGATAAAACCGGCGCGACTGTGTCAGTTCTCCTTCCAGCTCATAGACCTTTCCGATTAGATAATCGCATTCGGGATAAACATCGCTCTTCTTTAACCACGCAAGTACTGCAGAAATCGACTTATCAAAATAAGCAGGAGGATGAATAAGAAAAATCCTATCGAGGATTGCACACGCTTCATAATCCTGCCGCTTTTCCAACACGCGGTATACGTCCGAAATAAGATCACCGGCAGCCCTTACCTGATGCGGTTTAAGCGCGGCAAAAAGATAGTCATACTGAGCGGTTACCTGCGTTTTATGCATTTCACGCGCTTGCCTGAACAAAAGGAGCGCTTTACCGAATTCACGTGCTTCATACGCAACCTTTCCTTGCTCAAGCAGATGCCAAGGGTATTCAAGCGAGTCGGTCGATACTTTTTGTGCATACAGAAACACACTGATAAGGATTGTAAAACATACTATTACAAACTTTTTCATAAACTCCTCAGCTCCTCCTCAAAGACCGCATCGATAACCGTATTTTTTTCCGTTTCCGTCAAGCCTTGTATATCGATACGCCGAACGATAACGCCCCTCTTAAACAATAGGATAACGCTTTCCGCGCCGGTAATCCCGATGTCGGCAAATTTTCCCTCGCCTGGCCCGTTGACAACACATCCCATCACTGCAACCGTCAAATCTTTCTTTTCGGCAAACAGCCGATGCTGCCATCGTGCAACAAAACCGTGAACATCAAACCCATTGCGACCGCAGCGGGGGCACGACACAAGTCTGATACCGCCTTTCCGTTTACCGCATTCAGTCAAAATTTCCCGCGCTGCAATAACCTCATTTTCCATAGTATCGGAAAGGCTCACCCGCACGGTAGCGCCGATATTCCGTTCAAGCAGTTTTGAAAATGCGAGGGCGCTTTTGACAATCCCCGAAACCAAAGGACCCGCTTCCGTAACACCTAAATGAAGCGGCGCAGTGGACCGGGCGGCAAACAGCTCATTGGCAATGATAGTCTCTTTCACCGACGATGCTTTCATCGACACAAGATACTGCGTAAAGCCGTGTTTATCGAAAAGCGCCGCTTCTCGCTGCGCCCCCGCTACCAACGCGGCTGCCCTCGCATCCTCCGCATTGCGTCCTTCGCGAATTTCCTGCTCCATACGGTTTCGTATATCGACGGGGAGAGAGCCGCTGTTAACCCCGATGCGGAGCGCCGTTCCGGTATCCTGTGCTTTTTTAATAACCGCGCTCACCCGCTCTTCCGTTCCGATATTCCCCGGATTGATACGTATCTTTGCGGCGCAACCATCCATACAGCGCAACGCAAGCCGATAGTCAAAGTGAATATCGGCAACAAGCGGCATCGGCGTCATTCCGGTAAGCTTCACAAACGCTTCAGCGCTTCCGACATCCGGTACGGCAAACCGGAGAATGTCGCAACCGAGCTGCTCCAGTGCGGCTATCTGTCGTACCGTCTCCTGTAATGTATCCTCACGCAACGGCTGCTTCCACATAGTCTGGATAGCGATGGGGGCATCGCCGCCGAGTTCAATGCTCCGAACGCTGCCCTTGCCTCCTATCCGTAGTTTTTCCGCCGTATACATATCTTCTCCAATCAGCGTTTATTTTCCGGCACTTGACTTTGATGAATACCGGCAGCTTTTAAAAAGAGGATGCCGCCCCGTTGCTGAATTTTTCCCAATACTTCTATCGGACGCTCAGCATCTATTCTGACCGAAAAATTACAAAAGATAGGAACAACACCTTCCAGCTGAATACGCTCACTATACCCCACCAAAAGATCGAAGCTCGTATTGTCCCCATCGGATTGTACATTTGTTGCACGCCCCGACCAAATGGTCCAGCAATCAAGATAGAGCGGAATATCGGCGCGCACATCGCTATAGGCGGGAATATCCCGAACGGTATCGAATCCCGGCGTTGCAAAATAATCCATCAACAATCGCGCTTTTTGTTTAATCGAATGAGCAGCGTTCGACGATAAAATACGATTAACTTCAATCTGCGCAAGATTATCCCTCGAATCCTGAAAATATTTCTGCGCATTCCGATATGCCGCAAGTACCTCTTTTTCCGAAAGTGTATATCGATACGTTCCGCTCGTATCAATCGGGCGCGCTTTTTCGTCCGACAGCAATGTGAATGCCGAAAGATCTGCCCTATTATTATTCCGCGTCCATGTCGGCAGAGGTTTTTTCACCAATACCGTTAGTGTAATTACCACGACACACACGGCGCCTACAAGACAGCTAAACAAAGCTATTCTTTTTTTAATATAGGACTGCACTCCGGGACGGGGGTAAAACTTTTTTATTTCGCCCGATTGAACGGCGTCCCCTATTGCTTCCGGTGTATTATGTGTCCGGATAAAATCCAATCCGCTACGTGCCAATACATGATTAGGATTATACTCAATTGCTTCCAGATAATAGTCGATCGCACGTGCGGTATCACCACGCCGTAAAAACAACACAGCCTGCGCACACAGTAAATCAGGGTCGGTCATTTTAATACGCCGTGCGCAGGTCAAATAATCAACGGCTCCGCCGATATCCCCGGCATGCAAACAAGCAAGTCCTAAATATAGATAAAAAGGAAACGATTTGTTAAACGAAGCATTATACACGACATCTTTCGCATCACCCGACACAACGTATTGCGTAACATGGGGTTCCAATAAATTGATGACCTGTTGATAATTCCCCTTTGCAAATTGTTTTTTTGCTTGTTCAAGAATCGATGACGGCATTATTCTTCCTGCATGGCCTCTATAGCATTATCTACTTCCGTGCGTAATTTCGCAATCTCTTCCATAGATAATTCGTCGGGAGACTTTTCAAGCACCGCAATTTTATCCAACAGCTCCTGTACATACCGGTAATCTTTTTTCGGTTCTTCCGGTTTTCCCAAGGCATCCTGTTGAGCAGATTGAGCGACCGAGGATTGCTCTGCAGATACTGCCGATGCGGGAGTATTATCGTCAGGCTGTGTTTTAGTGGTGGCAGCGGGTTGATTTGCCGAAACAGGACGATAGATCGTCGTAACAGTCAAGTTTCCCACCGGACCGGTAGCAGATCGGCTGGTTTTCTCCGGCGCTGCTTGAGTCTGTTGAGTATATGCTGAATATGCTGTTACCGTATCAGCTGCATTTCGGTAATCGTAAAAGCCGATACAGTTTGTAACACTGAACGTTTCTTTATAGAGTACCTTCTTCTCAGACCACACGTATAAAAGCCCCGGATCGGAAAATGCATACTTACGGAATGATCTGCCGCTTACGTAAGAAGGTAGCCACTTCTTTGTTACCAGCCGCTCCCAATTTGCAATATACACAGATGTCGGTACCGTTACATATTCATTTCGTAAGAAGAAGAGGCAAGCATATCCTCTATCTGCAGAAAAGATAACGGAATCTTTTTCCAACACCGGCTGCAGCATCAGTTCCGCTCCGATTTCACTGCGCAAGTCCGTATACAGCGGAACAAGATTTTTTTCACCTAACGAAGTGTCAAATAGAGCCTTTAAACCGATATCGGCAATATCCCCCGAAATATTTTGAATTTCAGTTACAACTTTTAAGATCTTTCCCGTTGAGCGCTGTTTTGAAGGTACAAATGAAAATGTCTGAGTCGCCAGAAAATCCATGCTGATCTGGAACATAACCGTTATCTCGTTTTTTGACTGGCTAATGATAATTTTCTTTCCGCTTTTATTATTAAGATGGAATATCTTACCATTAAAGAGCACCGAATAAATATTCACGGAAGATTGAGAGCGATCATCATACAGCGGCTCATACACACGGGCATCTTCGACCTTTGAGTGATATAAACAAAAATTACCCGTATTAGGATAAATAACCAACTTTAACGGATCACTGATCATTTCGACTGTATTTTCCGCTGCAAATAATCCGCTCAGCACCCATGCCGAGAGGCATAATAGAATCATCTTTTTATTGGGTAGCCACATTATTTTACTCCTTTGATATGCTGTTCATAGAGTTTTTCCAAGGTTTGGGTACGAGCTTTCAATTCCGCCAGTTCCAGACGGCGCCTTTCAAGTTTTTGCCGCTCGGCTTCTTCTTGTTCTTTTTGTTGCTGCTGTTCCCGTATACGCAGATTTTCCTGTTCTTCGCTTATCAGAGACAGCGTTGCAGAAATTTCATTGATTTTTTTCTCCAACGCTCTTAAACGGTCGGCAAAGTATTCGGTCTGTTTTTCGTCCGCTAACGGAGCTGTCTCCCCAACCGGTGCAGCTTCGGTACTGCTGCCCGTGCTATCTGACGCAATTGGAGCATCTGTGTCATCGGATTTCGGTTCGGCGGATTCGAATGCTTTTTCAGTCTGTGCCGATGCAGGTTGTGTTTCATTCGCCATCTGCAAGAGTTCCTCCCGGACCGATTGTTGATCGATAAGCACGATTTTATATCGAGCCTCGTTCACCTTTCCCGACTGAGGATAATTCACGACAACTTTGCTAAAAATTTGACGGGCTTCGGTGTGATTCCCCGTTGCGTAAAGATTTTCACCTATCCAATAATAAGCTGATGGAATCTTTGGATGATCGGGATACTTTTCAATAAACCGATAGAGGATATCCGACGATGCTTCATACTCACCTGATAAATGTAAAAGCCGCCCCTTTTGATAACTCACTTCGGCGGCGCGTTCATCTTCAGGGGCTGCTTCCAAAAACGCATCGGCATACTTCAATGCACGTTCATAATTTTGTGCAGAAGCTTCGGACATTACCAGCCAGTAGAGCGCCTCTGTACGATCATTCGGTTCTGCTGTAATAAGTACCCGCTCAAATGATCCCTCCGCAACAGTCCAATCGCCGCGGCTGTATGCATCCAAACCGCTCAGTAAATCGGCGCTTTCGGCAAAAATACTGCAGATACCAAAGCACACAAGATAAGCAAATACTAATTTTTTTTTCATTTCTTTATCTCTCCGGAAAAAAAAGATGACCCCGAAACAACAACATCGGCGCCGGCATTGCATACAACCGGAAGTGTTTCCGCATTAACGCCGCCGTCAACCGAAATCAAATAGCGATAACCGTATTTTTCACGGTATTCACACAGTTTCTCAACCTTGCCGAGACATTGGGGAATCATCGTTTGTCCGCCAAAGCCCGGATTAACCGTCATTACCAACACAAGATCGACGAAGGGTAACACCTCATCTAAAAGATGTACAGGGGTTGACGGTACGATGCTGATACCGGGTTTCATACCTGCGGCACGGATTTCCGTAATAAGCCGATGGGCATGTATTGCCGCTTCAATATGAAACGTAAAATAATCGACGCCCGCCGCCGCAAAATCTTTCACAAAATCTTGAGGACGAGCAACCATTAAATGCACGTCAAAAGGAAGGGTGCTTTTACTTCGCAAGCTGCGTACAACGGGAGCGCCGAACGTTAAATTCGGTACAAAAGCTCCGTCCATCACATCAAGATGAACCCATTGTCCCCCGTTTGCTTCAATAAAGTGTAGTTCTTCAGCAAGCCGTGAAAAGTCTGCACTCAATAAAGACGGCGCTAATATAAACGATGCCCCCATCGTCTTTAAACCCTCCCATAAAAGTCAAGAAGAAAGTACCAACTTTCAATTGACTTTTTACGCACGTTCGCAACAAAGTGCAAACATACATATAATATACAAGATACCGATTACAATATCGGAATTTTTTTCAAAAGTTTGAACCGGCCATCAGCATTAAGAAAAAAATGAACTACGGAATGATCGCATCTTTATGATACCGGCAATCGAAATTTTTTCTTTGCATTGCGTGTTATCTTCTTGAATCACCAAGAGTGCATCATGTTCCGTTTTTTCAATTGCAATAGGAACACCCACAATTATCCGACGGCCGGAAACCCCATCAATCGACACTTCCAAACGGCTGTTGTCGGCAATTGCAGTTTCCGCAAGGTGAATTTTCCCTAAAAAATCAAGCCCCGACACTTCTCGAACACCGTTATCTGTCGGCGCTCCATTCAGCTGTTCTTTAGTGATGATAAGCTTTTTTGCAATTTTTTCCTTCAAGCCTTGCTTATTATACTGATCGATCGGCATCGTATCTACAACAGCTTGCAGTTCCCGAATATGTTCGGAATAGTCGTTTTTCTGTTTGCATTGAATTGTGCGCCGTTTTTTCGCTTTTTTATCAAAGCGGTCAAGCGCGGAATGTCGGTATTCAATAGAGGCAAATCCGGCAGCAGTATATTGTCCCGTACCGCCCGTAGTATAAAAAGTTACATCCAGACCGGCGGACTTGATCATCATACGAACCGAATCCAAATCCATCTGCTTTATCAGATACACACCGTCGGCTAATTCCTTATAGATGATATCCTGAAGCCCTGCATTTTGTTTAAAAAGCTTCCGTTTTTCCTCTGCAACGGTTATAACAAACCCGTAGTACAGACCGACGGCGGTACACTGTAAGTACCATTCGGAAATGCTCACCTTTATATTTTGAGGGATTATCCCGCCGGAAGCTTCCTCAAGTAAGGCGATCAAAGCTTTATCGGTACAGCACCGCTCAAAACAGCGCAAACAAGCGGCTCGTGTGATGGTAAACCTGCCGGTTGTCAAAATAGATACCGGTTCCATGCAACTGAGCACCGGAAATATCCGCCCAAGAGCGGTAAAGGGTAACATAGTTATTTCAAATGAAGGAGCGGCAATCAACGGCTGCTCTACCGATTCTTGATTAAAGGAGGCCGTATTCAACTGCCAATATTCCCCGACCGGCAGCAAAAACTTAAGCGCTTTGAGCGTATCGATCATACGCAGTTCATCCTCTATCATCATATCAGGGAAAATCGAGACATCTCCGTTTGTTTCGGCATGTAAACGCAGGAATAAAAAATCAAAAAAGCGCTTCAATGCGATATCATCATACAGCCCATGAGGATCAAGCGAGGTTAAAAAATCCGAAAAGAATTGCGCCCGTTTTTGCATACTCTCACGACGTGCATGACCGTACACTGCGGCGATAGTATACATCTTTCGGTCAAACGGCTTTTGCTTAAAAAACTCCTCCCATCGCCCTTGCTGGGGAGTAAGGCTTGCTGACTCCACTATCAGCAAACCGAGATTTTGTAAGCCGGTACAGAGCGTTTTAAAACAGCCGATATCAGTTGCTGCATCCTGAAAAACCGCTTTAAGCTGCTTTTCGGCTTTTACTTTAAAAGCGCCGTTCATCTTCAGCACATCGGTTTCTTTGAGGAAGAAGGTATAGAGTCCGGCCAATACGATATCATCGCAAAGCGTTGCCTCACTCTGAAGTTCCTGTTCTCGCTGCGGTAAAAAAAGCGAGTGTGCATCCAATAAAGGTTCGACGGATTTATACAAAAACGGATTAATGCGGTAGTTGTTGATTAGTCTATCGTAATCATCGGTATAACAGTCCCGATAGAGAACAAGCCGCTCTTCCAAATTGGTCAGCCGAGTCTGTAAGGCGGTTTCAGAAGATAAAAATATCAATAATGAACCGCGGTTGGTCACCGGCAGTGTATGAACGGCTGTTAAAATCAGCAGGTCGAGGCGATCAAGGCTTTCTATCATCGTCCGCTGTGTTTCGGGCTTCGACAAAAATCCACCGAGGCTCTCTACGAGGCGTTGCTTATTAAAAGGCGTTTTAATTTCCCCCAGATACAGACGCATTAAGAGAAAAAACGTCCGTTCAGGAAGCTGCAGCATCGCCTCCTTCCAATCTTGATAGCCGTTTATCTTCATTATACTAACGATAGGTACCGCACTACAGGGCAGCGATTGAGCTTTTTAGCTCGATGAGTTTTTTTTCGCCGTACAAGGCATCAACCAAGGCAAAAGCAAACTCTTCAGCAGCTCCGGCTCCGCAGGCGGTAATAAATTGGCCGTCTCGGATGACACGCGCTCCTTTTATGGGCTGTGTCGGCAAATCCTCTCCCATACCCGGATAGCAGGTAAATCGTTTCCCTTCAAGCAAACCCCATCCGCCAAGCGCTAACGCCGGAGCTGCGCAAATTGCCGCAACTAATCCGCCGTGTTTTGCCGTCTCGGTTATAAAAGAGCGAAGTTCGGCATTTTTACTGAGTGTACGGCTGTTCGGGAGCCCTCCCGGCAGGATTGCCAGTGCAGTACCTGCCGCCAACTGCTCGACATTTTTTTTCGCATTTGCCCCCTCGCCGATTAGCTCGGATAAGGTAATGTCACAGGTAACAGCAAGTCCGCGAGATGAGCGAATAACTTTTGCACCGACTCCGACTAATGTCAAATCGGCTCCGCAGCGACGTAAATAATCGAGCGGCGTAATCGCTTCAACTTCTTCAAATCCGTCTGCGATGAATAAAAATATTTTCTCCATTTATACCTCCGAAATTTCGTGCAAAAAGAAAAGAACCGCTTAAAATATTTCCAGTGCGGTTCTCTGCTGTTTCTCCCCTCAGACTAACGTTTTTTTCGTTCGGTTTCGGATTGACATTCGATGCACATCAATGCATAAGGAATAGCCCGAAGCCGGTCTTCCGGTATTTTTTTTGCACACTTGATGCACTTACCATACTTTCCCTGCTCGATACGCGCAAGAGCGGATTCAATGAGCTGCATCCGTTTGGCGTCTTTTTCATTCATACTCTCCAGCATCTTCCGGTCGGTATCTTCCGAAGCAATATCGCCGAAATCCTTAGGATCAACCGATTCAATAATCTGCTTAAAACTTTCATGGTTTGCTACAAATGTTTTGATAATTTCGGCGCGGCGCTCATGCAGAGATTGCTTCATCTCTTGATAAAACTGTTTCTCCATCTATTTTTGAAACTCCTTTTTTGTACCTTTTGCCATTAGTTGACAAACTAATGAATAGATTTTACAATTATAAGCGTTATTTCAGTAAAAAAGCAACTGAAAACTTCTAAAAACTGAAGTTTTTAGAGATTTCTATTAGATTCTTTTGCGATGTTTTATTTTGGAGGAATTGTGGCTAAAGAAGAAGCAATTGAAGTTGAAGGGATTGTCAAAGAATCCCTTCCCAACACGATGTTTCGTGTTGAATTAAAAAACGGTCATGTCATTTTGGCGCATTTATCGGGAAAGATGCGCAAACATTTTATTCGTATTGTTCCCGGCGACAGCGTAAAAGTTGCGCTCTCTCCCTACGACCTAAACAGAGGGAGAATTATTTTCCGCGAACGCTAACGACTGCTTTTAAAAAACGATACAAACGCTATTTTCAGGTTTTTAATGCCTTTCACAAGCAACGGCACACCGATAAAAAGACTTAAAAAACCAAAAGCATATATAACACGGAAACTGAGCAATCCGAGCCACAGATATAAGATACCGGCGAGTAAAGCTCCCAATCCTCTGCGATGCGAAACAGGCTCGTTTTCCTGCTCCGGCGAATGGTAGAACGTCCAGTGATACGATGTGCCGAACATCGTATCATCATCTTCTTCTGCAAACGGGTTATAGGTAAAGGGATTCTGCCGTGCATACTGTTGTGTGTAGGCTCCATATTGCTGCGATGCGGTGCCGCCGAGGTCATAATCGGCGCGTTTCTTGGAATCCGACAATACGGAATACGCTTCGTTTATCTTTTTGAACATTTCTTCGGCGGACGCATTTCCCTGATTTTTATCGGGATGATATTGCAGCGCCTTTGCACGGTATGCTTTTTTTATCTCTTCATCGGAAGCAGTTTTAGAAACTCCCAGAACCTCATAATAATCCATACGCCTAGCCTATCGTCGTGCCTTTAAAGGGGCAATCGTTTAAGATGTTATCGAGATTATCCAAATCGGTACCTCCGGCACAGATGACCTGTATCCCCGCTTTCTGCGCGCGCAGGCTTGCAACCGGATCAAAAGGAACATTTTTTCCGGGTATCCATTCCGTACCGACCAACCGAATAAATTGCTCCCATGAAATCGTATCAATCGGTTTTGCATCGGGATTTTTCTTAGGATCGTCGGTATATACTTTTTCAATATTTGACAGGTTGATCACCTGCTTTGCCGAAAAGCGCTCTGCCAGCAAAACCGCATCGTTATCGGTGGAAAAACCCGGCTTCCAACCGGCGGCTATCAATACCTGTCCTGAAAAAAGCTCCACTGCCGTAGGGTCATACACAACAGGATTAGGGCACATATCCGAAAAAATTGCTTTTAAAAGCTGCGCATTAAGCCGCGTCGCCATAATCCCAATCCAATCGGCTTCATCATTTGAGGGCGTGTTATCGGTAATATTTTTATATGCTTGTTGATACATTCGAGCTGGGCCGCCGCCGCCGACAACTAAAATCAGCTTTCTATCAGCCGATACGCTGAGCCATCTGCGTATATGGGAGGAAAAATCCCGTAAAAAAACTTCATTGGGCTGTTGAGGCACTACGATTGAGCCGCCCACCGATAAAACACGTACCATAAAGCTCCTCTTCATCCGTATTGATAGTTTCCCCTTTAGATAGCGAAACAATTAAAAACGATGCCGGTTACCGTCCATTTACAGGCTGTTTTACACTTTATAATGTAATAATTAATTTAAAAAAATGCAATTCTTTTAATACACTCCCGTGATCTTTGGAATACGCCAGAGTGCACTGTAGCCGCTGATATTCGGCGTGGCTTCTTCCCAAATAGACCGAAAGGCATAGCTTCGCACTTTTTCCGTCGTTTTACCGTTCGGTAACATAGGCGCTTGAGTTTGATACCCGCGTGAAAACGCAATATGATAGGCATCCAAATTGCCGAAATACCATCGCCCCTTATCGGCAACGCCGGTATCAAAGGGAATACCGGACGCAAGCGCCGGATCAACGGGAACCCAGCCGAAACCATTTATATAGAACTCTGCCCACCAATGCAATACCGCTTTTTGTTCCGCGTCAACCAATAGTCCGGCGGCAGGAACAGCCGGTACACCGGCTGCGCGGGAAAGCGTACAAAACAGCAGCGCAAGGTCATACGAGCTGCCGTTCTTTTCTTCCAAAGCAGTGAGAATAGACCGACCTGCATCTGCCGCACTGCTTCCCCGCGCTTTTAGCTCTGAGGTTAAAAAGGTGTAGATACGCCGCGCTTTATTATATGGATTCGTTTCAGCCCCAACAATCTGCCGACACATCTTTTTAATGACGGCATGATCGGCAGGGAGAAATTCATCAGCTTCGGTATATGCGGCATATAAAAGCGGATTATTTTGTCCCGTTTTCCTGAGAGAAGCGACGTTGACATTCGTTTCAACTCTACTGCGGGATACGCTGTATTCTTGCCGGATCTGTATTTTACTGCCGGATTCAACATTATGAAAACGGTAAATACTCGCACCCTGATATGACGGTACAAACGGCTCCGGTTGAACGGAATTAATGGTAACGGTGCGCTGTGTTTCCGTTTTTTGCGGCAACGGTATCTGCAAAAAGAACGTATTCGGTATCTCAGCAAGAAAATCGGAAATTTCAACTTCGGAAACAAGACGATATGTCCTTGTATCCGTATAGGTTTTAGTACCGTATTTGTTTTTTAACCGGAACGGCACAGGATTACTTATTCCCGCTTCGGTAATAATCACGACATTTCCCGTATCTGCGGCATCAGGTACCCGTATCCGCAATTCACGATCGCTCCAAAATTCGTAATCGAAGTCCGATTCGCTGCATTCAGCGCCAGTCAACACCGCTTCTTTTGCAGTATTTTGCGCATAAACGGCATTCTGCGTTCCTGTAAATAGGACAACCGAATCATTCCGCGCGTGACCAAAGTTTTTACCGTGAATGGAAATCAGATCTCCCACATTGCCGGAATCGGCTTCCAAAGAATCGATAAACGGAAGATTTTCGTCTGCGGTACGTTTTGAGCTAACCGGAAAAACTGTCTGATTTACCAGCATAACAGCATTTCCTTGCTTATTCTTAGTCACCACGTACAGCATATCTTCATAAAGCGTATCGGGCGCTTCAAAAACGATCTTCGTATCCGTCCATTCAATACACCGGTCGGATTTAATTTTGTTATTGCCGATCATCAGCCACGAATGGATTGAAGGCTGTCCAAAATTCTTACCAGCTACGGTGACTCGTTCACCCGGTACGGTAACTTGAGGAGACACAGCGATAATAACATTGGAACGAATGGTAGATCGAGAAAGGAAAATAATACCGGCTATTATACCACCGATAACAAATGAAAAAACAAGAAAGCGAAAAAAGGGATACTTTCTTATGAGATAAAAAAGTTTCATCGATTGCTGATTCTTATATTGGGATCGGCAATGATATAGAGCGGTTGATGCTCCAATGAAAGCGGAAACGACGAAGAAGAAATTTTAAGATCGACTGTAGATTCAACCGGCTGAAATAAATTTTCATCTTTTGAATATAAGCGAGTAAATTCACCGACCGTAAAGAACTTAGCATTGGTATTCACCGATTTGGTCGATACGGCATAATTTTGAGTGCCGTTTGTTTGCGTAATACCGTAATCTATTTCGGTAATAGGCTTTTGTTTTTCAAGCGAAACGGGAATAATCGGCGTGAAAGAAGATTGCGCAGCAGTAACCGAATTAACGGTATATTCTACTCTGAAGAACAATACGAGCGGCAGCAAGACAAAAATCAGAACAGCCGCAGCTGCTGCAGGAACAGGAATACGAATAGAAGAAGAAAACCAACGCTCACCTGAGTTTAATCCCCATCGTCGCTCTTGGGCTTGCAGTTTATTCTGTAATACGGCATTTCGCTTTTCAAGCAATTTAGCAAAAGAAGCACCCGCATCAAACTCCGCTCCGGTCGTAGGTTTTTGCATATAATGGTGTATCAGCTCATATTGACCGTATATCTTTTTACAAGCAACGCATTGCTGTAAATGCTGTTCTATTGTTCCCTTCCAAGGAAAAGGAATTTCACCGTCGATATAAGCAGACAAAAGATCTTTATTAGGGCATGTAGACATTATCTTCTCCTATAACTTTTGCTAAATATTCCCGTGCACGGAAAATACGGACTTTCACATTTCCTTCGCTAATACCAAGGATACGTCCAATCTCCTTATAATTCAACTCGGTATATTCGCGAAGCTGTAATACAATCCGCAGCTTTTCAGGCAACTGCTCCAATGCATGCTGTACATCTTGAATTGTTTCATCTTTCAAGAGCGCAGTTTCACCGGAGTCCATTTTGCGCTGATCTTCTTTAAAGGCACGCGTATATACTTTCCGCTCCAACACTCTCCGCTTTGCATAGTTAAGCGCTGCATTTTTTACCACTCTAATGAGCCAATACTTTGCATCGTTTAATGACGGAAACTTCATTTCTTTTTCCGTCATCTTAATCAATGCATCATGGCACAGATCCTCGGCAGCATCCTCTTCTCGTACAATATTATAAGCAACCTTGTACAGTGCAGGAACTGCCGCATCATAAATGGTTTTAAAATCCTTATCGGAAAGCGCATCTAACGGCGCTAATTCATCAAACAACTTAGTCTCCCCAAAAGTTACATCTTGCGCCACAGCGTTCCGTTTGCCGTATCTTCCAAAGCAATTCCGCGGTCTTTCAGCACGTTACGGATTTCATCCGCCCGTTTAAAGTCCTTATTCTTTTTCGCTTCCGTCCGTTCAGCGACCAAGCGTTCGATTTCTTCTGCATTATCGACCGATTCCATACCGGTATGAAGCGCCGCTGCTTCTTCTATTAAATGTAATGCAAGAACCGTATCGAAAATGCGAATTAACGTGATAGCTTCGCTTGCTTCAAGCCCCTTATCTTTCACTACCTGTTGCAGTACGGAAAGGGCGCGCGGCGTTGAAATATCTTCTTCAAGCGCCTGTATAAAGTCCGCCAGATAGCAGCGTGCTTTTTCAGTACGGAGCAGCGAAACCGACTGTTCGGCTGTCAGATTGTCGGAGGGAAAATCGGGAAGCGGTTTGGCTTCGGCAAGCAGATTGGCAATCCGCTGTTCAAGGTTTTTGCGTGCATTTTTTGCAGTATCCATCGCTTCCCACGAGAAGGTAAGCTGGCTGCGATAATGTCCTCCCAACAGCAGGAACCGGTAATCGAGCGGCGCATAGCCTGCATCAATAACCTTATCTAACGTGATAAAATCGCCGGTAGACTTGGACATCTTCCCTTTGTTCATCACCAAAAACTCGTTATGGAGCCAATATTTTACCCATTTTTTGCCGGTTGCTCCCTCCGACTGAGCTATCTCGTTCGTATGGTGTATACGGATGTGATCGATGCCACCCGTATGAATATCGAACTGCTCGCCTAAATACTTCATACTCATAGCGGAACACTCAATATGCCACCCGGGGTATCCCCTGCCCCACGGAGAATCCCACACTAAGGCCTGATTTTCGAACTTACTCTTGGTAAACCAGAGCACAAAATCATGAGGATTCCGCTTATTTTCATCAACTTCGATACGTGCACCGGCTTTGAGATCTTCGAGATTAATCGAGGCGAGTTCCCCGTATTTAGGAAAGGTCATAATATCATAGTAGAGGTTTCCGCCTGCCGAATACGTATGCCCGTTTGCTTCAATCCGTTTGATCAGCTCTATCATATCGGATACGTGGTCGGTAGCCTTGCACACAACATCGGGGCGGCGGATGTTAAGCCGCTCGGTATCCTTAAAGAACGCTTGAGTATAGAAATCGGCAATCTCCAACACGCTCTGTCCGCGTTCCTTTGCCGTTTTAACCATCTTATCTTCGCCGTCATCGGCGTCGCCCGAAAGGTGTCCAATATCGGTTATGTTCATCACATGGGTTACCGCATAGCCTAAAAACCGCAGCAGGCGAGACAGCGTATCTTGAAATATATATGCTCGTAAGTTACCGATATGCGCATAGTTATATACGGTCGGCCCGCAGCCGTAAAAACCTACTTTTTTCGGATCGACGGGTACAAACTCTTCCATCCTATGTCCTAATGTATTATATATGCGTAAACTCATAAAAATCTCCCTATAATAAACGATTGCCGCTTTTATAAATGCCGCTGATAGTATATAGTGTTTTAGTATGTTTAATCTAGAAGAAAAAGAGAAAAAAACCAGCTTCCCGGTTAAAATCCGTGATATAATACAAAAAAATGTCAAATTAAGTCCATTTACGAGTTTCAAAATCGGTGGAAATGCCGATATATATATTACGCCTTCATCGCCGGAGGAGTTGGAGACAGCGCTTGCATTTATTAAAGAAGAGCAGATACCGGCGATACTGCTTGGCGGAGGAACAAACCTACTGATTCCGGATGAAGGAATACGGGGAGCTGTTATCCATACCCGCAGATTAAATAAAATCATGCCGGTGGAATCTGCGGGAAAACGGTTTGTTCAAGCGGAAGCCGGAGCGCTGATGCAGGATCTAACGGAATTCTGCGCAGATCACGGTCTTACAGGCTTGGAAGATTTTGCAGGGCTTCCCGGAACAGTGGGAGGAGCTGTCTTTATGAATGCCCGCTGTTACGAAAAATCGATTTCCGACGTATTGGTTTCCGTATCAGTGTTGTGTTTTTCTGAAAAAGGCTGCACAATAAAAGAGTTCAAATACCGCCAAGAAGACTGGGGTTATAAACGCTCACCGTTTCAGCCTCAAAATAAACGGTATGCAGAACTGAATGAAAGCCGGACGGTGATACTTTCCGCAACGTTCCGAGTTGAGCAAGGAGATATAATGCGCATCCGTAAAATAATGGAGAGCCGCATTGCGGATAGGACAGCGAAGGGGCATTTTAAACTCCCTTCGGCGGGCAGCGTCTTTAAAAATAATCATGCATTCGGAAAACCATCCGGTCAGCTGATAGATGAAGCCGGCTTACGTGGTCTGCGAATAGGAGACGCTCAAGTGGCACCGTGGCATGGAAATTTTATCGTGAATGCCGGTTCTGCAACTGCACAGGAGATTGTGGAACTAATTGAGACAATTCAAGAGCGGGTGAAGGATAAAACAGGGTTTGAACTTGAACCGGAAGTTATTTTTGCCGGATAGAGGGGCTTACGCACATTGCGACAGACTGGTATTATGATGACAAGCAAAAAAATAAGAGGGTAATAAAGTGCTTCAATTATCTTTTGTAAATTTTAAACGTGGGTCTTATATCCTCATTGAAGGGAAATCCGATACCGATCGTTTTTATATTATCCAAAGCGGGCAAGTACAAATTGCAAAGCAAAACGAGGTCGTAGCGGAAGAAGAAGGAAATCTCCTCGGGCCGGGCGACTTTTTAGGCGTTATTGCCTGTATGGCTCACCATAGTCAAATTGAAACGGCTGTTGCAGTTTCCGATGTAGTGCTGATTGCCGTACACTATACACAGTTTCCGGAATTAATAGAAAAAAACACTCCTATTGCAATGAAGATTATCTACTCTTTTAGTAAAAAGATGCGGTATTTGGACGAAGCCCTTACCCGAATTACCCTGAAGCGTAATATCGAGACCGATATTTCCCATCTTTTTACTATCGGCGAATATTACCTGAGAATGTCAAAGTTTGAGCTTGCATTGTATGCGTATTATCACTACCTAAAAGAAAAACCGGACGGACAATATGCCGAAACGGCGCGGAAACGCTTTATGGCAATAAAATCAACCGGTGTAAAAGCGCCGATTGAGATGCTCGAACCGGATACCAAACAAATGGTTCGGGTGTATAACCGTGAATCAATGATTTTCTGCGAATGCCAATCAGGGACGGAACTATATATCATTCAAAAAGGTCGAGTAAAAATTTCTAAAATTGTGGACAATAGCGAAGTATTACTTGCCGTTCTTAGAGAAGGAGACATGTTCGGAGAAATGGCGCTGCTTGAGAATAAGCCGCGTTCGGCCACAGCTATTACCGCAGCGGAAGAGTGTCAGCTTTTAGCAGTAAACCGGCAAAACTTCAACCAAATGGTTACAACTCAGCCCCAACTGATTGCTCGCTTGACTACAACCCTCGCCGACCGCATTTGGGCGATGTACAAGCAGCTCGCAAACACGCTTATCCCTGTTCCGCTTGAAAAGATGTACGATATGCTGAGTATTCAACTTGAAAAGCTACGGATACAGCCCGGTGCAGGCAAGCAGCATACCTTCTTATTCGGCCCTGCGGAGCTTGCCAAGATGTGTAGTATTCCCAAAGAACAAGTCTCGCAAGCGATTGCAGAGTTTCTAATGACCCCGATTGTACGCAGTACCGATGACAGCATCATCATCACCGATACACTTGAGCTGTCAAAACAGACTGCATACTTTAAAAAGATGCAGGAAATTGAACAAGCCCGCAAGCAATCCCGTGCAAACGAACCGACCTATCGCGGAAAACCGGTCCGGTGATATGCAAGGACACCGAGGGTATAAGATGAAATATCTTTTATATACGGCTTTTCTGTTTTTTACGGTTACTGTAGTACCTTTAGCAGCAGGAGAATCTTCTGCACCATCGACAGCTGCACAATCCGTACACACAGCTCAAGCACCCACTGGAAATGAACTAAAGCAGCCTACGGGAAAAAGCGAAAAACAAGAAAAAATCGCATTACCGACCGAATACCGCAGCATCCGGCTTGCCATGAACATCGATGCAGTAAAAGAGACGCTCAAACAGGATCCTGTATTCGGGTACCGCGGCGAACGGGATGTTTCATTGCTGCCGACGGAAAACAGAAGTCTTATCGAATCGGCAGGCTCTTACTTTATCAGCAGGTCATGGTTCCAGTTTTATCAGGATAACCTTTATACGATGATCTTTAAGCTAAACACCGATACAATCGATTACTATTCGGTTTATTCCAAGTTTTGTGAAAAATACGGTGAACCGACCTCTATCAACCCGCAGCGTGCTGTGTGGGAAGACGAACACACCCGTGTTGTTATCGAGCGGCCGCTTATCGTAAAATATATCGATTTGACGGTATTCAATGAATTGCTTTCTCAAAGCACTACCGAGAAAGCCGCTGCCGAAACGAACCGCCAAAACTTTATCGACGGATTTTAGAATTTAAGAGAATCCTCTGGAACTGAATTTTTGAGAAGGTCTTTCATAGGAAAAGTTATCATGTATTTATATTCCATCAAGAAGGATTTTAGACACTTGTCTGCGGCTGTATACATTCTTATCTTTGCAGCGGCTACCGTATCTTGTACGGGTACGGAAAGACCGAAAGCGTCTCCTATTACCATCACCATCGAATCGAAAAAAACAGGAACCGGTATTTCCATTGATGTGGAACTTGCGGTAACCGCCCAAGAGCAGCAGCGTGGTTTTATGCACCGGAAAGAGATACCGGGCGGTACCGGTATGATCTTTGTCTTTAAACGAGATCAAAAATTACGCTTTTGGATGAAAGATACTCCCCACCCGCTTTCCATTGCCTTTATTGATTCTACGGGCTGTGTTCGAGAAATCTATGATATGCAGCCGTTCAGCTTAGATATTACTGCCAGCACGTATTCGGTGCGCTACGCCCTTGAAGTAGCACAAGGCTACTTTGAGCGGGCAGGCATTAGTGCAGGGGATATGCTCAGTCCGGAAAGCCTCGAACACCTGAAAGCAGAAGCACAGCAATAGCACTTTCCATTTAGGCCGAAAATACTCCCCGAACTGATGCACACACATCATCCGTCAAAATCTTTCCTAATATTTAGGCAAATTCTCTTCCATAGCGATTTATAACGGAGGCCATATTGCTTAACGAAACTTGTTCCATTACGCCGCCCATTTCGTAAGCAACACGGGGCATACCGTATACAATAGCAGAAGCTTCATCTTGTCCGATAGTGCGGGAACCTTCTTGATACAACCGTGTGAGGCTTGCAGCTCCGTCTTTGCCCATACCCGTCATGATAATTCCAAGTGCACGATTTTGGAATTGCTCCGCTACAGAAGCAAACAACACATCCGCACTCGGACGATGCCCGCTCTGAGGAGGAGCATCGGAAATATGCGCAATAACGCCAAGAGGCTTCTTTTCAACCATAAGGTGTTTACCACCCTGTGCAATAAGAATACGCCCCGGTTTTACAAGATCTCCTTCTTGAGCTTCTTTTACTTCCAATGGGCATATCTTATTTAGGCTATTCGCAAATTCATAAGTAAATCCCGGAGGCATATGTTGTACAACGACAATCGGCTGCGGAAGATTCGGATCTAATTCCGCAAACACTTCGCGCAAGGCATTCGGTCCTCCGGTTGAAATCCCAATTGCAATAATTTCAAGTTTTCCCGGCTGACGAACTTGCATCGGTTTTTCAGCTTCTTCTGGAGATACCGCAAAGACAGAAGTACCGCTTACAGCTGTATGCGTTTGTGGTGCTGTCTGCAGATGGGGCGTATGAATATAATGCGGTGCAAGAGTAGCTGGAGATGTTTTAATACCGCTAGTAGCTTGTTTCTTCAGTTGATACTGTCTACCATACGCTTGTAAAAATTCCACAAGCTGACTGGCGACTGTAGCTAAGTTTGCCGATTCCGAGCCGGAAGGCTTAGTAACAAAATCACTAGCGCCAAGTTCCAGACAATCCATTGTGATACGAGCGCCCTCTTTTGCAATACTGGACAGAATGATTACCGGAATATCAATATTAAGCCTTTTTCGTTCACGCAAAAATTCTATTCCATTCATTTCCGGCATTTCGAGATCAAGCACAATAATATCAGGCTGAACTCGCTCTAACTTTTGTAAGGCAAACCGTCCGTTCATTGCTTTATCAGCGACAGTCAATCCGGGTGTCCCATCCACTATTTTTCCAATCAAGCTCCGCATCAAAGCCGAGTCATCAACTATTAAAACTTTTATATCTTCCATACTAAAACGACCTCCTATATTTTTTGCAAATATATTAAAAATTCATATATCCTTTTTTGTACATAACTATAAAAACGCTACTTAACATTTTTTTGATACAAACATGCCCATTCGGTTTTAAGAAACTCAAACTTCGTATCCATACCGAACAAAGATTCCGAATGTCCAATAAAAAGAAATGAGTGAGGAGCCATCGCATCCCAGAAACGATTAATAACCGCCTGTTGTGCAGGTTCGTCAAAATAGATAATTACATTACGACAAAAAAGAATATCGATGTTATTTCTATTGGCATCATGTTTTAAATTATGATAATCAAACTTAACCATTTTCATAATCTCAGGATTTATTTGATAGCCAGTTCCTTGTTTAGTTAAGTACTGTGCAAGATAATCATCAGGAATTCCAACCACACGGCCTTCCGGATAAAAGCCTTGTTTTCCAACAACCAACGACTTGAACGACAGATCGGAAGCAAGAATATCAGCTGTAAATCCCTGCGGTAAATGCCGCTTCATAACCATAGCAATCGTATACGGCTCTTCACCCGTAGAACACCCCGCACTCCAAATATGAATTTGGTTTTGCCCTGCGGCTTGTTTTATCTTGACAATTTCAGGAATAACATAATGAACTAAAGCATCGAAATGAGGTTGATTTCTGAAAAAACGGGTCAGATTGGTGGTAACCGAATCTAACATAATTTTCAGTTCTTCTTTATTTGAAGTCAAAATTTTATAGTACGCATCAAGATCGTCCATTTTGTTCTCGCGTAAACGATCTTTCAAACGGCTTTCCAAAATGGATCGGTTTGTTACAGAAAAAGTGATACCGCTTTCGTTGTATATTAAATCTTTAAAGAGTTCAAAGTTGCGGTCACTTAGAAATTCTGCCATATATTTTCCTCCTTATAGAGTATAAGTCGCTCTGTTTTTTTGTCAAGCAAATTAGAACATCGCATTTCAAGGTAACCTGTTCAGAAACGGAAGTTTCCGAACAGGTTTATTGTTTTCTATTCCATATTATCAATCTGTTTCAATCTTATCCGCTTCCGACAGAATACTTGTTACTTCCTGCAACAATTTTTTTACACCCTCTACTCGCTTTCTAAAATCTGCATTATCATTTCCTTGGATAATCATCCAATTTAAAAGCGGTGCATATACACTGTTTTTATTACCCTCAATAAAGCCGTTGAGCAAAGCAATCAATATTTTAAATGCACTCTGAGAAGAACTAATAATTTGCTTCGCTTCGGTTTCAATATTTTTCATTAATGCTTCAAGACTATTCTTACTCTTCAAACTTGCTACAGTTTTTTCCTTTAATTGGATAAAGGCCGCTCCAATTTCACCCTCAGGAGATAACCGTGTTTCAAAAGTACTAATACAGCTTTGCTGTTTTTCCAATGCTGTAAAGGCATTCGTATATTCCGCAAGATTCTCACGACGATAAAAATTTCCTTCCATTAATAAAGTTTTTAATACCGGTTGCACAAAAGAGGGATATAATCTTGAAAAAAAAGCAGCAAGAAAGCTAAATGAGAATTCACGCTTAAACCGAAGCACAAGCCATGAATCCTCCCATGGACGGTACATCAAAGGTTCAAGCCGATCAGTTTTCAACAAATCCAGCATCTGACGGCTTAATTGAGCGCGTCTTTGCTCTGATGCCCATAGTTGCCACCGTTCACTAAATCGTTTTTTCCATGCTACTTTAAAGAGTTGAAACCAATCTTCCCCTCCTTCAAGACGTTGCGGTTCCCAATGTATCGATTTTAATGTATAACGGGCTAAGTCCAAAATTGGAATTTTCACGGAAAATTCCTTAATTGCTTCCAACGCATGAGAAGCCTGTGCGATAAACTCAACCGATTCTTCATCCATATTAACCGTTTTATCGTTTAACTTATCTTGCTTTGATAACAAAAATAAAGCTTGAAGTACAACATCAGGAATTGGTTTTGTTGTACTGAGTACCGATGCAAGCATACTAATCTCTGCGGAAAGCAAATAAACGGAACAGGAAGGGTCAACTGCCGGATTTACGGTAAAGCGTAAAACAGCTTTATCAATCGGCAATTCACAAAAATATCGCATCCATTCAATTGCATTAGCTGCTTGATACATTCCAGCCTTATTATCCGTCGTCATCAGAGAAAATGATTCATCAATTTTTTTTAATAGTTCAGACCGGAGATTGGCGTTTGCCTGAGAACTGGGAACACAGCTAAAAGGATCAGTATTATACATTAATTTTAAATACACATCCGGTGCGACAAAAGAACTTACCAATAAGTAAAAATTTCCTTTGTCAGTATCATAAGCGGATAAAAGAGACGTAAAAAATAGTTGCGTTTTTCGTAATTCTCTCAACAATTCATAAAAATCCTTTGTAAAGAGATTTCCTTTTATATTGATGTATTGCTTATACTCATGCTGCAAGTCCTTTCCAAGACGTCGAATCAATTCCTCTTCATACACTGTCTCAATAGATGATGACTTAAAAAAAGACTTAAGGCGCAACCATAAACGAATAAAAAAAGGTTCATCATTTATTTGAATGCTTTTTTTTAGTTCAGTATCGCTCAGCAACGGCTCTTTTTTAGAATCCGTCTGTATATCTTCAGACATCTTCATACTCTCAGCAATATGTGCGAGCATTATCTGCGCTTCTTCTGTGGAAAGAGACTCAACCAATTTATCAAATGTAGAAACTTGAGGATTCATAAGGAAAATTATATACAAAACAGATAAAAAAAACTATAGGCTAGTTCTAAAATTTTTTGTGGCTAGACAAAGAACTCGACAAACTACCGTGTGAAACGCATAAAGCGTTTCACACGGTAGTTTGCCCTAACAATAGCACTAGCTTTGAAATAAGCATTCGGCAAACTGATACGAAGGTATAACTTCGGCAACCAAATAAGGCTGCCTCGTTAACCGCGAGTTTGCCCTACGGCAAACGTCGAGATTGACATGTGCGCGTTCCGCGCACGAATGCACCACCTTCCAAAGTTGACACTTTGTTCAGATGCTGCATTTTAAGGAACCTTTGGACGGTTTTTTATATAATCGGAGATGCCGGTTATAT